>NZ_BAAANY010000019.1:181938-239899 GCF_039530045.1 Fodinicola feengrottensis | reverse complement strand
ACGACACCCAACTGGGGAAAATGATCTAGCAAAAGTGGGGAATTTCAGCTAGCGCCATCAACGGCCACATCCAAACCATCACCTCAACCCAAGGCCACCCCTACTGGGACGCCACCCGACACGCATTCGTACCAGCAGCACTCCTCGTTCCTGGTGATAACCTTCTGCAGTCAGATGGTGCTGTCAGCATTGTCGAGGGTGTCAGGGGCTATGCGGGTCATGCCGTTACCTACAACCTTACGGTGGCGAGTAGCCATACGTACTACGTGCGCATCGGTGGCGCGCCCACTCTTGTCCACAACTGTGGACCTTCTGAGGGTCTGCTCCAGGAAGCAGACAATGCCGAGATTGCTGGCGGTGACTTCGCCGCGGAGTACACCTCCCCGTCCGGTCGAACCTATCTTGCGAATAACAAATCCGGTGTGGAAATCCCAGACGGTATGGCTGACGATTTGGAGAGTTTGGACCATCCCCACCTCGGGTGTGCGGAGATGCAATGTCTCGCTCAGGCTTATCGAGAGGAAGGCCCAGATGCGATTAGAGGTGGCAATATGACCGTCGTTCACGTAAGCGACACCGAGATAGGTGACCACGGCGCCCTAGCTAGACCTTGTAGGGCGTGCGCGAGAGTACTCTTCAATCTCTTTGTTAGCGTCACGGGAGCATAGTAATGTCTGATCTTGGATCAGTGCACCATGACGTTCTCGAGGCGTTGGCGAAAGCCGGATGGACCATGGGTCGTCAGATGGACATCGAGTCCGTTGTTGGCGAGATGGTGGGAATCGGATACGCGGAGAATGTCCATGCGACTTCTCTACTTCGAGATTTGCTGGGTCTAAGGATCGAGCCGAGTAACGAGCAAGGGGCTAATTTCACAAACGCGGAACCCTTTATTGTTGATCCGCTCGGCGCAGGCAGAAGACACACCGACGAGCTGGATGAAATGGTCCAGAGTTTGGGAGGAAGCTACTTTCCGGTCGGGTGGTGGTTTTGCTATTCGCACGTATTCGTCGAGAGCGCAGGCAGTGTGGTTGCCTATTCTGCCGGTCTCATATGGCGCCTAGGCGCCTCCGTGGAGGAAGGTTTGGAGATGATGGTCCGAGCCCATAGGCCTCTAGTTTGCATCCACTCGCGGAAGGGGCAGACGCCGTGGCCGTGACAGGGTTTGCAGACCTGGCGATCAAGGTCTTGTATGGACTGGACCGCCGCTTCCACCCAACTCGCCTCTTGCCGGAGCGTTCCCCGAGACACATTTGAGCAACTTGGCGGGTGACATCTACTGGGCGACTCAGAGTGGCAGAATTCGCTCGCTAAGGCGGTTGTCAATAAGGGACATAAAATTTATTGTAATGTTTAATGACGTCGAAGGTAGCTCGACGTTAGGTCGCGTAAAGACTGCTGCTACCAAGGGTGCATCCGGTCAAGGGTTCGCCGTTGACTACGAGATAGCGCAACTTTACCAACCGGGCCGCCTTGGGACTACTGATTTCTATGAAGAGGGAGGCCTACTTGCCAATCCATTCGCGGACTCCTGGTGAGCCCTTGGTCAACTTTCCTGAGCGGACCTTCCACTTGGAGGTCCTCAAAGGGGGGATGAATAGGCTTCTATTTAGGTCAAATATCAGCTCTACATGGCCAACTCGACTCGAGATCATCTTCATGAATGTCCAATATCTCCAGATTGGAACCTACATGGAGGGTCTCGTGGCAGAAGAGGGAGACCGCTGATCATGGGAGAACTGAGTTGGGGGATTTATCATCCGGAAGAGTATCGATGGTTTCGTCTGAGTGCCACAAATGGAGGCGGCGTGATAGTGGCGGCGTCGCTCGCTCTCGATGAGTCGAAACTTGGCCCAGCTGATCCGAGTAGGTTCTTCATGATGGAGTAATGGTGATGCTTGAAGATCCATGAGTGAGCGCTATGAGGCGTCGAACTGGGCGGCGAACCTCCCAGTCGTGGACAGCCGCCACAATTCAATCAGCGTCGATGTTTGTCTGCCGAGCTTACATGTCGTGCTGGAGTTGCGATGGAAATAGTTGAACATAGAGCAGGCGAGGAGGTGATTGGCCATGTCCAGATCGTCGTTCGGCTAGATCAGGATGACGAGGGATGGCCACCGGTTGATAGCGAGCGATTGTGGGCGGTTTCTCTAGAGCCAGGTATTGTTCGAGTCGACAATATTCCGTGGTTTGCTCAGAATTTGGCAACTGAGGACTTGGTTCGAGTCTTACGCGATCATGACGGGGTTCTGTGCATGGTCGAGAAATTGCATTGGTCGGGCAATTGTACTATTCGCGTAATTCTACTCGGCATAGGAAAGTCAGCCGCTCAAATTCGGGCAATTTTGGATCAATTCGCGGAGCTTGGTATAAATGGTGAAGGGTTTTCCCAATACAGTGTCGTGGCACTTAACATCCCGTCGGGTTCGGATTTCTCTATGATCAAGGGAGTTCTTGATCATGGAGAAGTTGAAGGGCGGTGGACTTACGAAGAAGCGTGCGTGGGTGGAGCTTGGCCGAGCTAGAGGTGATGGTCGATGATAGCCCGCCAATCCGCACTGGCGACCTACCCCGCACCGACTTCTTCTCACTCACCGTCACTGGATCCATAGCCCCAGATTCCATCACTCACAGTGTCCGTCCTGCCGAACCTCAGCCCGGCGTGTCAGGCCGAAAACACCGTTCGTGGCACAGTCCCCTCGAACGCGCCACAAATGTCGGGGGAGCATTTTGTCGGAGCTGTATTCGATGAGGCTGGACAGTTTGGGTACTTTGGGTTGCACTCGTGACGACAGGAGGGGATGTGGCTCAGAATAGTGGCCTGCCAGGGGAGTTGGCTGGCTTAGTCGGAGATTCCTTCGAGGCTATCCGCTATCTGCAGTCGCGTGATGCAAGCTGGCCGGATGGGCGTGCTCACGGTTCAGTACATGAGGTCGACCATGGGATTGATCTGGTCACCAACGAGGTCAGAGGCCAGGGCTTGTCAATGATGTGGGAGATGAGTGGCGAAGATGAATTTCTGTCGCTCTCTTCCGTGGAACTGAACTCTGAGATCCGGAATCGGCTCGATATAGTTGACGTCTCGAATCATCCAGCATGGCGATCGATCATTGGTCGAGAGATTGTAGACATTGCAACTTCCTGTCATGTCTCGAATGAGAACCGCCCAGAGTCCATGTGGGCGGTTCGTTTCACACTCGCAGCGGATGTCAATTTCGCCGTAGCCCTGGGTAGGCTTGGACCGAGTGGTATTGCGTATCAACCTGACTCGCTTGTCGTTCTCTTTGGCGCTACGGAGTCGAAGTCTTACCACATTAAAAGCAGTATGACATCTGCCTGGGGCGGCTAGCTTCCGCGACCAAGGGCGATGGGCTCGTGTGGGGATGGGCCTGGTGCCAGCGGCCGAGTGCGGTCACGGCTGGAGCTGGGTCGATTGGTTGTGCTGCGCTGGAGGGTGCTGCGGGTTCGATGACGCAGTATGCGATGGAGAATGGTGGTAAGGGTTCGTTCTCCTGGGGTGGCCTGGCGATGGCCGGCCTCACCGGTGCCGCTGTGGGTGTTTTGACGGCCGGGGTGGGTGAAGCGTTCGCGGGGGCCGGCGCCAAATGCGGCAGCGAGCGAGTTGGTGAGTGGCGCTGCGGCCGCTGGTGCCAGAGCGGCTGCATCCGCTGCTCGTGTTGCAGCTACGTCGGCGGGCCGGGCGGCGGTCAGCACCGCCGCAGCTGGCGCCGGCCGCGCCGCAGCCGAAGACGCGGGCGGCGGGGCCGTCCAGTCGGCCGGTCGCGCCGTAGCCAAGGTGGCAGCGAAGGCGTGCTCTCGGAACAGCTTCATCGCAGGGACAATGGTGCTGCTCGCGACAGGTGCGCTGGTATCGATCGCCCGGGTCCACGTTGGTGACAAGGTCGAGGCCACGGATCCCATGACCGGAAAGAACTCGGTCCAGACCGTCACCGCGACGATCAAAACCCTGACAGATAGCGACTTCACTGATGTCACGATCAAGGACGCACATGGCGTCGTGCAGACAATCACATCGACTCAAGGCCACCCGTACTGGGATGTCAGTCGGCATATATTTGTACAAGCGGCTCTGGTCACGCGTGGCGACAGACTAAGCGGACCGGACGGCAGCGATAGCGCCGTCGTGAGTGTCACTGAACACGAGAGTCACACTGCGACGTACAATCTGACTGCCTCCACCCGGCGTGTCAGGCCGAAAACACCGTTCATGGCACAGTCCCCACCCCTACTGGGACACCACCCGACACACATTCGTATAGGCAGCAGGGCTGGCGCCCGGTGATGATCTCGGTCAATTTGACCGAACGAATAGCAAGGTCGTCGTCGTGCGTAACTACAAGACTCGGCCGTCACCTTCAATCTAACTGTCGCGACGGTTCACACATACTATGTAGGAAAATCGGCGGCGTTTGTCCTCGTTCACAATTCATCTCTCTGTGGGGTACATGGAGTGAGTCGGGGAAGTCCAGACGGGCCGGGGATTGTTGAGGTCCGGCGCCACAGCGCGCCCACGACATGTCGTCGAGCGTCGACGGCCGACCCGGAGGTATAGGGAAGGTTCCGGGTTTCAATGGTAATAGAGGGTGGTCAAATAACCGGGTACTCTATCTGGCGGGGCGTATAGGGAATGGAACCTAAATGCGACCGACTCGTTACCTCAAATGTGAGGTCTGCGGGAGTCTCATTCGCGGTGGCGAGAGGCTACTTACGCCGAAGGGTGGCAGCGGGCAAGCTATTATACGCCGGATCACTACGCTACGCTCTTCTACGTCGGAGAAATGGGATATCCGGAGAATCCCCGCTGAAGGTGAGGTAAGTCAATGTCGGTGCCAGACTTCAGTCAGAGGGTTGCACCTTGGGTGCTAGTTGCTCCGAGACGTAGCTTCGAAATTGCGAGTCGCCTGGCCGCCCTATCTGACGCGGGCGGGATAGTTCGACGTGTCGACGGAGAGCGAATGCGTTCGGAACGAGATCTGTTTCGTGAGTTTGCCGTAAATCTCAAGTTTCCCTCCTATTTTGGCTACAACTGGGACGCTCTGATTGATTGTTTCGACAACCTTCATGGTGATTGGCATGGAGATCGGGACATCGCAGTAGTAGTCGAGAATGTCGACGCACTGATCAATATCGAGTATCTGCCTCTGTTGGTTTCTGCCCTGTATCAGGGGTCTGTGAAGGCCGCTGAGGAGGTGGACCTAGATGGGGACCTGTTGGATCGGGATCCAGTTGCACTGCACTTCGTGCTTGAGTTGCAACCGGAGCTAAGAAGAAATTTCATTTCCAGAATGGCCGAGCGTAATCGTGCAATAGTACCAGAAGATCCGTATATGCTGGTCGAATAGAGGAAATTTAAAGGAGCTTGTCGGAGGAAGGGAGAGATCTCGAGGATCAATGTTGTGACGAGTTTCAAATGGATAGAGGGCAGCTGCCACATACTCCTCGGACCTGATCACCCGGGTGGGTCCTCGAATATGAGCGAGACGCTCGTTATCGTGTCCCGACGTCGGCCAGGAAATCGGTTTCGATGGCGAGACGCATGTTGCAGTGTGGGTAGGAGATAATGTCGTGGAAGGTGTGCATCCGGAGGTTCCGTAGTGATTGACGTGCAGGTCAGAACCGAGGCTGGCGAAATTCTTTCAAGGATATCCAAGCTTTCTATTGGCGTGTTTTTTCAGGCCGAGCTGGCTCTCTATCCGCTGCTGGGGCATATTGTCCCATGGGCAGACATGGTCTTTAATTCAAGTCAACTCAAGGTGCTATCCAGGGAGGTCGCTAGATATGAAGCTGACCCGGTGTTAAACCCGAGTGGCGAGTCATTCGACTGGTTGCAAGAAATGTGCGATCTTGTAGCCGAAGCAGGGCATCGTATTCTCTGGTTCGTGGGGGACTAGCCTGGGTTCTTCGTGCGAGCAGCAGACTGGACGTTGCCGTGTTTAGGCGACCGGTGGTCGTCGGGTCGCTTGCCGGTGTGAGTCCGGTCCGGGTAGCTGTCAGGAGGGTCGGCTAGTGAAGGAGTTTGTCAACAGGGCGCCGTTCGGTGAATGGCTGGACGCCTATGAGCGCGTTTATTTGTCGCCAAAGTCCATCGCGAATATCGAATGCCCCAACTGCCGTATGCGGTTTCTAAATCTAATTTTCCTGTCAAAAACGGTTGATGATCAAAGAAGTAGGTCACTGTTTTGGTGTGGATCATGCCTCTGGGGGCTAATTCCGATACCAGCGACACCGCCGCCTGGCGGACGAAGAGTGACGGCGGGAACAGAAGTGGTACCTAACTATCGGATCGTCGTGGACGATGGCGACAACGCAACCTGAGAGGGATCGGCCGAGGCGTACACCATCCGGCCCCAAACCGCCTGAATGAACGTCGCGAGGTGCTCGGTCACTCGTGGCGCCATCGTCCTCCTGCTGACATGTGGGGGAGAGCCGCTGCCGCTGCCGCTGCCGCGGCTCGGCGGCGAGTGCCGATGCCCCGTAGTGCCGCTACGAGGGCCAAGTGCATGGCTGTTGGTGCTGGTTCGCCAGCGGCAGCTCGTGCTGCGGCTGATGAGGCTGGTCGTGCGGTGGTGAAGGCGTGTTCGAATGGTTTGTTGCCGCGACGATGGTGCTGCTGGCCGGCGGTGGGTTGGTGTCGATCGCTCAGGTGCATGTCGGTGACAAGGTTCAGACCACCGACCCGTCGACCGGGCAGAGCTCGGCCCAGACGGTCACTGCAACGATCAAGACGCTAACCGACAGCGCGTTCAGTGATGTGACGATCAAGGACTCCCATGGGTACGTCCAGACGATCACCTCAACCCAAGGCCACCCGTACTGGGACGCCACCCGCGAGCAGCAGGAGGAGAAATTGGAATATCGGGCCGAGGATCTGAAAATTGTTGAGCTGATTCCGTATCTGAGGCGCAATCAGGGGTTGTTTTTCCGTTCAGGCGCATATGATCCTGTTGAACTTGCGGGCATGATCGCAGTAGAGACTCTGAGGCATGGTGTCTCGCAGGTGAGGGTTCGTTTGGTGGACGCTTGGATTATAGTCGAGTCGGACGTTGACTGGCTTCGGGAGCTTTCGTCGGTTGCCTTTGATCGAATCACCCCGTATCCCGAGGGCGGTCCAAACAGTATGCTGGTCGAGGTGTTGGCGCCGGCGTTCTCTCGCAGCGTGGCGATACGAGATACAAACGGTCTGCGAATAGTAAAGGGCGCTAGCGCTGGACCTCTTGAAAGCTGGTCCAGAAGGAGGGGCGGGTGGTTGGATTTGAAATCGTAGACCACCAGTAGCAAATCGTGTGGTCGGGAATGTTTACCCCCGATAGTGACAGCAAGCCTTCCATCATGGAGGGTGTCGCCATTCAACCAGTGTCGATGTTTCTGTACCAGGCTGAGGCGTCGTATCGGAGTTTGCGATGGAAATAGTTGAGTATCGGGCGGAAGGTAGTCGGCCGCCGCCGACGAATGGCTGGCCTCCGATGAGGCGGGTGCTGGTGTTGCACGTGGAAGCGTGCGTGCTACTACTGCGGGAGAAATTCGCGCCGGCGGTGGAACGGTCGACTACGCTCCCGCGCCGATAGGGGCGAAGGGGCGTCAATCAGCCTATAATCACGTTAACGTGACAACGTGAGAAGGCGACCCGCTCGGGGACATGCGTAGTAATCCTGGTCTCCAGGGCGGAGCGCCTCACTCAAGAGGCACTGGGCGAACCGAGAGGTTGCTAAGGCAAGGTTGGAGAAGGCGAGGTTCGGCTATGGTTACGGTAGGGCAAGTGGCTTGGGGGCCGGGCGAGCATGTGGGGGGCCCAATTGATCGGATATTTGCAGCGCTGAGAGAGTTGTTTCCGGCGTTGCTCGTCACGAGACTCTCAGTCAAGCATATGAGTGATGATGACAATGTTTGGTTTCTGTCACTGACTCGGAATTTTGACGTCCAGATAGATTCGAGGCCCGGAGGGAACCCACCTTTTTTGTTAGAGTCTGATCGGGCGCGCATGTCTACGGATGATCTAGTCGTGGCTGTCGAGACGCTCGATTTATGGTTGCGGGAAGAAGTGGATGCGGCCGAAATTGGAAAATGACGGATTTTGATCATCGCGGGCCAAGGTAAGGTCCCCGAATCATGGGGGCCAGATATGGCGAACAGTAAAAAGATCGGCTGGCGTTTGAGCGATCCAAACAACGAGGGAAATGGCGTTCGAATTGACGAAGAGATCCGGGTAGTTCATACCCGACTTAGCAAGTAGGTCATGTCATTGTCCAGTCCGGGGCAAGGTTCTTGGACGGGACGGACAGCCCATCTCCGGTGCAATTAAGGATGATCCAGTCAATGCACATATCCCGTTGTCGGAATGGTCCAACTGGTCGCGCTGGGGCTCTCCATGAGTGTTGACGTTCGCTTTCCGGACATGCGAAACCAACTGAAGAGCGTTCTTAACGGCCTGAGGGACTTCAGATATCAAGAAGAAGTATGGGTGGGTAAGCGATATCCAAGGGAAAACTTCTTTGACGATCTTTCTGAAACCTATGAGATTCTGGAAGATTTGGGCGTGCTCGACAACCCGAGGAGCCGTGTGGGCTCCGTGTTGAAAAGTGAAGGTGAGGCGGACGCGATGGAACAAGTAGCTGGAGCCCTGTCGGAACTATTTGCGCGATACGGATACCGTCTTTCCGATGACCAATACTTGGGAAAGCCGGAGTGGGCAGCTGTGATCGCTGCCGCAGGGCACGCCTACGATGTCATTCTCGAGTCAGACTCATAATGGACGGTTCCCGTTTTTGTCGGGCGATCTCTTCTCTGTCTATGACATGCGTTTCTACCTCAGTGAGGACCGATCTGTACGCGAGATTGATGTGCGTCTGCTGGAGCGCGAGTGTGACGCGCTTGCCGTGGAGGGCGTGTTGACGCTGGTGGGCAACGGAACGTATCTTGTTCCGCCTGTTGGTTGATGGGCTGCTCCGGCGTTGACCTGGGCGTGCTGGTCCGACCGGTACTTGGTGCTTCGCGCTCGCCGGGGACTGTCAGCGGGGAGTACCTACACCATGGCTGATTCGTTCAAGACGGGTGTGCGAGTCGTCTGGGATCATGTGGCGATGCTGACGAGATGGAGGCTGGCATGAGCGACGAGGCGCGTACGCCGAGTGTGTGGATCGACCGTTCGTACGACGAGGTGTACGACTTTCTTGCTGTGCCGGGGAATTTCCCGCAGTGGGCGACTGGGTTGGGTGAGGTGACCGGGCGGGAGGGTGACGTCTGGAGGGTGAAGACGCCCGAGGGCGCGGCGAAGGTGCGGTTCAGCGAGCGGAATGACTACGGCGTTGTCGACCACGACATCCTTCTCGACGACGGCACGGAAATCCCTGTCGCGATGCGGGCCATCGGAAATGGAACGGGCACCGAGGTCCTGCTGACGGCTCGCCGCAGAGGGCGGCCGGCCGAGGTGTTGGCTGCGGACGTGGAGTGGGTCGAGCGCGACCTGGCCACCCTGAAAATGTTTCTCGAATCCGAGGCATGAGCCAATAGGCTTGCCTAAGCTGGAAACCACCCGCGGAAGTCGGCTAGGAAAGACATGACCAAGGGAAGGTGAGCCGGTGGCCGTTTATCAGGACCTCTCATCAAGTGATCAGCCTTTGGCCGTGAAGAGGAACGGGCGGAAGGCCTGGCCCAGGCCGTTCATGATTTTCGGGCCGACTGGTGCGGCAGCGAGGATCGGGCGGTAGTGGATGAAAGTAAATCCGAGCCGCCAAGCGAGAACGCCGTCGGTCGCGATCTGATCGCCGACGACAACTCCAGGCCGTGGAAGGCCGCGAAACAGAGCCGTTCGGAACGGCTTGAAGGCAGATGCCACGTACGAGACGGAAATACCAGGATGCGCGGGTGCGACAGTTAGGCGCCTGCGAGAATTGGTGGCGAAACAGACTGTCAGCGCCGTCGGCATCGTCGCCATCGCCTCAAGCGCAGATTTGACGCCAGCGCGCAGAGCGGCTTCGTCGGTGTCCCAGTACGCGACGAGCGGCTCGACATCGAAGATCACGGTTCTTGGAGCGAGGTCCACGACACGTTGCAGACTTGCGATTGGCTCGGTCAGCCGGTGACAGTCGACTTTCACGAACTCACCTTCGATTCCACCGTACGAGCATTGCTGTGGCTGCAAGAAAAAGGTTCGGACGCCAAAGAATTGTGGCGCCCGAACCAAGGAAAACAGTCAGGCTGGTACGGGGACGGCGACCGTACGGTCAGTGGCGGCGGCCATTGTACGGACGGCGGAGGCCAAGGCGGGCAGTTCGTCACGGGTGAGGGCTTGGGGGCCGTCGCAGCGGGCGGACTCTGGGTGGGGGTGGAGGTCGACCATGACGGCGTCGGCGCCGGCGGCGAGGCCGGCGCGGGCCAGCGGGATGACGAGGTCGCGGCGGCCGGCGGCGTGGGAGGGGTCGACGATGATCGGCAGGTGCGAAAGGGATTGGATCATCGGTACGGCCGAAACGTCGAGCATGTTGCGGATGGCGGGTTCGAAGGAGCGTACGCCGCGCTCACAGAGAACAATGTCCAGGTTTCCGCGCTGCGCGATGTATTCGGCGGCCATCAGCCATTCCTCGTACGTGGCGGTCAAACCGCGCTTGAGCATGACGGGCTTTCCGACCGAGCCAACCGCTTGCAGGAGGCCGAAGTTCTGCATGTTGCGGGTGCCGATTTGCAGCATGTCAGCGTGCGCGGCGACCACGTCCACATCGGACGCGTCCATCACTTCGGTGACGATGGGGAGGCCGGTTTCGGCGCGTACGTCGGAAAGGATCTCCAGGCCGCGGACGCCCAGGCCCTGGAAGGCGTAGGGGGAAGTACGCGGCTTGAAAGCGCCGCCGCGCAACAAGGAGGCGCCGGCGGCGATGGCCATTTGGGCGGCTTCGAGGGTTTGTTCGGGGGTTTCGACGGCGCAGGGGCCGGCGATCAAGGTGACCGTGCCGGGGCCGATGGGTACGCCGCCGACGCGGATGACGGATCTTTGTGAATGGTTTTCCCGGCTGATCAGTTTGTACGGCGCGGTAATCCGCACCACGTCAGCGACACCGGGAAGCGCGTGCACCTGAAGGTTTTCCAGCACTTCCTCGCCGGCCACCACGCCGACGATCGTACGAGCGACACCGCGCGACACGAAAGCGTGCCCGCCGGCCGCCTCGATATTGCTGACGACCTCGGCGAGGTCGTTTTCGCCCGCATCGGGGCTCATGACGATAACCATTGTTCTGTCCACTCCTGACATAAAAAAGCCCCGGGCCAGTGGGGCCCGGGGCTCAATATAAGGGTGGTGGGCTAACGCGGCACGCCGCGCTCCGCCACCCGGTCGGCACCGGGCGGTCGAAAATAGCCGTACCAAAATCGCATGACCGCGACTCTACCTCGTCGGTGGCAACTCGGCAGTGTCGCCCTCCTCACCCGGTCGATGCGGATTGTTGAGGACCTGATTGATCGCCCGAGCCTGAGCGTCCGTCAGCTGCCCATTGCCCACCACGGGAGCGGGAGCGGCAGGCGGAGCGAAAGACTGCTCAGCGGTCTCCCACCCAGGAGGCCCGGCCATCGCCGGCACAAGCTGCTCAGGAGCAGTCGGCGGCGGAGTGGGACCACCGCGACGCGCGGCCCGGGCGGCCTTCTTCCGGGCCCGCCGCGCCTTGAAGCCCTCGACGATCGAGTAGAGCACCGGTACGAGCACCAGCGTCAGCAGCGTCGAGGTGACCAGGCCGCCGATCACGACCACCGCGAGCGGCTGCGAGATGAAGGCCCCGCCGCCGGTCAGCCCGATCGCCATCGGCGTCAGCGCGCAGATCGTGGCGACCGCGGTCATCAGGATCGGCCGGAGCCGGTGCCGGCCGCCTTCCAGGATGGCGTCCCGGATGTCGAGGCCGTCGGATCTGTACTTGTTGATGAGGTCGATCAGCACGATGGCGTTGGTGACCACGATGCCGATCAGCATCAGCAACCCGATGATCGCCGGCAGCCCCAGCGGAATGCCGGTGATCAGCAGCAACCCGAGCGCGCCAGTGGCCGCGAAGGGGATCGAGACCAGCAGGATCAGCGGCTGGATGAGGCTGCGGAAGGCGGCCAGCATGACCAGGAAGACCAGCACGATCGCGGCGACCAGGGCGAGCCCGAGGTTGCCGAAGGCGTCCGCCTGGTCCTTGCTCACGCCACCGATCGAGTAGCTCGCGCCGGCCGGCAGCTTGAGCGCCTTCAGCCGGTTGTTGAGGTCGACGTTGATCTTGCCGAGGTTGTCACCGGTGGTGTTCGCGGTGACGGTGGCCGTCCGTTCGCCGTCCGTACGGTTGATCTCGTTCGGCGCGTTGACGATGTTGACCGAAGCGACCTCGCCGAGCTTGATGTCGCCGTACGCGGTGGTCAGCACCAGGTTGCGCAGCGCGTCGATGTCCGCCGGCTTGGCGACCGTGCGTACGACCACGTTCTCCTGACTGTCGCTGACCGTGAAGGTAGTCACCTTGGTGCCGTCGAAAGCGGCGCTGACCAGCTGCGCGACCTGCTGGTCAGTGAGCCCGCGGGTGGCCGCGACCTGTCGGTTCACCTTGACGTCGACCTGCGGGGAGGTCGGTGCGAGAGTGCTGGTCAGGTCCGCCGTGCCGGGGATGCCCGTCATCGCCTGCTGCACCTGGTTGGTGGCCGTCCGCAGCACGGCGTCGTCGGCCGCGGTGACCTGTACGGACAGTGCCGACGAGGTGCCGCCGCCGCGGCCGCCGTTGATGGTGACCTTGCCGACGCCGGTCTGCTTCGCGACACCGGCCCGTACGGCCGCCTGGATCGCATCCTGGTCGGCGTTCTCGGCCGTGCTGACGCTGTAGCTGGCGTTGGTCACCCCACCGCCGCCGCCGAAGAAGCCGCCACCTCCACCGCCACCGATGCTGACCTGGTACGACTCGATGCCCTTGGTGTCGTGCAGCACCTGCTCGACCTTGCGGGCGGCCGCGTCGGTGACGTTCAGCGCGGTGCCGACCGGCAGCTCCTGGCTGATCGAGAAGGTGTTCTGTCCCTCGCTGCCCAGGAAGCTGGTCTTCAGGAACGGATACATCGCGAGGGTGCCGACGAACAGCAGCAGCGCCACCGCGAGGGTGAGGAACCGGTGCCGCAGAGTGAAGCGCAGGACTGGCACATAGGTACGCGGGAGGATGCCCCGGCGCTCCTTGGCCTCGGCCTTCTCACGGGCCGCGGCCACGTCGTCGGCGCTGCCCTTGGGCGGCCGCAGGAACCAGTACGCGAGCACTGGTACGACCGTCAGCGACACCAGCAGCGACGCGATCAGCGCGACCGTGACGGTGACGCCGAAGGGTGCGAACAGCTGCCCGACGATGCCACCGACGAAGGCGATGGGCAGGAAAACCGCGACCGTGGTGAGGGTGGACGCGGTGACCGCGGCGGCCACCTCACGGACGCCGCCGAGGACGGCTTGCTGTCTCTCCTCGCCGTACGAGAGATGTCGTTTGATGTTCTCCAGCACCACGATCGAGTCGTCGACGACTCGTCCGACGGCGATGGTGAGGGCGCCGAGGGTGAGCAGGTTCAGCGAATAGCCGCCGGCCCACAGCGCGATCAGCGCGATCATCACCGACATCGGGATGGACACCGCTGTGACCAGGGTGGATCGCAGCGACAGCAGGAAAATCAGGATCACGACGACGGCGAAGACCAGGCCGAGCACGCCTTCGGTGCCGAGGTCGTTGATGGACTGCTGGACGGACGGCGCCTGGTCGAAGATGACGGTCAGGTCGCCGCCGGCCTTGCTTTCCAAGTCCTTCGTACGGTCCCGGATGGTGTTGGAGATCTGCACCGCGTTGCCGGTGGCGGTGGCGGTGACGGAGATGCCCAGGCTGGGCTTGCCGTTCGTACGCGTCAACGAGGTCGCGTCGGTGTCGGACTGGCTGACGGTGGCGACGTCGCCGAGGCGTACGGCCGCCCGCGGGTCACCGCCCCCGGCCGCGCCAGCGGCACCGGCGCCAGCACCGGCCGCGCCGGCACCTCCCGGGCCGGCCTGCGGGAGCGACTGCACGTACGCGGCAGGAGCCACCTTCGGGCTGCTGGGGTGCGGCAACGGCGTCGGATCCACCGGAGTGGAAGCCGGGGTGGTGGCGGGTGTGGAAGCCGAGCTCTTCAGCGACGGAGTGGGCGACAGCGCGCACGAGGGGGAGCCGGACGGAACCGGCGTCGGGGTCACCGGCAGCGTGCCGGGGCCGCAGGTCGGCGGCACCGAGTGGCTGGGCGTCGGGGTGGGCGATGCCGGCGGCCGCGACGGACCACCACTGGGGTGACCACCACCACCCGGAAATCCGCCGCCCGGTAGTCCACCGCCGGGCAGGCCGCCAAGGCCACCGAGACCGCCCAACCCGCCGAGGCCGGCGGGCAGGTTCAGGCCGCCCAGGCCGATGCCCGACAGGCCGCCACCGGTCGGCGTTTTCGGGTTACGGGTGATGTAGAGGTTCGCGATGTCGCTGACCGAGCCAAAACTCGTACCCACCGAAATGGAGTACGTTTTCCCGTCGCTGGTAAGGGAACCCCCCGGCGCGTTGATGCCGTTCGCGGAAAGCGCGCTCAGCACCGAGCTTTCCGACACCTCGTGGTCGTCCATCTTCTTCTTGTCAAGCGTGATGGTGACCTGCTGGTCCCGTACGCCGGAAAGGTTGGCTTCCCGTACGCCCGGAATTCCCTGCAGGTCGGGCAGCACGTTGTTTTTGATCCGCTGGGCCAACGCCTGCTGGTCACCGCTGCTGCTGGTGGCCGCGAGCACCACCACCGGAATGCTGTCGGTGCTGCCGGAAAGAATCTGTGGATCCAGGTTCTGCGGCAGCTGCTGGGAAATCTTGGCCACATCGCCGCGCAGCTCGTCGACGGCCTTGTCAATGTCGGTGCCGAAGTCGAATTCCACCTGAACGCTGGAAAAACCAGCACTCGAGGTGGAGGTGACGCTGTTCGCCCCTTTCGCGCCGCGAACCGCCTGTTCGATCGGGATGGACACCTGCTGCTCGACGATGGTCGGCGTGGCGCCCGGATAGGCGGTCGAGATGCTGACCGCGGGAAAGCTCAAATCCGGAAACAGCTGCTGTTTCAGCTGTGGCACAGCCCACACGCCAAAGCCGAGCACGGCGATGGCGACGATCGCGACGAGACTGCGGTAAGCGAGGCTCAGCCTGGCGAGGAAGGACATGGATGGATGCTTTCTTCTATCGTCATCGTTGACGTGGGATTCGGCGGCACGCACCGGCATTCGAGCTGGTCTTATGGAATTGTCTCAGCGCGGCGTGATGAGTACGCCACCCCTCGGGCTTACATCGCTCTCCACCCGTAGTAGGAGTGGAGCGTCTCTATCGTGGGGGAAAACTCCTAGGTGTGCTTGACGCGCTCAGTCGACTCTCAGCAATTGGCAGCGGAAATAGCCCCGGAATGCCGAATTAAACTAGAAAACGTACAAATTGACGGTGCTGCCTGGGGCCACCTGGCTGCCGGGCGCGGGTGAGGTGTTGAAGACCTGTCCGCCGCCGCCCGGGAGGGTCTGGATCTGTGGCACCAGCCCGGCCTGTCGAATCTTCGCGCTCGCGTCGGCGGCCGAGAGGCCGCGCACGTCCGGGACGGTGACGACGTTCGGGCCCTTGCTCACGGTGAGCGTGACCGTGCTGCCCTTGGCCACCGTGGATGCGCCCGGATCCTGCGCGAGCACGGTGCCGGCCGGCGACGTGGCGTTGAACTCGCGCTTGACGGTCACCTTCAGCCCGAGGTCGCTGAGCGTGCTGCTGGCCCTGCTGTAGCCCTGGCCGATCAGGCTCGGCAGCTGGACCGGCTGGGCGCCCTTGCTGACGACCACCTTGACGTTGCTGTCCCGGTGCAGCTGGGTCCCCGCCGGCGGGTCCGTCGACACCACGTTGCCGGCCGCGATCTTGCTGTCGTACGCCTGCGTGACCTGCGCGTTCAGGTGCAGGTTCTGTAATGCCGAGACCGCGGCGGCCTGCGGCTGGTTGACCACGTTGGGCACGCCGTACCGCTCCGGGCCCTTGGACAGCACCAGCGTGATCGTGCCGCCGCCGACCACGTCGCCGCCGCCGTCCGGATCCTGGCTGATCACCGCGTCCTTGGCGACTTTCTCGCTGAACTGGGGGGTGTCGTAGCCGACCTCGAACCCGCCGCCGTGCAGCCTGGTCTCGGCGGCCTGTTTGGTCAGCCCCACCACGCTCGGCGCGGCCACGTACCGCCCGGCGCCGAGCCACCACCCGAAGACGGCCACAAACAGCGCCAGCACCGCGATCACCGCGATGACCATCAGCCGCCGGCGCTGCGGCGGGATGGCGTTGAGCAGCGCGCTCAGCCGCGGCGGCGCGCTGGGGCCTTCGTCATAGCTGTACGGCTCGGGGACGGGCGCGTGCGCGGACACAGCGCCCCCGGCAGATCCGGTGGCGCTCGGATTTTCGGGGGCGTTGGTGGCGGCCGGCGGGCTGGAGACCAGGTTGGCCCGCGGCACCGCCTCGGTGGGCATCTCCCAGCGGGGCGCCGGCGGCTCGATGGCCGGCGGCACGGCCGTCATCGCGAGGTCGCTGACCACGTCCCGGAGCTCGGCCAGCATCACGCCGGCGTCGTTCGGGCGGGCGCCAGGCTCCCGGCGGGTGGCGTGCAACACCAGGTCATCTAGCGCGTACGGCACCCCCTTGGTCCGCTCTGAGGGCGCTGGCATCTCGGCGTGCACGTGTTGATAAGCCACCGAAACCGGCGTCTCGCCGCGATAGGGCGGCTGGCCGGTGAGCATCTCGAAGAGCACGATGCCGGCCGCGTACACATCGGCGCGTGGGTCGGCCGTACCGACCGTGACGATCTCCGGCGCCACATACGCCACGGTGCCGAACATGACGCCCTTGGTCGAGGTGGCCCGGCTGGACTCCGCGATCCGGGCCAGCCCGAAGTCCGCCACCTTGACCGTGCCGTCGGTGCTGAGCAGCACGTTCTCCGGCTTCACGTCCCGGTGCACCATGCCGACCCGGTGCGCGGCGGCCAGCGCCGACAGCAGCGGCCCGAGCACGCCGATGGCCTCTTCCGGGGCCAGCTTGCCGCGCTCGGTGAGCAGCTGGCGCAGCGTACGACCCGGCACATACTCCATCACCAGGAACGCGAGCCCGTTGTGGCTGCCCTGGTCGTAGACGGCCACCACGTTCGGGTGGGACAACCGGGCGATGCTGCGCGCCTCCCGGCCGAACCGCTCCACGAAGGACGGGTCGGTGGCATACGCGGGGTGGATGACCTTGACCGCGACCGTACGCTCCAGCCGCTCGTCCAGAGCGTGGTAGACGGTCGCCATCCCACCGCGGGCGATCATCCCGCGGACGCGATAGCGCTCTTCCAGCACCGCCCCGAGGAGGGGATCGGCGACCGTCTTGTTCACCCGCTCAGGATACGGGCGGGGTCGACAGCCGTCTCGACACGCCGCGCGCCTGTTACTGAGCGAATGTGCTTATGGCAAGGTGAACGTATGAATGCCGAGGTTTCCCGGCCGGATTCGACGGTTATGCCGGATTCGGCCGATCCCGTACCGGGCAGTGTCGGCGAGCCAGCGCAGTGGTTACCGCTGCCGGACGTGGCCGAGCTGCTGAAGATTCCCGTCAACCGAGTCCACCAACTCATTCGAGACCGCAAGCTGGTTGCTGTCCGCCGTGGCGGGTTCATGCAGGTGCCCGCGCAGCTGATTGGTGACGGGGTGGTCGTCAAGCACGTGTCGGGGGTGCTGACGCTGCTGGATGACGCTCGCTTTGACGACGAAGAGATCATCCGCTGGCTCTTCACCGCGGACGACAGCCTGCCCGGCACACCCGCGCAGGCGCTGGCGGAGAACCGCGGCACCGAGATCAAGCGGCGCGCCCAAGCCCTCGGCTTCTAGCCCATGTGGCTGCGGCTGTCGTACGTGGCCGTGCTGGTTTTGTGCCTGATCGGTGCGCTCTGGCTGGAGCCGCTGCTGAAGGTGAATGTCCTGCGGCGCTGGCGGCGGCTGGTGCTTTCGTTGCTGCCGACGCTGATTCTCTTCGGACTCTGGGACATCGCGGCGATCGCGGCCGGCCACTGGTCGTACGACCCGAGGCAGCTGACCGGGATCGTGCTGCCCGGTCGGCTGCCGATCGAGGAGCTGCTCTTCTTCGTGATCGTGCCGACGTGCGCGATCCTGGGGTTTGAGGCCGTACGGGCGGTCAGGCCGCACTGGCTGGCCGGCGACGAGTGACGTACACGATCGCCGCGGTCATCGGCGTCTGCGTGGTGCTCGTTCTCGATCTTTTCGTGCTGCGGACCCGGCTGGTGACCCGCCGGGTGTGGTGGGTCTCGTACGCGATCACGCTTGGTTTTCAGTTGCTGATCAACGGAATCCTGACCGGCCGGCGAATGGTGGTCTACGCGCCGGCGGCCATCTTGGGGGACGCGCAGCCGCGGTTGTTCGGCGGTTGGCGGATCGCGTACGCGCCGGTGGAGGACCTGCTCTTCGGCTTCGCGATGGTGTTGCTGACCGTGTCGGTCTGGATCTGGCTCGGCCGCAACGGCCTGGACCGGGAACCTCGCGCCGGGCGGCGCGACCGTCCATGATGGCATGCCGGTCCGCCGGTCGGAACAGCGGGCAGCTGGGCGAAACCGCTGGGAAATTTCTGCTCGCCTGAGGTTGCCGCGCGGCGCCAGGGGAGCGAAACTCAGTGCTTGTCCCGGGGGGTCGGGCACAGTCGGTGCTCGGGGGAAGGGGGTGCGTCCTGTCGTCCCGTCATGCCGCAAACGACGGTCGGTTACCAGTGCTGGCGAGGGCTTCCTGGCGGCTGTCGCTCGCCGCTGTTCTTGTCCTGTTCGCGCTGGTCTCCTGCGCGACACCAGCTACCCGGCCGGCCAGCGGGCCAGCCGCTCGGCCGGCCGCTGACGCCAGCGGGACGATTTCGGTCGCCCGGTTGCCGGTGCAGGCCCAGCGGACGTTGCGGCTCATCGATGCCGGCGGCCCCTTCCCGTACAAACAGGACGGGGTGGTCTTCAACAACCGGGAACACCTGCTGCCGGCGCAGAAGAACGGCTACTACCACGAGTACACGGTGCCCACTCCGGGTTCCCGAGACCGCGGTGCCCGGCGGATCATCGCCGGCGGGCCGGCCGAGCGCTATTACACCGACGACCATTACGCGTCGTTCCGGAGGATCGTGTCATGACGAGGCTGGCCACGCTGCTGGACGGAAGCAAACCACCGGGGATGTACAGGTGGTTATCCCGTGCGCACCCGGCCGCCATCAGCCGGGAGCTGGAACCGATCGGCTGGCAACTGCACATCCTGGAAGGCGTGCACACCGAAGACAAGGTGGCCTTTCTCGACGAATGCGCGCGGGTACTGGAGTTTCCGGCCTGGTTCGGGCGGAACTGGGACGCGCTCGCCGACTGCCTGGGTGACTTGTCGTGGCTGTCGGACACCCCGCATGTGTTGCTGTGGGAGCGTTTTGGCGTACTGGCCAAACATGATCCGCGGGCGTGGACGACGGCCAGCGAGGTGATGGCCGAAAAAGCGTCCGGATCGGGACGCGCCGGAGTCCCGCCGCTCTACATTTTGTTGCGCGGCGACGGCCCGGCGGACTCCTTGCCTTTACTCTAAGGGCAGCCTTTTATGTGTGCTGAGCATGGTTTCTGGCCAGCGAGTTGCGCGCCGTGGGCGTTTGTTCACTGAGCGTCCAAAACCGTAAGCCGATCATGCGGGACACACACGGAATACCTTTTCCGTGATTGTTTCCGGCCGTTTCCGCATGCGGGAAAACGATTGCAATCAGCCGGGATGCTGGCACAATCGCCGCAGGTGAACCTTGTTGTCCACAGTGGACCGGGGCGGACGGGAACGGGGATCGCGTAATGAGAACGTCGATTTCTCCAGTGGTCGGATTGGACCGTCGGCGGTGGGCCATCCCGGCCGGCGGCCGGCGATGAGCTCGGTCCGGCTGGTGGTGTGCGGCGCACCACCAGCTCGTCGGATCGGCCGTCTGGTCGACATCGGACATGCCCGTGGCTGGGAGATCCAGGTGATCGCTACCCCGGCCGGCATCGATTTCATGGACGTCGAAAGGATCGAGGCCGCCACCCTGTTCCCGATCCGCAGCCGGGACCGCCGCGAGGCCGAGCCGCGATCGGCCCGCGCCGACGGCATTATCGTCGCGCCGGCCACCTTCAACACCGTCTGTAAGCTCGCATCCGGGATTGCCGACACGTACGCGCTGACCGTCCTCGCGGAGGCGATCGGCGATCGCGTACCGACCGTCGTGGTGCCTTTCGTGGCACCTGGAATGGCGGCGCGAATGCCGTACCGTCGAGCAGTTAGAGCGCTACACGCAGAACAGGTCAGCGTCTTGATGCCAGACCCGAGCGGCCTCGGCCCAGTGCCGGTCGGGCCGCTGTCGTCCACCGCCCAGGACGACGCCGCGGAAGGTTTTCCCTTCCACCGAGCCGCTGATGAACTCACCCGCGTGATGGCCGCCCGCCGGCCGCAGTCGTACGGTCTGCATTCGGACTGCGGTTAACCAGGCGGCCGCTCGTACGTGCCCATCGGGTTTGGTGATCCTGGTGAAGGCCGGCCGGATGAGTTGGCGGCCGTGCCTCGCGAAATCTCCATTGGCGACCTTCGGTATACGACCTCCCACTGCGTCCGGGGCAGACCCCCTGGACGCGCTGGCCGTCTGTGCTACTCTTTGGCCATGCGGCCAGATAGTAAGCCAGTCGACCAGAAGACGTTTATTGAGGAGGCTCGGCGCGCGCAGATCGTCAGCTGCGCGGTCGAGGTCATCGCCGAGGTGGGGTACGGGCAGACCTCGCTGGCCCGGATCGCGCAGCGCGCCGGCATCAGCAAGGGCGTCATCTCGTATCACTTTGCCGGCAAGGACGAGCTGATCCAGCAGGTCGCCGAGTATGTGGTGGGCAATGCCCGGGCATATATGCGGCCGTATATCGAGGCCGCGCCGGATGCTTTCGGCCAGATCCGCGGCTTCATCGAAGGAAACCTCGGGTTCGTCGGGGCACACCGCGAACAACTGCTGGCGCTCGGAGACATCCTCGCGAACGCCCGTGACGCCAACGGGTCGCTGATGCCGGACATCTCCGGCGCGAGCGGCGCGATCGGCACATTGGACGAGTTTCTGCGGCGCGGCCAGAAAGACGGCCAGTTCCGGGCCTTTTCCACCCGGGTGATGGCCACCAGCATCCGGGCCGCGCTGGACGCCGTCAGCGGGCAGTTGATCGCCGACCCAGAGCTGGACCTCCGCGCGTACGCGCGCGACCTGGTCGATCTTTTCCACCACGCCACCAAAGCCTGAGAGGAAACATGTCGTGACAATTGCCTTGCGCCTTTCTGGGCTACACAAGACTTTCGGATCCACCATCGCGGTTGACCACCTGGACCTGGAGGTGCCGGCCGGGTCGTTTTTCGGCCTGGTCGGGCCGAATGGCGCCGGCAAGACCACCGCGTTGTCAATGGCGGTCGGGCTGCTGCGGCCGGACGAGGGCCGCGCCGAGGTTTTCGGGGACGACGTGTGGTCCGACCCGGTGGCCGCGAAGAGCCGGATCGGGGTGCTGCCGGACGGGCTCGCGCTGCCGGAGCGGTTGACCGGCCGTGAGCTGTTGACGTACACCGGATTGCTCCGCGGAATGCCGAAAAACGAAGTGGTCGCGCGCGCCGACGAGCTGCTGGCGGTCCTTGAGCTGGATCGCGCCCACTCGACCATGGTGCTCGACTATTCCACCGGCATGCGGAAAAAGATCGGCCTCGCGGTGGCTTTGCTGCATGCGCCCCGATTGCTGGTGCTCGACGAGCCGTTCGAGGCGGTCGATCCGGTTTCGGCCTCCACTATCCGGACGATCCTGCGGCGATTTGTCGTCGCCGGCGGTTCGGTGGTGTTCTCCAGTCACGTGATGGCCTTGGTCGAGCAGTTGTGTGACCGGGTCGCGGTGATCGCGAACGGCAGGGTGCGAGCCGCCGGAACGCTCGCGGACATACGGCAGGGGAGCAGTCTCGAAGCGGTTTTCGTCGACCTGGTCGGCGCCCGGGTTGGTGGGACGGAGGGGTTGGCATGGTTGGCGTCCTGATCCGGCTGAAGCTCGATGTGCTCCGCCGGTCGTACGGCGGTGGCCGTTCGGCGCTCACGATCGCCGGTGCCACTGTCGGATTGGTGTTGGCTGGCGCGACTTTGATCGTCGGGTCACGAGACGCGGCCGGCGACGTCCTGTGCCTCGCTTTCGCGATGTGGACGGTCGGCTGGATCGTCGGTCCGATGGTCACCGGCGGCGACACCTCGCTGCGCCCGCAGTATTTCGCGCTGCTTCCGATCCCGATGCGCCGGCTCGCCACCGGCTTGTTCGGCGCGGCTTTCGTTGGCGTTCCGGCGGTTGTCACGTTGGCCGCCTTCGGCGCGTTGGTGTTGCATGGTTTCCGGCTGGGCTTTGGTCCTGGGTTGGTCGCGATTCCGGCCGCGCTGCTGCAGCTGGCCGTCGTCGTGCTGCTGTCCAAACTCCTCAGCGGCGGGATCGCCGAGATCGAGAAAACCCGTCCCGGCCGGGAGATCCCGGCGGCTGTGCTGGGTTTCGCGGTGTCTTTCATGATTCTCGGACCGCTCGCGCTCTCCATTCTCGGCCCGCGGATCGTCCAGCCCTGGCCACGACCGCTGGCTCTGCTGGTGCACTGGCTCCCCACTGGCTGGGCGACCAGCGCCGTCGACGGTGCCGCGGATGGCGGTGTGCTCGTCACGATTTCCGCACTGGGCGGCCTGGTCGTGCTGGCCGCCGGCCTGCTTTTCGGGTGGGCCCGGCTGCTGCGCCGTACGCTGGCGCCGTCGGCGAGAGGTTTGGCCGTACACGCCGGACGGCCCGCGGGCTCCGGGTTCGCCGCGGTGGTGGGGAAGGAACTGCACTCGTACGCGCGAGACACCCTCCGCGGCCGGCTCGTGCGGATGGCGTTCTGGACCAGTGTTTTCGTGTGTCTGCTGACATCCGTCGCGCATGCCGGTTTCGTGGTCGCCTTTATAGGGCTGCTCGCGGTGGTGTTCATGACCATGCTGGCCGGAAACTGGTACGGCGCCGACGGGACCGCGCTGTGGTTGGGCATGATGGTCCCGGGCACCGAACGGACCGACCTGCGTGGCCGGCAGGTGGCCTGGGTCGTTCTGGCCGGATCTTTGGGTGTCTCCTTGAGTATTGTCGGCGGCCTGATCGCACGGCAGGCCTGGACGATCCCGTACGTCCTGGCCGGGCTGCCCGCACTGCTCGGCGGCGGCGCCGGTCTGCTCGCGGTTTTCTCAGTGGCGGCCCCGATCGTGAAGGCCGACCCGCACCGGCGGACCACGAACCCGGCCGACTCCGGCACTTCGGTCGGCGGTCAGATCGTCCAGGCCCAGGTGCTGCTCTACCTTGCCGTGGTGAGCGCACTGCCTGCTCTCGGAACGGTTTTGGCCGGCTCGCTTACCCATTCCGGCGCGTTGAGCTGGGCTGGAGCGGGCGTCGGAGTCCTCACCGGCACGCTGCTGGCATGGATCGGCGGCCTGTTCGCGACCGGGCAGCTGCGCCGCCGCGGTCCGGAGCTGTTGACCCGGCTGCGCAAGGGAATCACGCCGGCCGCCGCCCCAAAGGTCGCCGCCCAGGAGCCGCGCCATCGGCTGATTTTTCTCTGGCTGAGCGGCGGATTCTTCGGCCTGTGCCAGGGCCTGCTCCCGCTGGTCTCCATCGCCCGGGGCGCCGGCACTAACGGCCGGTTCTGGTATGTCCCGCTCTACCTGCCGGCACCACTGCAACTCCCGTTCGCGTCGACATTCCTGTTGGTGGGCACCGCTTTGATCGCCGGAGCCGCGTACGCGACCTGGGCACGCCGGAATGCCAAATCCCGGTGACCTTGTGGTTGATCAGTAGGCTGGCTGTGCCTTGAACAAAGAGCGACACCGCACCAATCGTGATCGGCGCCGGGGTGGCGATGTTGCTGGGTTGCGGTGGACGTACGAGAGAAGAAGGAGGGCCATGCGGGCTTATTCGTCGCTGTCGCACCTGGAATGTTCGCGTACGTCCAAAACGTATGACGCCGATGTTGTGCAGGGCACATCGGAAGTGGGTGCGCCGCTGCTCGCGCGTTACGACTTGGAGCGCGTCGCCAGCACGGTCACTCGCGAGGAGATAGCGGGTCGCGGCCCGGATCTGTGGCGATATCACGAGGTGTTGCCGGTACGGGAAGCCGGAAATGTCGTGACTCTCGGCGAGGGCATGACTCCGCTGCTTGACTTGCCCGCGTACGGGAAACAGGTGGGTGTGCCGGGGCTGAAGATGAAGGACGAGGGCCTGATTCCCACCGGTGCCTTCAAAGCCCGCGGAGCGGCCGTCGGAGTGTCTCGGGCCGCCGAGCTGGGTGTCACTGGCATTGCCATGCCGACCAACGGAAACGCCGGTGCGGCCTGGTCGATCTATGCGGCTCGCGCAGGCATTCGCAGCCTGATCGCGATGCCGGTGGACGCACCGGAAATCACTCGTACGGAATGTGTCGTCTCCGGCGCCGAACTCTATCTGGTGGACGGCTTGATTGGCGACGCCGGAAAACTGATTGCCGCCGCGGTCGCCGGCCGGGGCGGCTACCAGGACGTGTCCACCCTGAAGGAGCCCTATCGCATCGAGGGCAAGAAGACGATGGGCTACGAGATCGTCGAGCAACTCGGCTGGCGGACGCCGGACGTGATCCTCTATCCCACCGGCGGGGGTGTGGGGATCATCGGAATTTACAAGGCGCTGCTGGAAATGCGTGAGCTGGGCTGGCTGACCGGTGACTTGCCGCGGTTGGTCGCGGTCCAGTCGACCGGCTGCGCGCCGATCGTCGAGGCATTCCACGCCGGGAAGGCCGAGAGCACCGCTTTTCCAGACGCTTACACCATTGCCTTCGGCATCACCGTGCCCAAGGCGCTGGGCGATTTCCTGGTGTTGGCTGCCGTACGAGCCACCAATGGCACCGCGATCGCGGTCACCGACGAGGAGTTGCTCGCCGCGCAGGCCGCGGTGGCCCGCGCCGAGGGCGCATTCGTCTGCCCGGAAGGCGCGGCCTGTTTCGCGGCCGTGGAACAGCTACGCGCGTCCAACTGGCTGGCCGAGGACGAAAACGTCGTCGTTCTCAACACCGGCAGTGGCCTGAAATACCCCGGCACGGTGACAGTCGACGTGCCCACTCTTCCGGTCGACGGCCGGATACCGTAACCACGCTCACTTTCGTGCTGACCTCGTAAGACCAAAAGAGCTATTCGTACGGGTCCGGCGGCGCGGAGATGGGCGTGACGCCGGTGACCGCGATTTGCGGCATGTCGTCGGCGGAGCGCTGGAATCCGCCGACAATGGTGACCCACTGGTCGCGGGCCGGGCGGTCGCCGGGCGCGCCGGTGACGCGTACGACCGAGGCGACCGCGTCGGCCGCGCAGCACGCGATTTGGTAGCGGGCGATCCGGAACCCGGCGGAATCACCCGCGTCGACCACGAATCCCGTCAGCCGCACCGAAACTGAGCCGAAACTCGCGCCGTGCTGGTCCGCCACCCGCTCGCCGTATTCCAGCAAGGTCATGGTGACCGGCGGCCCGGCCGGCAGCGTGCTGAAGGTGCGCCCACCGGAAGTGACCGAGACGGCCGCATTGCGGTCGACGCCAAAACTGCCCAACGACGGCGGGGTGACCAGCAGCAGCGCGACCACTGGCGCAAGCAGCAGCCAGCCAATGCGCAGCGAGTGGTTGTGATCGTCGTCATGCACTGTCAGCGTCGCCGGGCGCAGCACGCGTACGACACTGGCCAAACCGAGCGCGACCAGCAGGATCCCGGCGACCAGCAGCCACCAGCCCATCCCGACGCGGACATAGCGAGCGTACGCGTCGGTGATGAACAGCTTTATGAGCATCGCCCCGACCAACAAGACAGTCGTCGCTCGTACGTCCTCACTCACAGCAGCCACCATCCGATCAGGCCCGCACAAGCGATGCCGACAACAAAGGTGGTGGCCGAGAACCGCCACGCGAACCGCGGCCCGAAAGTGCCGGCCTGCAGGGCGAAAAGTTTCAGGTCGACCATCGGCCCGATCACCAGGAAAGCCAACCGCGCGGTCAGCGAGAACTGGGTCAGGCCGGCGGCCACGAACGCGTCGGCTTCCGAGCACAGGCACAGTAAAACCGCGAGGACCGCCAGCGCGAGTACGGACAGCAGTCCCGATCCGGCGACATTGTTGACGAGTTGCTTGGGAAGTACGGTCTGCATTGTCGCCGCCGCGGCCGCGCCGATAATCAGGAATCCGCCGGCCTGCAGGAAATCGTGCTGCGCGGTGCTCAAGAAAACGGCCACCTTCGAGCCGTGCGAGGCCGGCCGGGAACGCAGTTTGGCCAGCCACTCGTCGCGGCCCAGCGCCATCCACAACAACCCGACCACGACCGAGGTCGCGAGGCTCGCCATCAGCCGGGCGGCGACCATTTCGGGGTTGCGCGGGAAGGCGACCGCGGTCGCGACCAGCACGACCGGGTTGATGGCCGGCGCCGACAGCAGAAAGGCCAACGCGGCCGCTGGCGTCACCCCGGCCGCGACCAGCCGGGCCGCCACCGGCACCGAGCCGCACTCGCAGCCCGGCAGCGCGCCGCCGCTGGCACGGCCAGGGCCGTCCGCTTGGGCAGCAGTCGGGCGATCGCGGTCGGCGGCACGAAGGTCGCGATGGTGGCGCTGATCGTCACTCCCAGAACCAGAAACGGCAGCGCCTGGATCGCGATCGCGACGAAGACGGTCGCCCAGTTCGCCGCCGCCGGCTGAGCCAGCAAACCGGTCAACGCCGGCCGCGAGAGCACCGCCGCGACGACCACCACAGCGACGAGTACGAGCCCCAACTCGGACCGCCGCCGGGCCACCGCTGAAAAGACATTTCCCACAGCGGGCAATCTAGCTGCATAAACCGTCAATCGGCAGGCAGCCCCCGGTCGCCAAGATTTCATGTCGGCTTCCCGGCCAAAACCCGCCGCCAAAGCCCCTCGCACGCGTACGCTAGCGCCTGGTCACGGCCTGGACAGTTAGCCTTTGTTGAGGGAGATCGTCATCGTTGCCATCCTGCGTTCCCGGATCGCCCGCGCGGGCCTGATTGTCGCGGCGGTGAGCGCGGTCATCGCCGCACCGCTGGCCGTTTCGACGGCCAAACCCGCTGACGCGGTCAGCATTTCCGGCGCCAACACGCTTTCCGACAAAGTGTCGGTCACCTGGGGTCACGGCTGGCCCGGCCGTACGACCGACGTGCATCTGCTGTCCTGGAACGACTTCCACGGCAACCTCGAACCGACCGGTCTCACCATTTACGGCCAATTTGCCGGCGGCGCCGCATATCTGGCCAAAGCGGTGGAGGCCAAGCAGCGTCAGTACGGCGCGCGCCAGGCCACTGTGCTGGCCGGCGACAACATTGGCGCCAGCCCACTGGTGAATGGTCTTTTCCGGGAAGAACCGGCAACTGTCGTCACCAACTTCATGAATGTGGACTTTTCCTCGGTCGGGAACCACGAGTTCGACAAGGGCAAGGACGAGTTGCTTCGCATCCAGAATGGCGGCTGCGGCGCGACCGCCTGCACGGCCGCGCCGTACGCGTTGCCACCGCGTTATCCCGGTGGCAAGCCGCGGTCGACCAACACCTACCCGGGCGCGGATTTCCAGTATCTGGCCGCGAACGTCATCAACAACGCGACCAAAAAGCCGCTTTTCCCGGCGTACGGGATCAAACGTTTCCCCTCCACGCTGGGAATCCCGGTTTCGGTGGGTTTCATCGGTGAGGTGCTGCAGTCGACGCCGACCATCGTCACCCCGAGCGGCGTCGCGGGTCTGACGTTTGTCGACGAGGCGGACGCGGCGAACAAGGCCGCCCGCGAGCTGGCCCGCAAGGGTGTCCACGTGCCGGTGCTGGTCATTCACCAGGGTGGCTACCAGACCGGTACGGTCACCGGCCCGAACGGCTGCGCGGGCAACCTCGCCGGCAGTGACATCGAGAAGATCGCGCAGCGACTGGACCCGTCCATCAAGGTGATCATCTCCGGTCACACGCACGCCGAATATCGCTGCACGATCACCACGAACGGCGTCACCAGGCTGATCACCAGCGCCGCCTCGTACGGCCGGATCCTGAGCGACCTGACCCTGAAAGTCGACAACTTCAGCGGGCAGCTGGTGTCCGCGGACGCGACCAACTCGGTGGTGCAGAACGCGCTCAACACCCCCGGCGCCGGCGTCGTACGGCAGGACGACCCGTCCAAGGCCGACCCGAAGGTCGCGTCGATCGTGAAGCAGTATGTGGACGCGTCCGCGCCGCTGGCCAACCGGATCATCGGCAAGACGCAGGGCGATCTGACCCGCACTCCCACCACGCTGGGCGAAACCACGCTCGGGGACGTGATCGCGGACGCCCAACTGGCCGCGACCTCGGCACCGGACAAGGGCGCCGCGCAAGCCGCGTTCATGAATCCCGGCGGCGTACGGGCGGACCTGCCCGGTGGCACCATCACGTACGGCCAGGCGTTTACCGTGCAGCCGTTCGGAAACAGCCTGGTCACCAAGACGATGACCGGTGACATGGTGCACCGCGTGCTGGAGCAGCAGTTCGTTGGTTGCGGCGGTCAGCTCACGTCCAAAACCCTGCAGATCTCGTCGACGATCTCGTACCAGTCGATCCCGTCAGCGACCACTTGTGCCGGCAAGATCGGGGAAATCCGGATCGGTGGCCAAGTGCTGACGCCGACCAGCAGCGTACGAGTGACGATGAACAACTTCCTCGCGTTCGGCGGCGACGGGTTCACCGTGTTCAACGAGGGCACCTCCCCGCTGGGCGGCGCGCAGGACATCGACGCCTTCGCTGGATACCTCACCGCCGCCGGCGACACCGGCGTCCCGGTGCCGGCGCTCACCCGGATTCACGCATAAGACCTCGAACCCCGTGATCGGGTCGATCCACCGGATCACCTTCGACCTCTCAACCGCCGCTACATAGGGTGCGGCGCGAAACTGTCGTACTGAGGTGACATTTTGAGCCCCCGCCCTTTCAGAAGGGTGGGGGGTGGGTGGCGGGTTTTCATTACGTAAGTGAACGCGCGCGCGAGATAAGCGCGCGTTCAACCCGCTGCGTGCGGTGGTTGCTGAGCCGGCTCTGTCGGGTGCCGTCGGCGAGCGCGGGACTCTGGTCCGCACTGGGCGCCGAGTGCGGGACTTTGTCCAACCCTGGGCGCGGGCACAGGCGGCGGCGTGCCGCAGAGAATGCTGCTGCTCGTGGACAAGAACCGGCGAGCAGCAGCATTCGAAATCGTCAGGAGCTGGTGAGGATAACGAGCTGCTGCGTCGCGCGGGTCATCGCGACATAGCGGTCCACCGCTCCTTCGACGCCGTCGCCGAACGACTCCGGGTCGATGAGGACGACGAGGTCGAATTCGAGGCCCTTCGACAGCTCCGGGGTGAGCGACCGTACGCGCGAGGTCGCCTCAAAGGTGGGATCGCCGATAACGCAGGCGATCCCTTCGGAGTGCGCGGCGAACCAGGTGGCCAGGACCGCGTCCAGTTCCGAGACGGCTCCATGGACGACCGGGAGACCGTTGCTGCGGATCGAGGTCGGCACGTTGGCGTCGGGGAGTACGGCCCGGATGACCGGTTCGGCAGCGGCCATCACCTCTTCCGGCGTTCGGTAGTTGACGCTCAGCGACGCCATCTTGATTCGCACGAGCCCGATCCGGTTGAGCCGTTCCTCCCAAGACTCCAAGAATCCGTGCCGTGCCTGGGCACGGTCCCCGACGATGGTGAAGCTCCCGGACGGGCAGCGCAGCAGCAGCATCTGCCACTGGGCATCGGTCAGTTCCTGGGCCTCGTCCACCACGACGTGCGCGAACGGGCCGGCCAGTACGTCTGGGTCGGCGACGGCCAGGATCGTCTCGTTGACCAGCGTGTTCTTCGCGTCGTCGCCGCGGAGCATGGTGAGTGCGCCCTCGCCGTCATCGTCGGAGCCGATCAGGTCGTCCAGGACGAGGGACATCCGCTCGCGTTCGGCGGCGAGCTCGGCCTTGCGCCAGATCGCCCGCCGGGCCGCCGCCGGGTCGCCGAGCCGCTGCCGGGCCGCGTCCAGCAGCGGCAGGTCGGACTCCGTCCACGCCCGCGGATCCGGGCGCTGCAGCGCTTGTACGTCCTCGGGGCTGAGCCAGGGAGCGCATTTGCGCAGGTAGGCCCGTACGGAGAACAAGTCACCGACGAGGTCAGCCGCCTCGAGCATCGGCCAGGCGCCGTTCAGAGTCGTCAGCAACTCCCTGTTGCGGGTCAGCGACTTCCGGAGCTGGTCCTCGGAGGCATCGCCCTTGTACTTGTCCATAAGGATCGAGACCAGCACCTCCAGAATCTGCGCGCGGGCGTCGTTGTGTGCGGTGCCCGGATCGGGTGCTTGGAACGCCTCGGCCCAGTCCCGGATGGTCAGCTGCATCTTGACGCCGTCGACGGAGACCGCGAGTCCCTCGGTGGGCGGCTCCTCGTAGAACGCGACGGCCGCCTCGATCGCCTTCACCAGGTCCGCGGACGACTTCAGCCGGGCCACGTGCGGGTCGGTCTCGACTGCCGCGGTGGCACCTTCGGTGACGAGGTCACGCAGGGTGCAGGTCTGTACGCCCTCCTCGCCGAGGCTGGGCAGCACGTCCGAGACGTACGCGAGGTAGGGCTGGTGCGGACCGACGAACAGCACGCCACCGCGGCGGTGTCCAAGGCGCGGGTCGGAGTAGAGCAGGTATGCCGTGCGGTGCAGGGCGACCACGGTCTTGCCCGTACCAGGGCCGCCGTCGACCACCAGCGCGCCGCTGGAGCCGGCCCGGATGATCGCGTCCTGGTCGGCCTGGATGGTGCCCAACACGTCCTGCATCTGGGCTGATCGGTTGCGGCCGAGGCTGGCGATGAAAGCGGACTGGTCGTCCAGCGAGACGCGGTGTCCGTCGAGCCCTTCGGGGGTGAACACCTCGTCCCAGTAGTCGGTGATCCGGCCGCGGGTCCAGCGATACCGGCGGCGGCTGACCAGCCCCATCGGGTGGGCGTGGGTCGCGCCGAAGAACGGTTCGGCGGCGGGCGTACGCCAGTCGAGCAGCAGCCGGCGACCGGTGGTGTCGGTGATGCCGAGCCGGCCGATGTAGACGGGGTCGGGATGCTCCGCGCTGACGATGTGGCCCAGGCACAGGTCCTGGCCGAAGCGCCGCAGAGTACGCAGCCGAGCGCCTAGCCGGCGGATCTCCAGGTCCCGGTCCATCGCCTGCTGACCGGCGCCACCGGGTGCCTTCAACTCGGTGGCGAGGAGTTCGGCCAGCTCGGCGATGGACTGTTCGATGCTCGCCGCGATGGCCGCGAAATGCTGGTCGTCGTCGCCGATCAGCGCCGGGTCGGCCTTGGCGGCGAGGGTGTCGGGAAGCTCAAACGTGCTGGTGGTCAGGGGACTACGCTCCGATCTGAGAGTGCATTTCGAGAGAAGCCGCCGCTGGCGGTGGCCTCGATGGACGATTCTGCGGCACGACCGGGGTCTTGCCGCAAGCCCCCCCGTGCGATATACGTTAGAAATGGAGGGGGAGTGATTTTTCCTCCCTCCGCGTACGGAAGAGCCCCCGTAGCAGTTGCTACGGGGGCTCGACTCTGTTTGGTCAGATTTTGGCGAAGAGTGGCTCCGTGGTCGTTGTGGTCGAGGGCTGCCGGACGTACGCGAAATAGGTGACGGCGATGCAGATCAGGTAGAAGGCCAGGAAGGCGACGAAGGCCGGCATGCCGCTCTTGGCGGTCAGAAACGACTGTCGGAAGGCCAGGTTGATGAAGAGGCCGCCGAGCGCGCCGACCGCGCCGGCGATGCCGATCACCGCGCCGGACATTCGCCGGGCCCACAACAACTGGTCGCCGGATTCCTCGCGGGTCAACGCCTTGGCCCGGAAAATCGCCGGGATCATCTTGTACGTGGAGCCGTTTCCGAGGCCGGAGAAGAAGAACAGCGCAAGGAAGCCGACAGTGAAAGCCGGCAGCGACTTCATTTCCGAGGCCCCGACGATCACCACGACACTGACGGCCATCGCGAGGAAATTCCACAGCGTCACCTTCGCGCCGCCGAGCCGATCGGCCAGCCGGCCGCCGACCGGCCGGATCAACGAGCCGACCAGCGGGCCGAGGAACGTGATGCCGGCGGCCTGCAGGGGCGTACGACCGAACTGGTTTTGCAGCACCAGGCCAAAAGCGAAGCTGTATCCGATGAACGAGCCGAAGGTGCCGATATAGAGAAAGGACATGATCCAGGTCTGCGGATCGGAAGCGGCTTCTTTCAGTGCTTTGGTGTCATTGCGTACGGACGAGAGATTGTCCATGAAGAGCGCGGCGCAGACGGCCGCGACCACGATCAGCGGAATGTAGACGTACAGGATGATGTGCGGGCTGGTCGTGCCACTCCAGGCGATGACGCCCAGGCTGAGAAGCTGGATGGCCGCCACTCCGAGGTTGCCGCCGCCGGCGTTCAGGCCAAGCGCCCAGCCTTTCTTCTGCTCGGGGTAGAAGGCATTGATATTGGTCATGGAGGAGGCGAAGTTCCCGCCGCCGACCCCGGCCACCGCGGCCACGATCAGCAGGGTGCTGAACGACACCCCGGGCCGCAGCACGATGGCGCAAAGAATGGTCGGGATCAACAACAATCCGGCGCTGATGATGGTCCAGTTCCGGCCGCCGAACCGGGCCACCGCGAGCGTGTACGGCAGCCGCAGGATCGCGCCGACCAGCGTCGGGGTGGAAACCAGGTAGAACTTGTCCGCGACGCTCAAACCGTATTTCGGTCCCATGAAAAGCACCATCACCGACCACAGCGACCAGATCGAGAAGCCGATGTGTTCGGTCAGGATCGAGAACCACAGGTTGCGGTTGGCGACCTTGGCGCCGATGTTCTTCCAGAAATCCGGGTCCTCCGGTGTCCAGTGCTCGATCCAGCGACCACCGAGCCGGGACCGTCCGGCGTCCGGCGCGGTCTGCGCGGCGATACTCATGAAAACCTCCTAGAGCGGGTGCCGCTAAAGCTAGAATCATCAATTTGCCCGGACGTAAATCCAGGTGTCAGGGTGAATAAATTCCGTTCACGGCCCCGAATTCACGCTGTGAGAATGACCGGCGAGCCGATAGCCGCGTTTGATGACCGTCTGAATAGCGGCGCCGGCCGGCCCGAGCGCCTCCCGCAGCCGCCCGATGGTGGTCTCCACCGCGTGTTCCTCACCCGGACTGTCCGGCCAGGCCCGGGTCAGCAGTTCCGCACGAGTGAGGACGCGGCCGGGGTCGACCGCCAACGCACGCAGCACGGCCGCCGAGCGCTGCGACAGCCGCACTGGTACGCCGTCCACCACCACCGCGCTGCCGCGGATCCGCAGCTCGTGGTTGGACGTACGGACGAGTCGCGTCCGTTCTGTGCTCAGCTGGTCGGTCAGCACTCGTACCAGCGCGCCCAGCCGGGACCGCTCGGGGATCACGCACTCGACGCCGTGCTCACGCAGCGGCCCGGCGCAGATCGGGCCGACGCAGGCCGCCGCGACGGGACCGCGCAGGCCCGCCAGCATGCCGTCCAGGTGACCGCTGTCGGCGGCCACGTCCAACAGCGTCAACACCGCTGGCGCGCTGGTGAAAGTGATCGCGTCGATGCTGGCCGACGCGACGGCCTGGGCGAGCTTGCGCAGCGGCGCGACATCGTCCGGCGGCGCCCAGCGATAGACGCGTACACAGATGACCTCGGCGCCGGCGGCCCGCAGCGCGGACGTGAAGTCGGGCATCGGCGCGCCATGCTCCTGTACGACGACGCGGCGGCCGGCCAGCGGCTCGGCCAGCAGCCGCGTCAGCATGTCCGCCGACGACTCCGACGGCGGCGACCACACGTCCGCCAGCCCGATCGACCGCATCGCGCCGACCGCCTTGGGTCCCCGCGCGTACAACCGCGCTTGGCTGATCCGTTCCCGCAGGTCAGCTCGTACGCCCCAGCCGTCGGCGGCCTCCAGCCAGCTGCGGAACCCGATCCCGGTGGACGCCACCACGTAGTCCAGCGGCCCGGTCAGGCAGGCCTGGGTGGCCTGCCACAACGCGGTGTCGTCGGCCAGCGGCACGATCTTCACCGCCGGTGCCTCGATCACGGTGGCCCCCCGGCGGGTCAGCAGCGAGGTGAGTTCCTCGCGGCGACGCGCGGCGGTGACCCCCACCGTGAAGCCGGCCAGCGGGGGCAGGTCGCGCGCTGCGGTCGAGCTGTCGGGATGCGCCATTAGGCCGATAGTCCGGCACGCTGGTTAGTGGCCCTTTGCGGTCTTGCTACGCGCGTGTAACGCGGGCATCACGGTGACCGTCGTCACCGCGTGAGTTTCCGGTACCGGGGCCGCAACAAAGCGGAACCAGCGGTGTTACATCGGTCCGGGAAAGTGGGTCGACATGGCCCCCCTCCGCACCTCATCGTCGCGCCGGCTCGTCGTCGTCGGGTACGGGATGGTCGCGCACCGGCTGGTGGACGCGCTCGGCGAGCGGTCGGACTGGGCCGTGACGGTGCTGGGCGAGGAGAACCGGCCGGCGTACGACCGGGTCAATCTGTCCGGCTACTTCGCCAGCGGCGACCCGGACAGCCTGACGCTGCCGATCGGCGCCACCGGGTCGGCTGAGCTGCTGCTGGGCGAGGTCGCGGTCAGCGTCGACCGGCAGGCCCAGCTGGTCGTCACCGGGTCCGGCCGCAACGTCCCGTACGACGTGCTGGTACTCGCCACCGGCTCGCGGCCGTTCGTACCGCCGATCGACGGCCGGGATGCTGCCGGTGCGTTCGTCTACCGCACGATCGACGACCTCGACGCGATCCGCGCTTACGCGGCGGACCGGCGCGTCGGTGCGGTGGTCGGCGGCGGGCTGCTGGGCCTGGAGGCGGCCAATGCGTTGCGGTCGCTGGGCCTGGAAACGCATGTGGTGGAGATGGCCGGATGGCTGATGCCGCAACAGGTCGACGAGGCCGGCGGACAGATGTTGCGCCGGCACGTGGAAAGTCTGGGCGTCCGGCTGCGTCTTTCCAGTCAGACCGCAAGCGTTCTGGTCGATGACGATGTCCGCGTACGTGGGCTGGCTTTCGCCGACGGCACCGAGCTGGCCGCCGACCTGGTGGTGTTTTCCGCCGGCGTACGGCCGAGGGACGAGTTGGCCAGAGAATGCGGCCTCACGGTGGGGGAGCGCGGTGGGGTGGTCGTCGACGACCAGTGCCTCACCAGCGACCCGAACGTCTTCGCTGTCGGGGAATGCGCGCAGCTCGCCGGCCGGGTGTACGGGCTGGTGGCGCCGGGTTACGCGATGGCCGAGACGGTGGCCGCTCAGTTGGTTGGCCGCGAGGCGACTTTTCCCGGTGCGGACACCTCGACGAAACTGAAATTGCTGGGCGTCGATGTGGCGAGTTTCGGGGACGCTTTTGGTGCCGTCGAAGGAGCTTTGGAGCTCGTCTATTCCGATCCGGTGTCCGGCCGCTACGGCAAACTCGTCGTCACCGACGACGCGAAGCGGTTGCTGGGCGGCATTCTGGTGGGGGACGCGTCGGCGTACCCGACCCTGCGTGCCCTCGCCGGCAGCGACCAGGCCTTGCCAGCCGAGCCCGCGCTGCTGATTCTTCCTTCCGGGAACGGCGAAGCTGGCTCGGTGGAGCTGTCGGCGGCGGCCCAGGTGTGCAGCTGCCACAACGTGACCAAGGGCGACATCTGCGCGGCGATCCACGAGCAGGCGATCGTGGACGTGGGCGGGATCAAGGCTTGCACGAAAGCCGGCACCGGTTGCGGCAGTTGCGTACCGTTGCTCAAAAAGCTCCTCGGCGCCGAGTTGAGTAAGGCCGGCGTCGAGATGAGTACGGCGTTGTGCGAGCACTTCGCGTACAGCCGGGCGGAGCTTTTCGCCCTCGTACGGGTCCGCCAGATCACCACTTTTTCGGCGCTCATCGCGGAATACGGCAACGGCCGTGGCTGTGACATCTGCAAGCCGGCGGTGGCGTCGATTCTCGCGTCGCTGGGCAACGGTCATATTCACAGTGGCGAGCAGGCCGCCCTGCAGGACACCAACGACCACTTCCTCGCGAACCTGCAACGCAACGGCACCTATTCGGTGGTGCCCCGACTGCCCGGCGGCGAGGTCACCCCGGACAAGCTGCTGGCGATCGCGCAGGTCGCCAAGGACTTCAACCTCTACACCAAAATCACCGGTGGCCAGCGAATCGACCTGTTCGGTGCCCGGGTCGAGCAACTGCCGGCGATCTGGCGGCGACTGGTCGACGCCGGCATGGAATCCGGTCACGCGTACGGGAAAGCCCTTCGTACGGTCAAATCGTGCGTCGGCCAAACCTGGTGCCGATTCGGCGTACAGGACTCCACCTCGCTCGCGGTGATGTTGGAGCTGCGTTATCGCGGCCTGCGTTCGCCGCACAAGCTCAAGGCCGGGGTGAGCGGCTGCGCGCGAGAATGCGCGGAGGCCCGCGGCAAGGATTTCGGCATTATCGCCACCGAAACCGGCTGGAACCTCTATCTGGGCGGCAACGGCGGCTTCACCCCGCGACACGCGGAGCTCTTCGCGACCGACCTGGACACTGACACCCTGGTCACCTTTATCGACCGATTTCTGATGTTCTACATTAGGACTGCTGACCGTCTACAAAGGACAGCGCCGTGGCTGGAATCGTTGGAAGGTGGAATGGGCTATCTCCGTGAGGTCATTGTCGACGACCGGTTGGGCATCTGCGCCGAACTGGACGCGGCGATGCAGCGGCACGTCGGCTCGTACCGCGACGAATGGCGCAGTGTCCTTGAAGATCCGGAGAAACTCCGCCGCTTTACCTCTTTCGTGAACGCACCCGGCACGCCCGACCCGAGCATCACCTTCGTCACCGAACGGGACCAGATCCGCCCACCGCAGCCCGGCGAGGCTCCGCTGATCGGCGGCCCGCGGCTGAAGGTGGTTTCCTGATGACCCGCTTTTCCCCTGGGGAGGAACGATGACCGCCGCCACCGAGCTGGTACTCGAACACTGGGTCGAGGTCTGCGAATACCACGACCTGCTGCCCGAACGCGGCGCCGCGGCCCTCGTCGACGGCGTCCAGGTCGCGGTCTTCCGGCTCGCCAACGGTTCCCTGCGCGCGCTCGACAACCTCGACCCGTGCTCCGGCGCGTACGTGCTGTCCCGCGGCATCGTGGGCACCAGCGGCACCGCCAACTCGGTCAACACCGTCGCCTCGCCGATGCACAAACAACGTTTCGACCTCGACACCGGGCAGTGCCTCGACGACGACTCGATCTCAGTGCCGACCTACCCAGTCCGCCTCGTCGGCGAAAGCGTCCAACTCGACGTCAGTTAGACGGTGCGGGCGGTGGCCGCGGCGGAAAGTTCGAGAAGGGCGGCCGCGGCTTCGGCGGGGAGGTGAGCGGCCTCGAGCGCCCGTACGGCTTGGGCTGTCCGAGTCGCGATCATCCGCTCGGTCTCGGCGAGGGCGCCGGTTTCGGTGATGATGTCTCGCAGGACGGCCACGCCGTTGTCGTCGAGGGCCGCGTCGCCGAGCCGGGATCGGACGGTGTCGGCCTGGGCGGCGGAGGCGCGCTCCATGGTGAGGGCGACCAGCACCGTGCGTTTGCCTTCGCGCAGGTCGTCGCCGGCCGGCTTGCCGGTGACAGCCGGGTCGCCGAAGACGCCCAGCACGTCGTCGCGGAGCTGGAAGGCCTCGCCCAGCGGCAGCCCGTACGCGGAATAGCTCTCGACCAGCGCCGGGCCGCCGCCGGCGAGGGCCGCGCCGAGGTGCAACGGCCGCTCAATCGTGTAGCGCGCGCTCTTCTCCCGAGCCACCCGCAGCGACCATGCCACCGAAAATTCGCCGCGGACGTGACCGAGCAGGTCCAGATACTGGCCGGCCATCAGTTCCGTACGCATCATGTCGTAGATCGGCTTCGCCCTGGTCAGGGCGTGTGCCGGCAGCCCGGAAGCGAACAACATCTGGTCAGCCCAGGCAAGACTGAGGTCGCCGAGCAAGATCGCCGAGCCGGCGCCGAAGCCGTCTGAAGCACCCTGCCAACCGGACTCTCGGTGCAGCCGCTCGAAGCGGCGGTGGATGGCCGGCTGGCCGCGCCGGGTGTCCGAGCCGTCCATCAGATCGTCGTGGATGAGCGCGGATGCCTGGACCAGCTCCAACGACGCCACCGCGGCCGCGATCGCGTCCAGATCTGTCGCCTGGTCGGTGCCGCCGGCGCCCCGCCACCCCCAGTATGCGAACGCTGGTCGCAGCCGTTTCCCCCCATTGAGAAGGAAAGACGTGAGGGCGTCCGAGAACGGCTGGAACTCGGGGCCGATCTCGACCAGCTCGCCCTCGCGAGCGGTCAAAAAGGACCGCAGTGCGCTGGTCACCCGCTCCCGCAGCCGCACCTGGTCGGGCGCCGCCACGTCGGCCTCTGCGCTGGGCACAAATGCCTCCTGTAATCCCCGCGAGATTCTCGACCAGACGCTAAACCGTCAGTTTCCGGCCCGCCGCGTCGACCCACCATTGACACATCCTTGGTAAGGTTGGCGCATGGCGCAGGGTGGCAACAGCAGTCCATCGATCGGCGAGCTGGTGGCCGGCAAGACTCCGACGTTCTCGTTCGAGTTCTTCCCGCCCAAGACCCCGGACGGGGAGCGGCACCTGTGGCAGGCGATCCGCGAACTGGAGTCGCTGCACCCGTCGTTCGTCTCCATCACGTACGGCTCTGGCGGCGGCACCAGGGACAAGACGGTCGCGGTCACCGAGCGGATCGCCGCTGAGACGACCCTGCTGCCGCTGGGGCACCTGACCTGCGTGAACCACACCGTCGCCGAGCTGCGCAACATCATCGGCCACTACGCGGCGGCCGGCGTACGGAACGTCCTGGCCCTTCGCGGTGACCCGCCGGGCGATCCCCAGGGCGAGTGGATCGCGCACCCACAGGGCCTGCGATATGCGAGCGAGCTGGTCAGCATGCTGTGCGAGGTGGGCAATTTCTGCGTCGGGGTGGCCGCTTTCCCGGAGAAACACCCGCGATCGCCGGACTATGACACAGACGTGCGATACCTGCTGGCGAAACTGCGGGCCGGCGCCGACTACGCGATCACCCAGTTCTTCTTCAACTGGCAGGACTGGACGCGGATGCGGGACGCGGTGGTGGCCGGTGGCAGCGACGCGCCGATCATCCCCGGGATCATGCCGGTGACGAATGTGAAGCAGATCCAGCGGATGGCGCAGCTGTCCGGCGCCGCCTTCCCCGCCGACCTCGGGAACCGGCTGCTGGCGGTGGCCGACGATCCGGAGGCCGTCCGGCAGGTCGGCGTCGAGGTGGCCACCACGTTGTGCGAGCGGCTGCTCGCCGAGGGTGCCCCGGGCATCCACTTCATCACCATGAACAGGTCCACCGCGACCCGCGAGATCTGGCAGAGCCTGCGGGTCGACCAGCCGGCCTGATGTTCCTGGCCGGCGGGTTGGCTGCGGTGACGGTCGCGTTGCTCGTTTTCGGTGTCGTACGGGCGCGACCGCCGGCTGATCCGCTGCCAGACCACGACGGCTATCTCGACCGTTGGTCGGCGCTGCACGGCGGCTGGCGGCCGACCGGCGTGTTCCCGGTCGGGTGGTTCCGCGTCACGTACGCACTGGCCGTCCGGCCCGCTCGTCGAGGCCTGCACCCGCACGTGGTGACCGGTCTCGGGCTGGCTCTGAGCGCGGCCGTGCCGTTGCTCGGGTGGGCTGGAGGGGGGTGGGCGATGGCCGCCGTGCCGGTGCTGATCTGCTGCGGGCTCGCCGACAGCGTCGATGGCGCGGTGGCCGTCATGTCCGGGACGGCCAGTCGGTTCGGCGCCGTGCTGGACAGTCTGAGCGATCGGCTGGGGGAACTGTTGTTCCTGCTGGCCCTGGTGGCGATGGGCGCCCCGCTGGCGCTGGCGGTGGCCGCCGGAGTCGTCGGGTATCTGCTGGAATACGTACGAGCGAGGGCCGCCGCGGTTGGCATGGCCGGTTTGGGCGTTGTCACCGTTTTCGAGCGGCCGATCCGGATTATCGTGATCGCTTTCGCGATCTTCTTCGCCGGCGCGGCACAACTGGCTGTCCACAACGGATTGCCGGGTGTGATCGCCGGGACCGGAACGGCGTTCTGGTTGCTGCTGTCGTTGGCCGGACTCGGCCAGATTCTGCGCGCCGCCCGTTCCGATCTGTCCGAAAGGTAATGCTGTTCTCAGCCGTGGGGGCGGCCATCCAGCGATATTGACGGATGTCAGAGCCATCACTACGTTGGCCAACGGCCGTTCAGCCCGGTCGTAGGACATTTCATCAGACGGAATACCGTCCCGCCCGGAAGGCCCAGATGGTCACCACCGAAGCCGAACTGCGAGCACTCTCCGACCAGGCGGCTCATCGCATCATGAACCAGCAGGGCACCGCCAGCGGCCGGCGGGCCGGTTGGCTGATGATCTCCACGATCCTCATCGAGGCGTGGGACCTGTACGCGATCGCGTTCCTGCTGATCTTCATCAAGAAGGACTTCGGCAGCGATCCGGTGTTGTTGGGCCTCGCCTCCGGCGCAGTCCAACTCGGTGCGCTGTTGGGCTGCTTTATCGGCGGCTGGGTCGCGGACAAATTCGGCCGTAAGAAGGTCTTCATCGTCACGATGATCATGTTCATCGTGCTGGCGTTGGCGCAGGGCTTCTCCGGAAACCTGTGGGAGCTGATCATTATTCGCTTCCTGCTGGGATTCCCGCTGGGCAGCGACATTTCCTCCGGCTACGCGTACATCATGGAGGCGATGCCGCGCGGCAAGCGTGAGGTGATGGGCAACCGCTGGCAGGCGATGTTCGCGATTGGCGAGGTGCTCGCGATTCTGGTGGTGTTGGGCCTTTACCTGACTGGCATCGACCACGAACTGCTGTGGCGGGTCGGCCTGGCGCTGGGCGCGCTGCCCGCTCTGACCCTGTTGCTCGGCCGGCTCACCATCAGTGACACTGCGCTTTCGCTGATCCAACGGGGCAAATTCCGGCAGGCCAAACAGGTGTCGCAGAAGATGTTCAGTGACTCGCTGGAAATGCTGCCGGACGAGGATTTCCACATCAAGCGACCGAGCACCACCGCTTTCCTCAAGGACATGTGGGCGGACCCCATCCGGCGCCGGGCCAGCATTTTCGGCTGGATTTCCAACGCCGCCCAGGGTGGCGAGTGGGGTGCGTTCGGGTTCTACCTGCCCAGCATCCTCGGAGTGGTGGGGGTCGCCAGCGCGACCACACATTTCGTTGGATACAGCCTGATCAACGCCCTGATCTACAGTCTCGCGATCGTCAGCGGCCTCGTCGGCCCGCTGATCACCCCACGTATCGGCCACCGCGGCATCGCCCAGTGGGGCTTCGGTCTGGCCTTTGTTTCGCTGCTGGTGGCCGCTTTCGCGCTGTGGGTCAACTGGCCGTGGCTGCTGCTGATCGCCGCCATCGTGATGGTTTGGGGCCACTACTGGGATGCGTCCAACGGCATGACGGTCACGTCGATGATCGCCCCCACCCGTTACAAGGGAACCGCCTCCGGGTTTGGCTACATGTTCGTGAAACTGGCCGCTTTCATCACCCTGTTCCTGTTCCCGATCATGCTGAGTTCGCTCGGCAACGCGCTGGCCACCCTGATCGTGTCGTTGATTTCGCTGGCTGGATTCCTCGCTGCCCGTTACATCCTCCCTGAGGTGTATGGCTACGTCGAGCAGGAAGGTGGCCGCGCGATGGAATCTGTCGGCGACGGCCGGCAAGCCACCGCCTGATCGTACGAACAAACAGCGGCGCCGCTGTTTTTGTTGTTAGGACCGGGTGAGGTACGAGATCTCCGCGGCAACCGTGCTGGGGCTATGCGCTGGCCAGGCCGCGTGTCCGTCGCCGTCCCATCGCACCAGGGTGCTTCCGGGCAGCGCCCGATGGACGTTTTCGGCCCATGGCCTCGGGGTAGCGACATCGTACGCTCCGGAAGTTAGCAGCACCGGCGGGAAAGAAGCTGGCACCCGCCACTGATGCGGCGTCCAGCGAGCCGGGGTCGGCCAGCCGGCGCAGCCGCTCGCGATGTCCCAGAACTCCGAGTAGCCGCGCAGAGTCGGCGCCAGTGCGCGTACTTTCGCCGCTTCGGCCGGAAACTGGCTGGCGGCAACTGCTGGCACCGGAATGTCCTGGCAGATGATCGCGCGATAGAGCGGATAGTCCCCGTTCTTCGCGGAGGTCAGTTGCGTCAGGTCACCCATCGCACCGGTTTGCAGGGCCCGCTGGATCCCGGTGGCGACCGGTCCGAAGAACGACGAGTCGTTGAGCCCCGTGTCGATCGCATTCGCGATTTCTTCGGCGCGTACGGGCCGGCCCTGATCTTTGATCCGGCCGGCGTCCGCTTCGGCCAGCAACTGGCTCACGGACTGCCGGAAATCCTTGCCGTGCAAAGCGCGGCTCGCCGTCGCGTCGCACCACTGAGCCAACCGTCCGACGCCGTCCTGGACCGCCAGCGCGTCCGTCTCCACCAGCCGCTGCCACGGCTGCGATCGGTCGACCACACCGTCGCACGTACGCGATCCGGGAACAGCTCGGCGTAGCTCTGAGCGAGCATCGTGCCGTACGAGACGCCGAGGAAGCTGACTTTCTGTTCCCCAAGCTCAGACCTGGCCAGGTCCATGTCCCGCGCCACACTCGCGGTGTCCAAAAAGGACGAGATCGGGCCGGCGGCTTTCACGCACTGCGCGCCAAGCTTCGCGTTGCTGGCCACTAGTGCCCTGGATTCAGCCTGGTTGCTGGGAAACTTGGAAACGGTGTGGTCGACTGGCATCGGGCAGTTGAGCGCTGGGTTCTGCCCGGTGCCGCGCGGCTCGACCGCGACGATGTCGAACCGGTCGCGTAGTGTCCGCGGGAAGTAGTATTCCCGTGCTTGCGCACTGGTCAGATAGCCAACTTCGCCCTCGCCGGGCCCGCCAGGATTGAAGAACAGTGTGCCGATCCGCTCGCTGGGCTTGGCGGCCGGCAGCCGGGCCACTTCAATGGTGGTCACCTTGTCTGGGTGCGCCCAGTCGACCGGCACCGCTATCTGTCCACATTGGACAGAGTCGGTACCGCACGACTTCCAGTCAATGGCGGGGCTCGCGGCCGAGGCGATCGCCGGAGTCATCGCGACGGCCGCCGCCAGAGCGGCTGCCAAGGTCACAGTTTTCGTCAGTTTCATCGTGATGTGGTGCTCTCCTGCTCGGATTTGTGGTGCTTTTGAGCGTAGTGACCGCCTGAACTGCTCCACATGATCTGTCGGGCTTACGTCGATCATTCGGGGGAGTGAGAGCTGTCCGCATTCCCTGTCAGGGATGTCACCGATGTTTTTCGGACCCGACAAGCCCGGCGGTGAGCTGAGCGGACAGCAGGACCAGCGGCAACCCGCCGCCCGGATGCGAGGAGCCACCGACCAGGAAAAGACCGGGCACCACGGATTTGTTGGCCGGCCGGAGAAAAGCGGCCCGTGCCCCGTTGCTCGAAGTGCCGTAGATGGCGCCACCGACCGCGCCGGTACGGTCTTGCAGGTCTGCCGGCGTGATGGTTTTCGCGAACCGTAGGCGATCGCGTACGTCCAGACCTCGGTCGGCCAGTTTTGCCAGCAACCGCTCGGCATATCTGTCCGCCAGTCCTGGTTCGCGCCAGTTCACCTGCCCCTGCCTTGGCGCGTTCACCAGCACGAACCAGGCCTCCTGGCCGGGCGGCCGTACGGTGTCGTCGGCTGGATTGCTGATGTACAGCGTCGGATCCGGTACTGGCCGCGCGGCGGGACCGAAGACCGCGTCGAACTCGGCGTCGTAGTTTTCCGGAAACAGCACGGTGTGGTGGCCGAGGCCGAGCGTACGGCCGGACAAACCCAGCAACAGGACGAAACCGGAGAGTGACCGGGACGCTCTTCGCAGTTTCCGGAGCTCTCTCGGAAGCGGCAGCAGGTCACGATAGAGCACCTCGGCGTCGGTGTTCGCGACGACCGTACGAGCCGAGATGACCTCACCGTCGGTCAGCCGGACGCCGGTGACTCCGTCTGGAGTGACAGTGATTTTCTGAACGTCCGCTTGCGTTCGGATTTCGACGCCCAGAGCCGTACAACGGTCGACCAGCGCGTCGGCGATTTTCCGCAAGCCACCCTCGACGTACCAACCGCCGTAGGTTGTTTCCATATACGGGATGGCGGCCAGCGCGGCTGGAGCGCGGCGCGGATCCGAACCGGTGTAGGTCGCGTACCGGTCGACCAGCATCCGCATTCGTGGGTCATCCAGGTAGTGCGCGGCGAGCGAGCGCAGTGACCGCCAGGGTGCGATGGTGGTCACATCCCGGATATTCTTGGTCTGTCGTAGGAGATCCAGTGGACCGTCGACAGTGGACTCCAGGAAAGGTCCACGGCTGGCCGCCCAGATGTTCTCGGCACGGCTGAGAAAGGCATTCCACTGTCGGGCCGAGCCGGCGCCGAAAGTGTCGTCGAAGGCCGCGTCTCTCGCGTACTGGTCGGCACGCATGGCGAGCCGCGTCCCGTCGGCGAACCGGTAGTCGGCGATCGGGTCCAGCCGGCGCAGTCCCAGCGCGGAGGTCACTGGCTCGCCGGTCTCGTCGAACAGATCTGCCAGCACCTGCGGGAAAGTGAGCAGGCTCGGCCCGGTGTCGAACCGATATTCACCGTCCGATGTGGACACTTGGATCAGCCCGAGCTTGCCACCTACCTCCGCGGCCCGCTCGCAGACCGTGACGTGATGCCCGCCGGCGGCCAGCCGGGCGGCCACCGCGAGGCCGCCGACCCCGGCGCCGACGACCACCACGCCGGTCACACCAGCCGGCCTTTCCATTGTGTTTTTCCACGCTTACGCCAAGAATTCGCGGTCAGCGCGACCAGTGCGGCGATCGAGGCCGGATGGGCGAGGGTATCCGGCCAGACTCGGCCGCCGGTGGCGCGGGCGGTGACCACCCGACCGGCGACGCCGGCGAGATAGCCGATCAGGCCAACGGGGTTGCCGGCCAGCGCGGCGACCGCGGGCAGCACGTACATGCCGGCGAGGGCGGCGGTGACCGCCACCGCGCCGGCCGGCGATCCGAAGGCCGCCCGCAGTGATTTTTCATAGCCGTCAACGATTTCGGTGGTGCCGGTGTACATTCGGCAGCTGGCCAGGCTGGTACCGTCCACCACCACTCCGCGGCCGCCGGCCCGCTTGACCGCCCGCAGCAGGGCCACATCCTCGATGATCTCCATCGCGACCGCCTGGTGGCCGCCGGCCTTGTCGTACGCGCTCCTTCTTACCGCGAGCAGTTGGCCGTTGGCGGCGGACAGAGACGGACGCGGGGAGGTTTCGGCCAGCCGTAACGGCAAAAACGTGAGCCAGGACCACTGCAACAGGGGCTGGATGAGCCGTTCGGCCGTGGTTTGGGCTATCTGTCGCGGATAAGGCGAAATGAGGTCGAGGCCGGTGGAGCGCATCAAGTCCACAGTGGACTCGATCGCGTGCGGCATCAGCACCACATCGGCGTCGACGAAAACCAGGATCTCGCCGCTGGCATGCCTCGCCGCCTGCGCGCAGGCGTGCGGTTTTCCCAGCCAGCCGGTCGAAAGCGGATCACCGGTAACGAGCCGTACGCGTGGATCGCCGGCCGTTGCGGCCCGGACCATCTCGGCCGTACGGTCCGTGGAACCGTCGTCGAGGACGACGATCTCGATGTTTTCCGGCGAGGACTGGGCCAGCAGCGACCGCAGGCATGGCTCCACTCGGTGCTCCTCGTCGCGTACCGGCAGGAGCACCGAAACTCTCTCCCGCAGCGGCGGCGGGTTCTTCGCCGGCCGCCGTAGGAGCGCGGTGTTGACGATTGCGTGCGCGGTCGCCGCGATGGCGGCCGTCGTCCCGGCGGCCACCGCCCACCGCCAGCCGCCGCTCACCGGCCGTGCGTTCGTACGAGGTGGACCGCCAGCGGCACCGCGACCAGGCCCATCGCGACCGCTCCGGCCAGCGCCGACGCCGGCAGCCCGAGGAAGACCGCGTGTGCGAGGACGGACGACGCGTACGTCCATATATAGAGCGCCATCATCGGCGTATCCGGGCGGTTGAACGCGCGCTTAGGTGTGTGTTGGGTGGGGTCTTTATACGTGACGTCCAAACCCACGTACCCACCCCCCGCCCTTTTGGGTGGGGGCAACAATGTCACCTCGGTACGACAGTTTCGCACCGCACCTGCCTCCCGCTGCACAATCGGATTCCGATTGTCACGGTCCGGAGCGTGCCGAACGGTGTTCTTGTGACAATCGGATTCCGATTGTGCGGACAGCAGGGTCATCAGAACCAGGGCCACGGCTAGCCAGCCGGCGTAGTTGGTCAGCGGCACCGAGGCAATGCCAGGCAGCGCCGGCGAAGGGTGCAGCCATCGCCAGTGGCCGGCGGCCACCATTTGCGGGTCCAGGAACACGTCCCAGCTGGCCAGCGCCCAGCCAGCGACGCCTGCCCGCAGCCAGCGTGAAGAGCGGATCAGGCGGCCGGCGACCAGCCAGGCCGGCCATGCCATCATCGTCCACGCGAACGGGATGACCAGCGGCACGCCGAGCAGTCGCGGCCCGAGTGTGCCGGCGTAGACGTACGACCCGAAAGGCCAGCCGGTCGCGACGCCGATGGCCTCGACCGCGAAGCCGCCGCCAGCGGTGACAGCGACCAGAACAGCCGCGAAACTTACTCCACGGGTCGCCGCCGCGTGCGTGATCGACGTGGCCGCGAACAGCAGAACCGTAGCAACGGTAAGAAAATTTCGTACGGTGCCGCTGGTCAGTGGATAGCAGATCTGCGCGAGCACGGTCGCTCCCGCCAGCGCCCAGACGGCTGCTCTACGCGGAGGCACTCGGCGGCGGCGAATCGAACGGGAGTAGCCGCCCGAGCACCCCGAACGGCCGCGCGTCACCCGGAAAGAGGTAGTTCCGCAGCACATCGACGAAACCGAGCCGGCGATAGAGCCGCCACGCACGGGTGTCGCCCTCCGGCGTGGACAACAGCACCGAAGTCGCCTTCACGCCGTCCAGCAGCGCCCGCAGTTGCGCCTCACCGAGGCCGTGACCCTGCGCGTACGGCATGACGTGCAGCTCGACGAGCTCGAAGCAGTCCGACAGCCAATAGCGCGCGGCCGGCCGGTCCAGGCCGGCCCGGACCTGCTCGTGCCACCACTGGCCGGGGCCGCTGTGATAGCCGTAGCCGATGCCGACCAACCGCCCGGTGGCCGGCTCGATCGTCGCCACCGCCCGGAAATCGTCGCGTTGGGCGTGCCCGGCCACGAAACCTCGGCGACTGCCGATCAGGCCGGGGGAGTAGCCCATCGCGGTGACATAGACGCGCAGCACGTCGTCGAGCCGGCGAAGGAACTCGCGGCGGTCCCAACGCACCAGCTCCGTGCTTATCTCTTCGGGGTTCACTCTGCTTGCTTTCATGTCACCGGATCCGCACCACGGAACGTACCAACCGAGTCGAGCACACCGAACCTCGCGAACAATTCTTCCGCATACCAGCCTTCGCGGTCCTTACGCGCCATCACGGCCTGGTGCGGCGCACCACGATACGCGAAAGCCGTCAGGTCATCGGCGTTTCGCCACACGGAAATCGTGCCCTGGACGCCGACCGGGATCTCGCTGACGCCGAGCGCGGCCAACAGCCCGTCCCGGCCGGCGATGTCGGCGGCCACCGGTGGGATCGCCCGCCAGAACTTCGGGACCTTCGCCGGCACCAACCGGGACCGGGTCAGCGCCACCACCTTGCCCTTCCAACGCGCTGGTTTTGGTACGCCGAAAGGGGCTCGGCCGGACCAGCGACCGCGGGACGACAGCGGTGTGAGCCGCAGCCGCCATTGTTCGCTCGCCACCCGCCGCCACGACCGCACCACCTGGGATTCCTCGAATTCAGCCGCGTCGCGCTCGCTGCGCCAGGTCGCCAGCAGGCCATACTGTCGTACGTCCACGTCACGCAGCGAGAAGGTCCGGTCGTGAGTGGTGCCCAGCAGTTTCCCGAACCGCAACCCGTTCGTCCGCCGTACCGGCCCTCGATGGGTCGCCATCCGGGCCGCGGCGGCCGGCACCGATCGCGCCGGGACCCGCCAGATGTGCACGGTGACCAGCGGTGGCACCGGATCGGGTTCGGGCAGGTCGCGCACCCGCCCACCTTACGTGTTTGGTGACGCCACCTGTGCGGGCATGCCCCCGGTGAGCGCGACCAATTCGTCAAAGGTGGTGGGGAACACCGACTGCGGCACGCCGGCGGCCGCCCACACCTGGTCGTACTGCCGCAGATCCGCATCCACCAACGTCCGAATCGGCGCCGGGTGTCCGAGCGGCGCGACGCCGCCAATGACCTGCCCGGTGTGCTGCCGGACGAAGTCGGCGCTGGCCCGTTTGATCTTCTGTACGCCCAATTTCTCGGCCACCGCCGCGGTGTCCACCCGGTGCGCGCCGGACGTGAGCACTAGCAACGGTTGGCCGTCGGCGTCGAAAACCAGCGAGTTCGCGATCTGGCCCACCTCAATGCCCAGCGCCGCCGCGGCCAGCGCGGCAGTGTGGACGGCCTCCGGGAGGATCTTGATCTGCCCCGGCGCACCGGCCTCAGCCAGCGCCGCCGCGATCTTCTGCACATTGGGATGGTCGTGCGAGCTCATACCCGCCAGCGTACGACCGCAGGCAACGGAGATTCCCGCCGCGTCCCGCTGCCTGCGTGAGGTGCAGGCGAGAGTTACCGGGTGGGGAGGATGGCGGACTCGTCGACGGGGGCGTCGAAGTCGATCCGGTAGTCCACCTGCCAAGCCATCCGCTCCGGCTTGGCCATCAGCTTCATCACCGTCGGCATGGTCAGGTCACGGAACACCCGCGCCACCGGACCGGCGGCTTTCTCGCTGCTCGTACGTGCGCCACCGGCGATGATCCGCTCCACCCGGGCCCGCCGAAGTCGTTCGTACGCACCGAAAGCCGCTTCGGCGGTCGGCAGGTCACGCAAGCAGCGGGCCAGCTGGATGGCGCTTTCGACCGCGATCGACGCGCCCTGCCCGGAGCTGGGTGACGTGGCGTGCGCGGAGTCGCCGACCAGCACCATCGCGCCGCGGCTCCAGGTCGGCACGGTCGGCAGGTCCTCCAACGCGCCGACGATGACCAGGTCTGCCGGCCGTACATGCCGAAGGATTTCCGGCGCCGCCGTCCGATCCTGCGCATAGAGCTCACGCAGGATCCGCAACCACTCGTCGCCACCGATCGCTCGTGCCTGCCCGACCGTCAGCGGCTTTTTACTGGGTACGTTGGCGAACCAGCCCGCCTGGCCCTGCTGGTCCACGCCGTACGCGAAGAAAGCCCGCTTCCCGTAGCTCATGTTCATGGAGCCGTTCGTGGATGCCAGTTTCGGGCCCATCGCGGGCCGGCCGGCGATGCCGAGGAGACCAGTGAAACGCGGGCTGGGAGCCGCTGGGTCGATGATCGACCGGACCGTCGATCGGAGGCCGTCGGCGCCGATCAGGATGTCCGCGGACGCCTGGGTGCCGTCGGCGAAGGTGGCGGTGACCCCGGTTTCGGTGTTTTCGGCCCGTACCAACCGTTTGTTGTGCTCAATCTCGATGCCATGGCTGGTCGCCGCGTCGTAGAGCACGCGGTAGAGGTCGGCGCGCCACACCGTCTGGATAAACGGTGGGCCGGCCGGATCGCCGAATTCGGCGAGCTTCTTGCCGGTCCAACTCTGGATGACCATCGTCGACACCGGAATCGACACGTCGACGATCGCGTCCTTCACGCCGACCAGGTCGAAGGCGTTCAAGCCGTTGGTCGCGAGGCCGAGCATGCCGCCGACGCCGTCCGCAGTTTCGTCGTACGCCTCGAAAACTCGGGCCTGGATGCCCACTTTCCGCAGTGCCATCGCGGCCACCGGTCCGGCGATCCCGCCGCCGATGATGATTGCTGTTCTTACGTCAGACATGTTTCCCCTTGGGGTGGGTTCGTGAACCTGCCCGGGAAAGGGAGCCCAGCTAGACTTGCGGTGCCACCTCGTGGCTGGGATCCGCTCACGCGGTTTCGGTTCGAGGTCGAGGACCTCGGCGCTGGTGCTGCAACACCGGCGTCGAGGTTTTTTCTTTGTCAGTCGGGTGTGCTGCCCCTCTCCGCGAGATCGATCAGTTCCTGCGGTGCCTCGCCGGTCAGGTGAAAGGCCCGCCAGTCGTCCAGGTGCGGGAAGGTGCCAGTGGTCAGCTCGGCCAGGAACGCCCGTACCCAGTCGGCCTCGGCCACTCGGATCGCCAGCTCATATTCGGACTCGACCAGGAAAAGTCGGGGAATCTCGGCGGCTTCGCGCAGCAACTGAGCGCGATCGGCGGCGAGCTCGGTGTCCAACAGGTCGAGCCGCTGCTTGAGCAGCCCGATCGTCTCGTCCGGCCCGAGGGCGCCCAGCACCGACAGTGCCGCGGCGAACCGCAAGTGCTCACGCTCGGGACTCGACACCAGTTCCCGCACCCAGTCGCGGAGCTCGTCGCTGCCGGCATCGGTGATGGCGTACACCGTTCGCTCCGGCCGCCCGCCCTCCCGTACGCTGCCCGTCGCCGCCACCAGCCCGTGTTTTTCCAGGTTTTGTACGACTGTGTAGAGCGAGCCCCACTTGATCGGCATGTCCCGGTCCTTGCCGCGCTCGCGCAGGATCGACGCCATCTCGTACGGGTGCATGGGCCGCTGGGTGAGCGTCGACAGCACCGCCAACGCCAACAGGTTTCCCACCCTGCGCCGTTTCGCCATCGCCAGTCTCCCTCGTACCCGAATGCTCGTACACGAGTATACGGTGACGAGTAAGCACTCGGCAAGCGGCGCCTGGGGGGCTTAAGCGGAAAGGCGGTCGCTCTCGCGGGCGGAGGAGTCGCTCGGCTGCCGCCCGGCGGCGGCGTCGGCGAGGACTTCGGCGTGCGGGTGGGAGCGGATCAGTGAGGCCGGTACGTGTTCGGACACCGGGCCATGCAGCGCCTCGTGCAGAATCTCGGCCTTTTCCGCGCCGGTGGCGATCAGCAGCACCTCGCGCGCCTCCAGAATCGTGCCGATGCCCTGGGTGACCGCGCGGGTCGGGACGAACGCGTCGCTGTCGGTCCAGTAGCGCTCGTTGGCCTGCCGGGTTCGGCGGTCCAGCTCGACCACGCGGGTCCGGCTGTCGGCCGGGCTGCCCGGCTCGTTGAAGGCGATGTGGCCGTTACCGCCGATGCCCAGGATGGCCAGGTCGACGCCACCGTACGAGGCGATGACCTGTTCGTACGACGCCAGGGCGGCAGGTGTCGGGTCGTGTGCCGGCAAGGTGTGGAAGGCGGTGATGCCGGTCGGGGCGAGCAGGTGTTCGTGCAACCACGCCCGAAAGCTGGCCTCGGTGTGGTCGTCGACGCCGGCGTACTCGTCCAGCTGGATGCCCTGCACTCCGCGCAGGTCCAGCTGCCCGGTCTGGCTGCGGGCGACGATCTCGCGGTAGACCGGCAGCATGGTCGAGCCGGTCGGGAAGGTGATCACCGGCCGCGGGTGCTGGGCCAGCACTTCGGCCAACCGGTCGGCGACGGCGCCGGCCACTTCGGTGGGGGTGTCGAATATACGGAGGCTTTTCACCGGATCTCCTTGATCAGCCCGTCCGCGGTGTCGGTGACCGTGAGCGGGAATCGGTGCGGGTGCTGCGAGGAATAGGTGACGCACATCGGCAGCCCGGTCGCGTCGAAGGTGGTCTGCTCGACTACCAGTACGGCGGCCGGCGCGGCCAGCCCGAGGATGTCGGCCTCGGCTTCGTCGGCGAGCCGGGCGGTCACCAGGCTCGTACTGCGGGCCGGCCGGAAGCCGAACCGCTGGGTGAGGGTGGCGAAGAGCGACCCGTCGCCGACGCCGGAATCCAGCAGGCCGGCGCCGACCGCCAGCGTGAGATACGCGTTTTCGACCAGCACTGGGCTGCCGTCCAGGGTCCGCACCCGGTGCAGCCGTACGACCGGCTCGCCGGGGGTGATCCGGAGCGCCTCGGCGACCGCGTCGCCGGACGGGGACAGCTTGACCAGGTGCGTGGTGGTGCCCGGCTGACGTCGGTGCTTGCGAGCCAGCTCGGTGAAGCTGAGCAGCCCGTTGAGCTCCACCGGAGCCCACGTCTCGGACAGGAAGAAGCCTTTGCCGGGAGCGCTGTAGATCCGCCCCTCGTGCATCAGCTCGGTGAGCGCCTGCCGGACGGTGATCCTGGAGACGCCGAAAGTCTCGATCAGCTCCCGCTCGGATGGCAGCCGGTCGTGGGGCCGCAGCTTGTCCGCCTGGATGCGGGCGACGATCCGCTCTTTGAGCTGACGGTAGAGCGGCACCGACGACTGTCGCTGCAACGCCTGAACCGCCGCTTTCATGCGTTCAGTATGACCTGTCATAACAGGTGATGGCCGCGAACGTGACCGGCGTCGCTAGACCAGCTCCGGCCTCAGGGGGTAGACGCGTGACCGGCGGGGCTCGGTAGGGTCGCTGGCCACATTGGGGCTGCGGTCGCGATCGCGCGTGGCGAACTGCTCAGGTTGGCGTACGCGTTCGGATATTTGTTGGTTTGCGGCCGAAGATGCCGAGCTTTCGCGCTGACGCCCGACGGCGCGATCGATGACGAATGTCCCGAGAGAACTATGGCGAATTGCATCTATCCTGACCCGGTTTGCGCCACCTATCGTTCTCGTGCCCTAGCCCTAGCAAGGTAGGAATACGAAGGAAAGTGAGTCCCGGATGCGCAAGATCTTGGCCGCATGCCTGGTCGCCGGAAGCGTTTTCGCTCTGGCCACGGCAACGGCGTCACCAGCCGAGGCGGCGACGTACTCGCCCCAGGGATCCCTCCCCTGTCGGGAATACAACGACGCGCACGGCAGCGCCTTGGCCGGCAAGTGCTGGGACTTGCCCGCTCCTAACACCGTTTTTCGTATTCAGGTGGACTGCACTGACGGCGCGGTCGAGGACGGGAACTGGGCGCCAGCCTATTCGTGGTCCGAGGCTTACTGCTCCGGAACAGCCACGGTCACCGGCCACTGGTACGAGACGATGTAGTCGGTGCGTGCTCAAACAATTCGGTAGCGCTAGACCGTGCCTCCCGCTCTGGGGCGGTTGAAGCGCAAATTCCGGGTCGACCAATGCCGTACGACCCGGAATTACGCTCAAGACATTCCAGCGGACGCAACGTCACAATCAGGCCCCGACGGTGACGGAGCGGGGGCCTACGCGGCGAAGGCGCGGACGATGGTGTGCCGGGACCGGCGGTCGGCCGCGGTGGAGACCAGTCGGTGCAGGCCGAGCTGCATCATGGTGGTCAGCGTGCTGTCCTCACCGCGGGCCAGCGCGGTCAGGAACTGGTTGTGGATCTGGTGCCACGCGCCCCGGTAATAGAGGTAGCGGAACTCCGGCAGCGCGATCTCGGCGACGATCCAGTGGTCAGCCGGCGCGGTCAGGGTCAGCTTGGGCATGCCGGTCTCGTTGGTCACCCGGATGGTGCCCTCCCGCAGCGCCGCGCAGCGTTGATCGGCCGGCACGTCGCGGAGCCCGGCGTGGATGTCCTCGACCCGCAGGTCGTCCCGTTCCCCGCTCTCGACGGTCCCGACGGTGAGCCCGTACGAAGCGGACTCCAGGTAGCCGGCGGGGTTGTCCAGGCAGAGGTCATGGCGCCAGCTGAGCGGCGCCTCCGGGCGCTCGCCGGCCAGCAGGGCGGCCAGTTGCTCGTCCAGCGCGCCGGCCAGCGGCGAGTCGGCGGCCAGTGGGCGTACGTGCGTGACGAAGTCGAGCTCGGGGTGTTGCGGCCCGTACGCGAGCATGGTGGCCACCGCGCGGATGTCGGCCAGCAGCGTCACCGGGTTGGCGACGATGTCCAGGATCAGGCCGTCGGTCCCGGTGGTGCCGGCGGAGCGAGTGCCGTTGACCGGCACGCGGGCCTCCCGCAGGTGGCGCTCCAGTCGCGGTACGACGTTCTCGAAGGCTTCCATGCTCGGGCGCGGCGAGCGCAGCGCGGCCCGGATGGTGTCGTCCACCTCCGGCTGCGGGGCGGCGGCCGCGGCGTACCGGAGGCCGAAGCCGCGGTCGATCTGCGACTGGTCCAGCAGTCGGCGGCCGAGCGGCCCGTACGTGAAGGCGTAGCTCTGCCCGTCGAGGACGAGCAGGATGGCGCAGCCGGCGCTGCTCGCCGACAGGTCGACGCCGAAGCCGGTGAGGACGGTCGCCGCGTCGCACCATTCGGCGGCGTGCCCGCTGACGCCGCGGATGACCAGTCCGTCCGCGGTGCCGATGGACACCGTGTCGACGGCGAAAGCCGGATCGTTGACGTACTGCTCGGAGAGGCCGCCGTAAAGCGCGGTGCGACTGTGGGCCGGCAGGTCCAGGCGGTACAGGGTGCCCTGCTTCCGCCGCTCGCCGGTCATGCGCGGTGCCGTACCTACCATCGCATCGACTCCCGTCTCTGCGTACTCACCTACTAACGGTGAGTAGTTCCTGCCGCCCTGTGGATCCTGTCTCGTTGCCAGCCTCGCGGTGGCGTAGACAGGGATCGGAGCGATGGGAAACGGCATCTTTGCCGGTGGTGCACTTTTCCGGCGGGCGACGTGTCGCCCAGTGAGAGCATCGTCGCTCCCTTGTGGTGATCGGACGATATCAGTGCGTCATCCGGGCTCGGCAGGGACCCAACCATCGGAGATCATCCGGTGTCAAATCCGCCGGTAGCGCAGGTTGGCGGAGGCTCGCGTGACCTGGTGGAAAGCGGGCACCCCGGCGAATGTGGGCCAGGCGTGGTCCGCGAGTATCGATACCGGGCGCGTTTCGTCCGGGAGAGGACACAGGTATCTGATGAGCGGCATTCCTCGACTGAAGCTCAACAACGGTGTGGCGATTCCGCAGCTCGGCTTCGGAGTTTTCCAGGTGCCGCCGGAGCAAACCGAGAAGACAGTGACCAGCGCACTGGAGGCCGGCTACCGCAGTATCGATACAGCCGCCGGTTATCGGAACGAGGCTGGGGTCGGCGCCGCGGTGGCGAGATCCGGTCTGCCCAGGGGCGAACTCTTCATCACCACCAAGCTCGCGAACGGTGACCAGGGCTACGACCAGACGCTGCGTGCTTTTGACGACAGCATGGGCAAGCTTGGCCTGGATTTCGTCGATCTCTACCTGATCCATTGGCCGCGGCCGGACCGCGACGAGTATGTGGCCACCTGGAAAGCGTTCGAGAAAATCCATGCCGACGGCCGCGTCCGCGCGATCGGCGTGTCGAACTTCCAGCCAGTGCACCTGCGCCGGCTGTTCGACGAGACGGACGTCGTGCCAGCGGTCAACCAGATCGAGCTGCACCCCCAGTTCATCCAGGCCGAGCTGCGCGAGTTCCACCGTGAACACGGAATCGCGACAGAAGCATGGAGCCCGCTCGCTCAGGGTGCGGTGCTCGGCGTACCGCTCCTCACTGGAATTTCCCAGAAGTACGGCAAAACGCCCGCTCAGGTGGTGCTCCGCTGGCATCTGCAGCTCGGCAACGTGGTGATCCCCAAGTCAGCCACCCCGTCCCGGATGCGGGAGAACCTCGACGTCCTCGACTTCGAACTCGCCGACGATGACGTGGACGCGCTCTCGTCGTTGAACACCGACACGCGGACCGGACCCGACCCGGACACCTTCACCATGTAGGGCGGCGGAGGTACGAGGCAATGGGTGGCTTTGGCGATGTCCTGGTCTCGGGGGCTCGGGCCGGTCGACGGTGCTGGTCGCGGGGTGGTGTCATGGACGACAACATCCGTCACGGGCAGCAAAAGTGTGGAGCGCACCGCTAGAAGGTGGTGACCGGGGAGGCGTGAGCGAGGCCGGCGAGGGCGACGTGGGCGTTGTCGATCGAACGTGCTGGGCCGACCATCAGGGTGAGGCGGGCTCGGGACAGCCATTGTTCGGCCGTACCGGTTGCCGCTTCGATATCGCCAGTGAAGGGACCTTCCACGATCGCCTGGTCAGCACGGGGGCGCTGGGTGAGCGCGGTGGCGACGCTGCCCATCGCGTTGTCGAGTGCGGTGATGACCTGTCGCAGAGCCCCGATCGTCGCGTACGCATCCGTGCCGGCCGCAGCGCCGTTGCGGCGCGCGACGACGGTCAGTGCGTCGGCGGCGTACCGGATCAGCGTTTCTGAGGTCATGGTTTCTGGGGATCGCAGGTGCTGCTCCGCTTTGGTCATAGGACAATTCTCGTCCCGAGGGGGATTCAAGGGAAGTTACTTATTCTGAATTCTGCTGTAGTTTGACTGCATGACGATCGATCCTGGGCGGCTGTTGATTCTGCGGGCGGTACGTCGAGCCGGCGGCGTTCAGGCGGCCGCCGGGCTGCTGCATGTGACGCCGTCGGGCATCTCCCAACACCTGGCGAAACTGGAGGCCGAGGTCGGCCTTGACCTGGTGGACCGCTCCCGCCGGGGCGGTGGCCGCCCGCTGTGCCTCACCGCGGCTGGGCATCGGCTGGCCGACGGCGCCGAGCGGGTCGCGGACGCGCTCAGTGCGGCCGAACGCGACCTGGACGAATTTCGTACCGACGTGTCTGGGCCGCTGCGTATCGGCGGATTCTCGGTGGCGATCACCGAACTCGTGGCGCCCGTGGCGATGCGTCTGGCGGTCACCGACCCGACCCTGGACCCGTGCATCTACGAGCTCACCGAGGCCGAGGGACTGGCCCGGTTGGGCACCGGTGACCTTGACATGTTGATCAGCGAACGGCTCGGCCCCGGCGACCCCGAACGCCCCGCCGGCGTGGTCGAACGTGACCTGATGCCGGACCCCTACCGGGTGATCGTGCCGGCGTCCTGGCCAGTGCTCACCGACGCGGCCGAACTGCTGGCCAGGCCGTGGGTTACGACGTCGTACGACATCCTCTACCGGCGGGTGCTCGTCGACGTCTGCGAGAGGCACGGCGTCACGCTCAACGCGCACAACATCGGCACTGGTTCGGCCGCCACCCTGCTGGCCCTGGTCGCCAACGGACTCGGCGCAGCGATCATCCCGGCCCTGACGCTGAGCCAGAACCCCACCCCGAACGTCCGACTCAGTCGCGGCGTCATCGACCCCGGCGGCCGCATCATCTCGGTGCTGTTGCCGGCCAACCGCGCCAGCGCCGCGGCCGACCGGTTCGTCGCGGAACTACGCCGCTACGCCGCCAGCGGCCGGGCTGAGGAGAACCCCCTCGGTTAGGTATCCGCTGGGCAGACCAACCACGCAGTACGAGTGGCCTTCTGTGGCGAGTCGTTCGATGACGTCCTGACTGCCGCCGAGTTACTGGTCCGACAGCCACGCCATAAGCCAGACTGGTGGAATGAAATCCCGAACTGGTGGCATGTGGTGGGGAACGACGATTGAGGCGCCCGATCCCAGCGGTCTGGCGAAGTTCTACTCCGAACTCCTCGGTCTACCGATTGGACACGAGGAACCTGGGACGGCCATCGTCGCCGGTTCCCCGCAAGGACCGTTTTTCGTCTTCCAACAGGCGGACGGCTATCGCCCTCCCGTATGGCCTCCCGTCGACGGGAAACAACGGCCGATGATGCACTTCGACTTTCAGGTCGGTGATCTGGACTCGGCGGTCGCTGACGCGGTGGCGTTGGGTGCCACTCTGGCGGAGTCCCAGCCACAGGAAAACGTACGAGTGCTGTTTGATCCGGCCGGCCACCCGTTCTGTTTGTGTTTCGACGGGTGAGGGCCTGGTTGAAGCGGGTGGCTGCTGCGGAGGTGAGTGGCTTGGTTGGAAATGGTGTTTGCGGTGGGGGTGAGGGCCTTGGTTGGAAGTGGTGTTTGGTGCGGAGGTGAGCGCCCTGGTTAAGGGCGTTTTCTGCGAGGGGTGCGGCGTCTCGTCTACCAGCCATCGGAAAATCCCGCCCCCGCCACCAAAGACCGGTGGCGGGGGCGGGATTTT
>NZ_BAAANY010000019.1:142682-181884 GCF_039530045.1 Fodinicola feengrottensis | reverse complement strand
TTCTGGCGCCTTCGGCGCGGGCGCCGTCGACTACGGCTACGAGGGTCGGCCTGGCGGCCGATGGCGCCGGACGGGGTTGGGTCCCGTACAAAGTTGACCAACTTTGGTTTAGAGGTGACAGTCCCGCGCGGGGTGGGGACGGCGGGGTTGGGTCCCGTACGAAGTTGACCAACTTGATGGTGAAGGTGACAGTCCCGCGTGGGGTGGGGACGGCTGGGTTTGGGTCCCGTACGAAGTTGACCAACTTGATGGTGAAGGTGACAGTCCCGCGCAGGGGTGAGGTCAGCGGGTTGGGTCCGTCGAAGTTGGCCGGTTGTGGTTGGAGATGACGGGTCCGCGTGGGGTGGGCGGGGAAAGTGTCGGGGGTGGCGACCAGTATCGGGGGTGGACGGGTTGGGTTGAGAGGATGAGCGTGTGACTATCAGTGCTGAGCTGCGAGAACGGGCGCAGGCCCAGTTGGGGACGTTGGCCGGGCCGCAGGCGTTGCTGCGGGACGATCAGGCGGCGGCGATCTCGGCGCTGGTCGCTGACCATCGTCGCTGCGTGGTGGTGCAGCGGACCGGGTGGGGCAAGTCGGCGGTCTACTGGATCGCGACGGCGTTGCGTCGCGCGCAGGGTTATGGACCGACCTTGGTCGTCTCGCCGTTGCTGGCCTTGATGCGAGACCAGGTCGGCGCGGCCCAGCGCGCCGGCATTCACGCGGTGACACTGAATTCGTCCAACTTCGACGAGTGGTCCTCGATCGAGGCGGAGATCGCCGCCGACCGCGCCGACGTGCTGCTGATCTCGCCGGAGCGGCTGAACTCGGCAGGGTTCCGATCCCGGGTGCTGCCGAATCTGGCACCCCGCCTTGGCATGCTGGTGGTGGACGAGGCGCACTGCATTTCCGACTGGGGGCACGACTTTCGGCCGGACTACCGGCGGATCCGGCAGGTGCTGGCCGGGCTGCCGGCGGCGACACCGGTGCTGGCGACCACCGCGACCGCCAACTCGCGGGTGATCGACGACATTTCCAGCCAGCTCGGCGACGACACGCTGACCCTGCGCGGGCCATTGGACCGGAAGAGCCTCGCCCTCTCCGTGGTCGACATGCCTAACGTGCCCGCGGCATACGCCTGGATCGCCGACGCGCTGCATGAGCTACCCGGATCCGGCATCGTCTACACCCTGACCGTGGCCGAGACCGAGCGGCTGGCCGCTTTCCTTGGCACCCAAGGACATCGTGCCGAGGCATATTCCGGCCGCACCGATCCAGAGGTCCGCGGTTCGCTGGAAAAAGCGTTGCTCGCCAACGATCTCAAGGCGTTGGTGGCCACGTCCAGCCTGGGAATGGGCCTGGACAAACCGGATCTCGCGTTCGTCATCCACCTCGGCGCGCCCAGTTCACCTATCGCTTATTACCAGCAGGTCGGCCGCGCCGGCCGCGCCTTGGACAAGGCGCGGGCGGTGTTGCTGCCGACCGCGGCGGACGCCAACATCTGGGCGTATTTCGACTCCACCGCCTTCCCGGCCGAGCGCACGGTCCGCCGCGTCCTGGACGTGCTGGCGAGCGCGGACCGCCCGGTCACCATCACCGAGCTGGAAAGCCAGGCCGAGCTGGCCCGCGGCCGGCTGGAGTCACTGTTGAAGGTGCTGGACGTCGACGGCGCCGTCGATCGCGCGGAGGGCGGGTGGATTGCCACCGGCGACGAGTGGGTCTACGACCGCGAGCGATATGAGGCGATTGCCGCCGCCCGGCGGGCCGAGCAGGCCGTGATGCGCGACTACATGGCTGCGAAGCGGTGCTTGATGCGGGCACTGCGGGAGTCGCTGGATGATCCGGAGGCGGCGGACTGCGGCCGCTGCTCGGTGTGTACGGGCACCCTGCCGGCCGCCGATCCACGGCCGGCCACAGTGTCGGCTGCCACCGATTTCCTGCGGTCGCAGACGATCGGGATCGAGCCGCGCAAGCGCTGGCCGTCCGGAGCTTCCCGGCGTGGGGCGATCCCGACCGAGCTCCGGCCCGAGGTCGGCCGGGCGCTCGCGCTGGGGGAGGACCCGGCATGGGGCGACGCGATCACCACCGCGCTGGCCGCCGACGAACCGGTGTCGCAGGAGATCCTGGACGGGATCGTCAAGGTGCTCAGCCGCTGGGGCTGGCCGCAGGGCCGGCCTACCTGGGTGACTTGGGTGCCGTCCCGGCGTCGGCCGCGGCTGCTGCCCGACCTTGCCGAGCGAGTTGCCCAGCTCGGCCGGATGCAGCTGGTGGAGGCCCTGCAGCCGCACGCCGGCAGCGCCCCCTGGCAGTCCGACGCCCCCAGTCAGGGCGCCGCCGGCATCGCCGCGCTGCGCCGCTGGACAGCGACCACTGCGCTGCCCGCCGGCCCGGTTCTCCTGCTCGACGACGAGTGCCGCTCCCGCTGGACCACGGCGGTCTGCGCCGCACTCCTGCGCGAATCCGGCGCCGGCCCGGTCTACCCCCTGGTCTTACACAAGATCCTTTAGGGCAGACCCAGTCAGCGGTGCGGGGCTAAGAGGGCTGAGCCCAGTGGGGTGACAGCGTGCAGGACGGAGTTCGCGTTGCGGATGCTGGTCAGCAGGCCGGCCTCTCGGAGCACCTTGGTGTGCTCGCTGGCGGTCGCCGCGGAGACGCCGATCGTACGGGCGAGTTCGCCCGTGGTGGCGCCGCCGCCGGCGCTGACTGCGTTAAGGACCGTGGCCCTGGTGGTGCCCAGCAGCGCCACCAAGGCGTGGTTGCTCAGCTGCGCGGCGGCGGGTCCGCAGGTGGGGTCGCCGACCGCTGGATAGACCAGCACGGGCGTCAGGTCTGGGTCAGCCATCGTGACTGGCGTTCGCCAGCAGAAGAAGGAAGGGACGAGCACCAATCCGCGGCCGTTCAGGTGCAGGTCCTGGTCGCTCGGGAAATCCGCCTCCAACACCGGGGAACGCCAGCGCAGGGTCGGCCGCAGACTGGCCAGCAGCGCATCGACACCGCCATTCATAAGAGCGCGGGCGCGGACGGTACGGTCGCCGTCGACGCGGGCCCGGATCCGGCTGGTGAAGGGCTGTACGAGCGCACGGTGGTAGGTGATGAGCGAGTCGCCCAGCAGGCCCACCGCCGCCAGGTCGCCATCGGCCAGCGAGCGTGCCCACGGCGAGAGGTCACGGAGCCCGGAGAGGGTCTCCAGTTCGCGCCGGACCCGCTGGGCCGGAGTGTGTAGCACCGCGTCCACTCCGGCCTCGATGCCCTGCCCGTCCGGTGTGGGCGTCAGGAAGTCCGGAAAATAGGTGCATCGCGGGTTGACCGTCCCAATGACCTCGATCGCCTGCCGGACCTTGGTGGACCGAGCCGCCCATCGGGCGTGTTGCCGCCACGGATCGAAGATCGGTGTCTCCCGGGCCTGCAACAGGTGGCTGCTGAGCACCACCTCCCACAGCGGATCCGGCCGGGTGATCAGCCGCAGGCGGGCGAAATCGTCCCCGGAGAAATGAATTCTCAACAAGGGACACCCCCTGCGGTGCGAACCCCGTCCGGGCACCGAACCCCCGTACGCCCCATCCGGTCCACCTCTCCGTTGGTCTCGGACCGTTAAAGCTATCGAACCACTCCAAGCGGTCATCTCACTCGAGAATGCGAGGTCCGGTTGGCCGAGAGGGCAGTGCCATTTCGGGCTGAGCCGAAAACCCTGGCGCCGGCTGGGGGCGATCCGGGATCATCGCCACGCTGGGAGCGAGGGGGGAGCGGGAGACGCGGGCCGCTGCTGGGCTCGCGCCTCCCGAGCTAACGAACGTCCACAAAGGACAGATCGCCGACCGCCATTGCAGCGGCGGCGGCGTGTTCGGCGAGCCAGTCGCTGAAAGTGGAAAGATCGTTAGGAGACACCAAAATCCGCAGTCGTACGACCGCGGAATAGTCGACACTGTCCACTGTGTACGGTGACGCGCGCAACTCGTTTTCCAGCCGGCCGGCGTGCTGATGGTCGATGGTGACGACGACCGTGTGGACCGGTCGCCGGCGGACGATCGTGGCCGTGTCGGCGGCGGCCGAGACCGCGCCGCCGTAAGCGCGGATCAGGCCGCCAGTGCCCAGCAGCACACCGCCGAAGTAGCGGGTGACGACCGCGACCACGTCGGTCAGGCCGCGGCCGCGGAGCACCTCCAGCATCGGCATGCCGGCCGTGCCGGCGGGCTCGCCGTCGTCGCTGGACCGCTGGAGCTGGCCGCTGGGGCCGAGCATGAAGGCCGAGCAGTGATGTCCAGCGCCGTGGTGGGCGCGACGCCGCTGGGCCACCACCTCGCGGGCCGCCGCTTCGCTTTCGACCGGGGCGAGCAGGCAGAGAAAGCGGGACTTTCGGGCCTGGGTCTCGATGTCGACGGCGACCGCGATCGTCACGATTTCCTGCGGTGGCGGCACGAAAGGCAGCGTAACCCGTCCGCTGGGAGAGCTGCTGACGCACGGATCGTGTCATACGGTACGCGGATGGAGACCCGTATCGCGCGCATCGCCGCCACTGTGCTGGAGCCCATTCACATCACCTGCTATTTCTCCCCGGAGACCGCCGAGCACCTGACGGCGATTGGCCTCCGGCCTGGCCGGATGGTCTATTACGCCGGACGGGCCGCGCCGATGGGCGCCGTCGGGCCGGGTGTGGTGACCGCCACGTTCTACAACTTCAGCCCTGGACCGATCGCCAAGAACATCCCGCGGGCATGGACGCTGGCGTCGCCAGCGGACGTGGTCGCGGCCAGGCTCGCCGCGGTCGACGCGGCCCTCGTCCGGCTGCTGGGGGAGGCCGGCTGTGAGAGTCCCGAGGTCGTCGAGCTAAATGAGTTGGCGCGCGAGGCAACCGCGGCCTGTACGCCGGAAGGCCGCCCGCTTTACGCCGCTTACGCCGATCTTGAATGGCCAGAAAAGCCATATCTCGCAGTGTGGCACGCGGCTTCACTGCTGCGTGAATACCGCGGCGGCGGGCACATCGCGGCGCTGGTTCAGGCCGGCATCCCGGGGCTGGACGCGCTGCTGTTGCACATTGCCACCGGCCGCTCGTTCACCCGCGAATTCGCCCAGCCCAGCCGTGGTTGGACCGACCAGGAATGGGACACCGCGGCGAAGGGGCTGGTGGAGCGCGGGCTGATCGACGCCGAAAACACCATCACCGAGGCCGGCCTCAAGCTACGCTCGGAGCTGGAGGCAGCCACCGATCGTGCCGCCATGGCGCCGTGGGAGGCGCTCGGCGAGGCGAAAACAAACCGGCTCATCGAGCTGGGTGGCCAAATCCGTGACCAGCTGGCTACTGCCGGTGCGGGTCCCAAAGGCGTGTTCGTACGATAACTCCACGCACTTTAAGGATCTGTTAATCGCCATCGGTAGTGTCGATGCTGGATGTAACTGATGGCACAGAACGGGGATGTGTGAGCGGCGCCGAAATGGCGAAGCTTGCAGCGGTCGGTGCCAGCAACAAAGGTGGTCGCCGACCGCCGCATCGGAGGTTTCACATGTATTCGCAGCGCAGGTTCGCATGATTTACGAAGTGGTGGAAGTGCTGTCCCAACGGCCGCCGGAGACGGCGCCGCTTTTCGACGCCGTCGTCGAGGCATTCGGGTGGGATCCATTGCCACGCCGAGCGGAAGTCGTTGACCGCATCGAAAGTCACGAAAATTCAGAAGGAAAACACCAGGCCGTCGAAGAAAAACTCGACGACGCGCCTGCGGTTGTGGTGTCCATCACGAAAAAAGCCCTCCTCACCGAGGGCGTGGCCACGGTGCTGCCCGAGCCGGCACCGGCGCCCCAGCCGGACACCAGTCAGCCGCGTACGCGGGTACGCAAGCCCCGGCCGCGGAAGGAATCCGAACCGCGGACTGTCTCTCTCATTCGCTCGGCATAAAAAAACAAAGAGAAAGAGCCGGCGCCCACGGGGCACCGGCTCTTTCTCTTTGTCAGTTATGCGACGAGAAATTTGGCGTTGGATTCAGCGGGAGTAAGCGCCGTCAACAGAACTTCCCGTACGTCGCTGACCGGAATGACAGTCAGGTCGGAACGGACCTCCTCAGGCACGTCATCGAGATCGGGCTCGTTGCGAGCCGGGATCAGTACGGTGGTGATGCCCGCCCGGTGCGCGGCCAGCAACTTCTGTTTGACGCCACCAATCGGCAGCACCCGGCCGGTCAGGGACACCTCACCGGTCATCGCGACATCGGACCGTACCGGCCGACCGGACAGCAGCGACGCCAACGCGGTCGTCATGGTGACACCCGCTGACGGACCGTCCTTGGGCACCGCGCCCGCTGGTACGTGCAGGTGCACGCCCCGGTGGGCCAGGTCGCCGACCGGCAGCTCCAGCTCGGCGCCATGCGAGCGCAGGTAAGACAGCGCGATCTGCGCCGACTCCTTCATCACGTCACCCAGCTGACCGGTCAGGATCACACCTTCGGACCCGGTCTCCGGATCGGCCAGCGACGCCTCGATGAACAGCACGTCACCGCCCGCACCGGTCACCGCGAGCCCGGTGGCCACGCCCGGCAGGGACGTACGCTCCGCCGACTCCGGCGTGTGCCGCGGCCGGCCGACGAAGTCGCGCAGGTCGTCGACGCCCACCTTGACCGGCGTCTGCAGCTCTTCGGTAGCCAGTTTCGTGGTCACCTTGCGCAGCACCCGGCCGATGGCCCGCTCGAGGTTTCGTACGCCCGCCTCACGGGTGTACTCGGCCGCCAGCTTGCCCATCGCCTCGTCCGTGATGGTCACGTCCTGCGCGGTCAGGCCGGCCCGGTCCAGCTGCCGGGGCAGCAGGTGGTCGCGGCCGATGGTGACCTTCTCGGCCTCGGTGTAGCCGTCCAGGCTGACCAGCTCCATCCGGTCCAGCAGCGGCGCCGGGATGGAGTCGAGCACGTTGGCGGTGGCCAGGAACATCACGTCGGACAGGTCCAGCTCGATCTCCAGGTAGTGGTCCCGGAACGTGTGGTTCTGCGCCGGGTCCAGCACCTCCAGCAGGGCCGCCGTCGGGTCGCCGCGGTAGTCCGAGCCGACCTTGTCGACCTCGTCCAGCAGCACGACCGGGTTCATCGAACCGGATTCCTTGATCGCTCGTACGATCCGGCCGGGCAACGCGCCGACGTACGTGCGCCGGTGGCCACGGATCTCCGCCTCGTCGCGGATGCCGCCGAGGGCGACCCGGACGAAGTTGCGGCCCATCGCGCGGGCCACCGACTCACCCAGCGAGGTCTTGCCGACACCGGGCGGTCCGACCAGCGCCAACACCGCGCCGGATCGGCGGCCGCCGACCACCCCGAGGCCCTTTTCGGCCCGGCGGGCTCGTACGGCCAGGTGCTCGATGATCCGGTCCTTCACGTCATCCAGGCCCGCGTGGTCGGCGTCGAGCACCGCCCGTGCGCCGGGGATGTCGTAGCTGTCCTCGGTACGGGTGTTCCATGGCAGCTCCAGCACGGTGTCCAGCCAGGTCCGGATCCAGCCGACCTCGGGGGACTGCTCGGACGTACGCTCCAGCTTGTCGACCTCGGCGAGCGCGGCCTCCTTGACCTTCTCGGGCAGGTCGGCCTCTTCGACCTTGGCGCGGTAGTCCTGCTCCTCGGTCGCGGGCTTGCCGGACAGCTCGCCCAACTCCTTGCGGATCGCCGCCAGCTGCTGGCGCAGCAGGAACTCCCGCTGCTGCTTGTCCATGCCTTCCTGGACGTCCTTGCGGATGGTCTCGTTCACATCGAGCTCGGCAAGGTGCTCACGCGCCCAGCCCAGCGCGGTCTGCAGCCGCTCGGCCACGTCAGTGGTCTCCAGCAGCTGCTTCTTCTGGTCGTTGTCCAGGTATGACGCGTAACCGGACAGATCCGACAGGGCCGACGGGTCGTCCATCTTCTGGACCGAGTCGACCATCTGCCACGCCTGCCGCTGCTGCAGGATCGAGGCGATGACCGCCTTGTAGTCGCGGATCGTGTCCTTGCTGACCTCGTCAGCTCCGGTCTCTTCGACGACCTCCGCCTGCACCCACAAAGCGGCGCCCGGACCGGTCGTACCAGCGCCAATACGCGCGCGTGCGGTCGTACGAATGACCGCCGCCTTGCCGCCGCCGGGCAGCCGCCCGATCTGTTCGATGGTGCCCAGCGCGCCGATCGCGCCGTAGTCCCCGTCGAGCCGGGGGACCAGCAGCACCTGCGCGCCGCTGTCGGTGTTCGACCGGATCCCTGGCGTACGGACACCGTTTTCCCTGGTCCCGACCTGGGCTGCCTCGATGGCCGTGCGCGTGTCGGCGTCCGCGAGGTCGAGGGGCACCACCATCTGCGGCAGCACTACCTCGTCATCCAACGGCAGGACCGGCACGATCACTGTCTGACTCATGTGTCACGCCTCTCGTATGTGCATCTCGGACGCCCCAGAAAACTGAGTCGTACTGACGCAACTGTTGTGATGCCGTTGGTGTTCCCTCGACCTTGTTCGCTCTGAGCGATCACGGTTAGGCTGGTACGCAGAATCGGGCTAACGACGCGCTGGGTGGCTGGGCAGGTGCGTCTCCTCGACGTGACTCGATGGAGACGCGATGTCTTACCGTGCCCTCGCGCGTACGGTCAGCCCGGGCTTCTTCGCCCTTGGCTTCCTCGGCCGGCTGCCGTACGCGATGGCCCCGCTGGCCACCCTTGTCCTGTTGGTCGACGCGACCGGCAGCTACACGTTCGCTGGGCTGGCCAGCGCCGCCCAGAGCATCGCGATCGCGGTCGCGGGGCCCGCCGTGGGCGCGCTCGCCGACCGGTTCGGCCACCGGCTGGTCGGTGTCGTCACCGCGGTGGGGAACGCGTTTGCCCTGGTGGGACTGGTGGTCGCTGCTGGGATGGACCGGCCAGCGATGCTGCTGGCCGCGACCTTAGCCGGTCTGTTGCAACCGCAGGTCGGGCCGCTCGTACGGGTGCAGTGGCGGCGGTTGCTGGGGAGCGACCCGCTGATGCAGGCCGCGCTGTCGTACGAGGCGGCCGCCGACGAGATCGCCTTCGTCGCCGGGCCTGCCGCGGTCGGCCTGCTGGCGCCGCTCGGCCCGGCCGTACCGGCGGTGGTGATGGCCGCGATGCTGGTCGTCGCGTCGCTGCCCTTCGCGCTGTTCTTCGCCACCCGTGAGCCAAACCGGCAAGCGCCGACCGGTCCGAGACCGGCTCTACCGCGGTGGCCGATGATCGCCCTGTTCCTCGCGATGGCCGCGATGGGGGCGATTCTCGGTGCCATCCAGACCGGCGTCACCGCGTACGCGACCAGCGCCGCCGGCCTGCTCTATGCCGAACTGGGCATCGGCAGCGCGCTCGCCGGGGTGGCCTGCGGGTGGCTGCCGGCGACTTTCGGCTGGTGGCGGCGGTACGTCGTGTTCGCCGCCACCCTGCTGGCCGGGATGACCACGTTGGCTGCTGGCGTACCGGTGCCGATCGCGATCGCCGTCGCCGGCGTGACGGTCGCGCCGTACATGATCAGCCTCTACGCCCTGACCGACCACATCGCGCCGCCGAGCCGGGCCGCGGTCGCCATGACCATCCTGTGCGCTGGCGGCCCGCTCGGCTCCGCGGTCGGCCGTGCGGTGGCCGGCCGGCTCGCTGACACGTACGGCAGCGTCGGCGCCTTCGCGGTCGCCCCGGCAGCCGCTGGCCTGGCGTTGGCGCTGGCTGTCGTGGTGGTGGTTCGCCGCGCGCGCCAAGAAAAAGCTCAGAACCGCCTGCGGTGAAAGGCGATCGACGCACTGGCCATGGGTGGCTAAGGTGCGCGGCATGACCTTTGGTTGACCTCGGTTTCCGGTAGCCGCGAAACCCCTGATCAGGATGGCGATCGGGTGGGCGTTTCTGGGCGACGTCGTGCCCTTGTACGCGCTCTATGCGTTGCTTTTCGCCGCCCACGGCCTGTCCGACGCGCAGATCTCCGTGCTTTTCGGGATGTGGTCGGCGGTCGGCATCCTCGCCGAGGTGCCGACCGGCGCGCTCGCGGACCGGTTCTCCCGCCGCGGCGCGCTGGTCGTGGCCGGGATGCTGCAGGCCGCCGGCTACGCCCTGTGGGTTGCTTTTCCTTCTTTTCCAGCGTTCGCGGCCGGTTTCGTGCTGTGGGGCCTGGCCGGCTCACTGGTTTCCGGGACTTTCGAGGCGCTGCTCTACGACGGGCTCGCCACGGTCGACGCCGAAGCGCTGTTCGCGCGCGTACTTGGCTGGGTACGGGCCGTCGGGTTGATCGCGCAGCTGCCGGCCGCGCTCGCGACCACGGCGCTCTACGCGTGGGGCGGCTTCCCGCTGGTGGGGTGGGTCAGCGTCGGCTGCTGCCTCGGCACTTCGGTGGTGGCATCCCGGCTTCCCGAAGCCCCTCGAACAGCAGCCGACGAGCCTGAGCCGGCCACCGTCAAGCCGTCCGTGACTGGGTCGTACGTGGCGACCTTGCGCGCCGGTCTCGTCGAGGCCACCGCGCATCCGGGCGTACGTGCCGCGGTCCTCGCTGTCGCGCTGCTGACCAGCATCGACGCGGTGGAGGAATACTTCCCGCTGCTGGCCCGCGACTGGGGCGTACCGACCGGCCTGGTCCCGGTGGCGGTGCTGGGCATCCCGCTGGCCGGCGCCGCCGGCGCGTTCCTGGGTGGTTCGAGCGGCCGGCTGCGTACCGGCGCGGTGGCCGCGCTGGTCGCGGCGGCGGCCGTCGGGCTGGCCGCTGCCGGGCTGTCGCGCCAGCCGCTGGGTCTGGTCGCGGTGGCCGGCTCTTATGGGCTCTACCGGCTGGCCTTGGTGGTGGTGGACGCCCGGCTGCAGGACCGGATCGACGGCGCCGCCCGCGCCACCGTCACCTCGGTGGCTGGGCTGGGTACCGACCTCGCGTCCTTCGCCGTCTACGCGGCCTGGGCCGCCGGCGGTGTCGTACTTGTCGCCGCCCTGCTGGCCGTCATCGGCGTCTCCCTCCGCTGGCTGATCCCCCCGCGAACTCGACGTATTCGCGGTCGAAAAACGTCCGGTTCGTAGGGTGCTCAGTCGCGAGGAGTCAGAAGCCCCGGACGACGGCGGCCATGTCGTCGCTCGGGTCGCCCGCGCGGTCCATCAGGTCCTTGATGGCCTGGGCGAACGCAGGACTGCGGCCGGCACCTTCGAGGGCGGCCGCGACCAGACCGGCGTCCTTCGCGCCGCCATCGAGGGCGAAGGACGCGGGAAAGTCACCGGCGATCATCATGGCGCCCTTGAGCTGCGCGTAGCCGCTGTCCAGCGGGCCGCCCTTGATCGCGTCCAGGAACCGCCGCGGGTCGATGCCGAGGGCCTGCGCCAATGCGATCGACTGTCCAGCGGCGGTGGTCAGGGAGAGCACCCAGGCGTTCATCACGAGCTTGAAGCGGCTGGCCGCACCGGGTTCGTCGCCGAGCCGAACCACCTTGCTGGCGACCGCGTCGAACACCGGCTGCGCGCGGGTGACGAGGTCGTCGGCGCCGGCCGCGAGGACGGTCAGTTGGCCGCTCTCGGCGGGCTGCCGAGTGCCCATCACCGGCGCGTCGACGAAACCGACGCCCCGGCTCGCGGCCTTGCTCGCGAGCCTCCCGATGCCGTCGACTCCGACAGTCGTCATCTGCAGCCACAACGCGTCCTCGGCCATCGCTGGCAGGGCGTTGTCCATCACGGCGTCGACCGTGTCACCGTCGAACAGCATCGTGATGACCACGTCGGCACCGTTGACGGCCGCCACCGGCGAGTCCGCGACGGTGGCGCCGACCGCGGCCAGCGGCTCGGCCTTGTCCCGGCTGCGGTTCCAGACCGTCAGGTCCAGGCCGGCCTTGGCCAGGTTCCTGGCCATCGCGGCGCCCATGATTCCGGTTCCCAACACGGTCGTACGCAACGACATGCCCCTTCCACGTTTATCCGCAGTGTAAGAGGGCGCGATCAGAACAGCTGCCTGATGGTCTGGACGATGTCGGCGTAGAAGGTGCCGCCGACCGCGCGCAGGAGCTGGAAAGGTAGCTCCGGGCTGCCGAAAAACGGCCGCAGAGCCCAGCCCAGCTGGGTGCCGACAAAGCCGAAAAGCAGGATCCACAAATAAAGCAGCGCTGGGCTGGCCAGTTTTTCCTGTGTTCGTACGGACATCGGGCGGCTCGCCGGCGGCTGGTGCGGCTGGACGCGGTCGACGCCGGTATCGGCCAGGCGCGGCGGCCAAGGCTCCTGGGCTGGCGCCGGCACCGCGATCCACGCCTCGTCGTCGACGCCCACCATCGCCCGTACGGACAGCGCCGGCATCGGCACCTGCGGGAGTTGCGGCGGCGCCGGTGGGGTCACCGATGGCGGCCGGCTCAACCGGTTCAGGGCAGTCATGCCGGCGACCAGAAAACGCAGGCCGACCAGCGCCGTCAGCGTCAGCACGCACACGTTGAGCAGCTTGAAGAAAGCGTACTGTGGCGCGGTCACCAGGAAGAACAGGCTGACCGGCGCGAATGTCAGCGACAGCACCGAAGTGACGGTGATGGCGAGCAGCACCAAGGACAGCGTCTGGAGAAGCGAAAGCCGGGCGCCGAAAACGAGGTTGAAGAGGTAAAGCGTGGGCAGGCAGATGGCGAGGGTCACCAGGAACAGCACCGGCAGCTTCAGTGCCGACGAGACCGCCTGAGCCATTGAGCTGGAGGCGCCCAGGACGCCGCCATAGCAAGCCAGCGCGATCACCGTACTCGCCAGCAGTTGGCCGATTAACAGCCGCAGATCACGCTCTTCGTGAATCTGTCGCCAGACGCTGTCCCGGTCCCGGAGAATTCGCTCAATCACGAGAAGGTCGCGCAGGGTCCTGCGCATGGTGGCTCCTTTGCCGCCGTTGACCGGTTCTTCGTCCCGGTCGCCTTGGACACGATTGCCCCCGCTTGGCCGCCACATCCTCCGGATGCCGTGGTCAAGTCGATCACGTTAGCCGACCATTGCGCGGTCGGCAGGGTTTTACCTCAAACTACTTTTACCGCACGGTAGGCCCCAAAGTGCCGGCGGTCCGGTCGTACGATCGGACCACCGCACGCGAGCAGGCCATTTACCGTTGCCGGCGGATTTTGGCGGCCTGTCTGGACGATTCCTTGGTCGGTCGAACAACATGACCGGTTAAGGCCGCATTCACCAGTCCGAACAAGTCGACACCGCAGACAGACTACTAGAGCAACTTCTTCTGCACCTTGCCCATTGCGTTGCGGGGCAACGAATTCAGCAGGTGCACCCGCCGTGGCCGCTTGTGTACGGACAGGTGGCCGGCGACGAAATCAATCAACACCTTTTCGGTGACAGGTTCGCGGGTCACCACGTACGCGACGATTTCCTCGCCCAGATCGTCATGTGGCGCGCCGATCACCGCGGCCTCGGCGACCGCCGGATGGGCCAGCAACGCGTTCTCCACCTCGCCGGCGCCGACCCGGTAGCCGCCAGTCTTGATCAGGTCGGTGGACGCCCGGCCGACGATGCGGTGCCACCCGTCCGGTCCGACGGTGGCCACGTCACCGGTCCGGAACCAGTCGTCGGCCGCGTACGACTCGGCGGTTGCGTCCGGCCGGCCGAGATAGCCGGCGAACAGTTGGGTGCCGCGCACCTGCAGCCCACCGACAGTCTCGCCGTCGGCGGCCAGCGGCGCGCCGGTGTCGTCGACCAGGCGGGTCTGGACGCCGTGCACCGGCAGCCCGACATACCCGGGCCGCCGCTCGCCGTCGGCGCGAGTGCTGACCGTGATCAGTGTTTCGGTCATCCCGTACCGTTCCACCGGCGGCTGGCCGGCCAGCGCGGTGAGGCGTTCGAAGACCGGCACCGGCAGTGGTGCGCTGCCGGACACCAGCAGCCGGGCGCCGGACAGCGCCCGAGCCGACGGCTCGTCCGCGCACACCCGGGACCAGACCGTTGGTACGCCGAAGTAAAGGCTGCCGCCGGCCGCCGCATAAGCCTGCGGCTTCGGTCGTACGGTATGCACCAGCCGGCTGCCGACCCGCAGCGCGCCGAGCACCCCGAGCACCAAGCCGTGCACGTGGAAGAGCGGCAGGCCGTGGACGAGCACGTCGTCCGGCGTCCACGCCCACGCGTCGGCCAGCGCATCCAGCCCGGCCGCGAGCGCGCGATAGGGGATGAGCACACCTTTCGGCACGCCCGTGGTGCCGCTGGTGTAAAGGATCAAAGCGGTGTCGTCCTGCGCCGGTGCCGGAAAACCGCTGGCCGAGCGGGCCGCGAGGTCGATCGGGATGGCCGCGATGGCGTCGTCCCCAGTGTGGTCTGTGCTCGTACGCCCCGGAGCCGCCAGCACGGCGGTCGCGCCGGAGTCCCGCAGGATGTGCGCGCGCTCGGCGTGGCCGGAATCCGGCGGCACCGGCACCACCGGCACGCCGGCGGCAAGCGCGCCGACCACCGCGACGACGGTGTGCAGGCTGGCGGTGGCGTCCACCGCGATCGCGGCCGCGCCGGCGATCCGGTCCGCGACCGCGGCCGCCGCGGCCACCAGGTCACCGGCTGACAACGGGTCGTCGCCGACCCGGACCGCTTCCGGCCGGTCGAGGGTGTGGTCGCGGTAAAGGGACGTTAACAGCACGCTGATCAACGTATCCTGGTCGTTTGGTTGCCTGTCAATGCTATGAAATTTGCCTCTGTGGCGTGCTGTGAAAGAGCTGTGGAAGCAGCGGTAGTGTCAGTCACCGTGGCTTCAAAAGGATCGTACGGAGATAACGGACATAAGCTTTCTCGTCGGGACATAATGCGATTGGGAGCGGCCGGTGCGGTCACTCTCGGGCTCGCCGCCTGCGGGCCCGACAAGCCGACCGCGAGCGGGAGTACGGGCGCTCCGGCCGGACCGACCGCGGCACCCCCGTCGCCGTCACCATCGGCGAGCCCGTCGCCCACCCCGGCCGCGGCCAGCGCGCTCAAGCAGCAGAAAAAGGCCATTCACACGCTGCACGAATACGTCGAGTTCGTGCCCGGCGCGCAGCCCTTCCCGTCGAACGCGATCGCGCTGACGATCGACGACGGTCCGACCCCGGCCTGGACGCCGAAAGTCCTCGCACTGCTGGAGAAGCTCGACATCAAGGCGACCTTCTGTCACATCGGGGTGCAGGACAAGGGTCACAAGGCGCTCGCCAAGAGTGTCGTGAGCGAGGGTCATCACCTGGCTAACCACACGTACTCGCACCCGCTTTCGCTGCCGAAGCTGAACGCGGCGACCATCCACAAGGAGATCAACGACGCGCAGGCGTCGATCGTGGATGCCACCGGTTTCACCCCGCATCTGTTCCGGTCGCCGGGTGGTGCCTGGTCCGCCGAGGTCTTCAAGCAGGCGGCCGCCAACGGCATGGCCGCGATCGACTGGGAAATCGACCCGAAGGACTGGTCCAGGCCCGGCACCGAGCTGATCCGGCTCCGGATGCTGAAGGCCAAGCCGGGCGACATCATTCTCTGCCACGACGGCGGCGGCGACCGCTCGCAGACGTACGACGCGCTGAAGGCCGTGCTGCCGGTGCTCAAGTCCAAGGGCTACCAGTTCGTGACCCTGCCAGCCCCACCCGCCACCGGCGACAACACCACTCCCTGACCGTTAGTCGACGCGATGCGTGCGCCAAACGCACGCATCGCGTCGACGCGCCAAAGCGGATAACCGGTGACCGCTACTTCGGCGGAATCGGGACTGGGTCGATGGCCGGAGCCAAGGTGCGCGCTGGGGTCGGCACCGGTGTCATGTCCGGCACCTGCGCGACCGCCGCGATCGGGTACGGCTCGCCGGCCGGCGCCTGCGCGACCGGCGGGCTGGCGATCGGGACGTTCGCCATGGCCGGCGTGGCCATCGCGAGCGCGGCCGCGACGGCGCCCGCGGCCAGCGCGCCGATGACGACCACCCGTGCCGGACCGGTGAGGCTGCGATGCATTCGGGATCCTCCATCTGTTGTGCCGGTCCCGCACAACCAGTGCGGAACTGGCTCCACTAGGTGATCCACAGCATCGGTTTCGTGGCGATAAAACAGATACAGGGTCTGCATATCGGGCGCATATCGGCCGCGACGGAGGGCGTTGAGCAGGTCAATCTCAGCGGACGTGACAATCGGGCATTCCGGGCTCTCAGACGTGCAGGCCGCATTCGGTTTTGTCGCGGCCGGCCCAGCGGCCGGCGCGGGCGTGTTGGCCGGGCAGGACGGCCTTGGTGCAGGGCGCGCAGCCGATCGAGGGGAAGCCCTGGTACGCGAGCGGGTTGACGATCACGTCTCGTTCGGCGATGTACGCGGACACGTCGTCCGCCGTCCAGCAGGCCAGCGGGTTGACTTTTACCTTGCCGCGCTTGGCGTCCCAGCCGACGACCGGCGCGAGTGACCGACTCGGCGACTCGTCGCGGCGCAGACCGGCGCCCCAGGCCAGGTACGGCTGCAGCGCGCTGTTCAGCGGCGCGACCTTGCGCATCGCGCAGCACGCGTCGGGGTCACGGGCGTAGAGACTCTGCCCGAACTCCACGTTCTGTTGTGCGACGGTCAGTTCCGGGCGTACGGACACGACGTTGACGTTGAGCGTACGAGCGACCCGGTCGCGGGTCTGCAGGGTCTGTGGGAAGTGGTAGCCGGTGTCCAGGAAGATCACGTCGACGGCGGAGGGGAGTACGTCGGAGGCGAGGGTCGCCAGCACCGCGTCGCCCATCGAAGAGGTCACGCAGAACTTCTTGCCGAAGGCCGCCCAGGCCCAGCGCAGCACGTCGTGAGGGAGCGCGCCGTCCAGGTCGCGGCCGGCATCGAGGGCGAGTTCTTGCAGCTCAGAGCTAGTGCGTTGCCTCGGTAAAGTGAGGGTCATCGGGTCTCCTCGATCGACCGCGTCGCGGTGGCCGGTCGCCGGTTGGTGCCGACGAACTTCAGCTCCCACGTACGCAGGCAGGCGTCGCAGCGGTAGGTGTGAAGGTGCTCGCCGGCGGGTCGGATGTCTTCGTCCCCGCAGTACGGGCAGTAGAACGGCGTTGCGCGCTCGCTCACGCGAGCCACTCCTCGTCGGCGCGTACGACATATTTCGCGAAGGTCTCGCCGTCTTCGCGGCGGTCCAGGTAGCCGCGCAGGATCCGCTCGCAGTAGTCCGGCAGCTCGTCAGCGGTCACCTTCAGGCCGCGGAACTTGCGGCCGAACTGCGGGTCGGCGCCGAGCTGGCCGCCCAGGTGGACCTGGAAGCCTTCGACGGATTCGTTGCGTTCGTTGCGGACCATCGAACCCTTGAAGCCGATGTCCGCGGTCTGGAACCGGGCGCAGGAGTTCGGGCAGCCGTTGACGTTGATCGTCACCGGGGTATCGAACTCCGGCAGCCGGCGCTCCAGCTCGCCATAGAGCTGCTGCGCGCGCTGCTTGGTCTCGACGATCGCGAGCTTGCAGAACTCGATGCCGGTGCACGCCATCGTGCCGCGCCGGAACACGCTCGGCTTGACCTGTAGGTCCAGCTCGGCCAGCTCGCGGGTCAGCCCGTCCACGTCGGTGACGTCGAGAATGACCAGTTTTTGCTGGGCGGTGGACCGAATCCGGCCTTTGCCGTACGTGTCGGCGAGCTCGGCGACCTTGGTCAGGATCGTGCCAGACACCCGGCCGGCGCTCGGTGCAAAACCGATCGCGTACCGGCCGTCGCTTTGTTTGTTGACACCGACGTGGTCGCGCTGCGGGCTGGCTGGCATGTCCGGCAGCGGGCCGTCGGGCAGTGCGTAGCCCAGATATTCCTTTTCCAGGACTTCCCGGAACTTCTCCGTGCCCCAGTCCGCGACCAGGAACTTGAGCCGCGCGTGGTTCCGCGACCGGCGGTAGCCGTAGTCCCGGAAGACGCTGATCACGCCGGCCCAGACCTCGGTGACCTGGTCGGGGCGTACGAACGTGCCGAGCCGCTGGGCGAAGTGCGGGTTGGTGGACAGCCCGCCGCCGACCCACACGTCATAGCCGGCCTCGCCGTCCTCGTTGTGCACGCCGACAAACGCCACGTCGTTGATCTCGTGGTTGGTGCACTGCTCGGAGCAGCCGGAGATAGACGTCTTGAACTTGCGCGGCAGGTTCGAGAACTGCGGGTCGCCGATATAGCGCTCGACCACATCGCGTACGGCGTCGGAGGCGTCGAGGACCTCGTCGTGCAGCACCCCGGCGAGGGGGCAGCCCAGGATCACCCGCGGCGAGTCGCCGCAGGCCTCAGTGGTCGACAGGCCCACCGCTTCGAGTCGCCGCCAGATCTCCGGCATGCTCTCGATCTCGATCCAGTGCAGCTGGACGTTCTGCCGGTCGGTCACGTCCGCGGTGTCCCGGCCGAACTCGGTCGAGATGCCGGCGATGACCCGCAGCTGTTCGCTGGTCATCGAGCCGCCGTCGGTGCGTACGCGCAGCATGAAGTAGCGCGCGTCCAGCTCCTCGGGCTCCAGCAGCGCGGTCTTGCCGCCCGGAATGCCGGCCGCGCGTTGCGTGTAGAGGCCGTACCAGCGAAAACGTCCGCGCAGGTCGGCCGGGTCAATCGAGTCGAAGCCGCCGGGGGCGTAGATCTTCTCGATCCGTTCCCGGACGGTCAGCGGGTCGTTGTCCCGCTTGCTCCGCTCATTCGGGTTCAGTGGTTCCCGGTAGCCCAGTGCCCACTGGCCCTGGCCTCGGGTGGTGCGGGCCATGGATGTCCCTTTGTTGTGAAGGCGTGCGAGTCTCAGAGGTCGGCGACGGCCGACGGGCGCGCGAAAGCGCCAGGTTTATCGCAGGGGAAAGCCAATCGTCCTTACGCCGGACACGCGGCGCTACGCACGCGCTGCAGGTCAATGTGCAGGCGCACTGTCAGGAATTCTCCTGGCGACGGCATGTCACCAAGGATGCCACAACTTCCTCGGTCACGGAGATAACTGTGTTCTCCCCCGCTTGCTTAGGATGCCCTAATCCCACAGGCCGGACCGTGCGAGCGTCACCTCAGGGTGGCGCGGCGGAGGTCCCGTACGGACAGGCAGATGGCGGCGGCCAGCAGTTCGATGGCGCCACCACCGGCGAAGGTGGGGACCAGGCCGTACGCGCTGACCGCGATGCCGGTGACGACCATGACCAGCGGCGTGACGCCCATGCTCGCGAGCGCGTTGACGCTGCCCACCCGACCGCGGAACCGGTCCTCGGTGAGGGCCTGGTTGAGCGAGGCTCCGAGTACGCCGAAAACTCCGCTTGACAGGCCGGTGAGAGCGCTCGCCGCGATGGCCGCGGCGAGGTTCGGCGCGAGCGCCATCGCCGTGATTCCGGCCGCTTCGCCGGCCGCCGCCAGTGCGATCCACAGCCCGATCCGGTCGCGGATCCGCACTTTCAGCAGCAGCGTCGCGGATGCCGCCGCACCGATCCCAAAACCGGCCAGCAGGTAGCCGATGCCGGCCGAGCCCCAGCCACGGTCGCTGGAAAGCAGCGCGAGACCGACGTTCATCGGCCCGACAAAACCGAGGTTGCCGATGAAGCCGACGGCCATACTGGTCCGCAGGACCCGATGTCTCGCGAGGTAGCCGAAGCCGGCTCGCAACGCGATGAGGTAGCGCTCGGGAGTGCCGGTCGCCGCGTCCGTACGCGGTCGTACCGACGCGATGGCCAGCGCGGACACCGCGAAAGTCACCGCGTTGACGCAGCTTGCCAGCGGCAACCCGCCGACCGCGACCAGGATCCCGCCCAGCGGCGCGCCGAGCGTCAGCGCGGCTCGCTGAGTGAGCTCGCGCAGGGCGGCGCCAGACGAGAGCTGGTCGGTACGCAGCAGCCGCGGCTGCATCGAGCCGGCGGCCGGCAGGAAAACCGCGTCCACCGCACCGAAGACGAGCGCCACGACCACCAACAACGCGATGGTCGGCTGCCAGAGCGCGACGCCGGCGGCGGCCACACTGACCACGACCCGCAGCAGGTCGCTGCCAATCATCAGCCGGCGCGGGCCGTACCTGTCGACCAGCGGGCCGCCGAACAGCATCAACAGCAGCCGGGGGAGCGCGGAGACGGAGACGATCACGCCGGCCACCGCGGGTGTCGACTGCTGGACCGCGGCCCAGGAGAGTGCGACGTACCAGACCTGGTCGCCCAGCACGGACACCGACTGGCTGACGACGTAGCGGACGTACGGCGATTCGCGGTAGGCCGGTCTGGTCAGTGTCGTGGTCATGGCTTTTCCGGGAAGGCGTGGAAAAACAGGAAGACGGCTTCGCGGTCGTCGTCAGCGGCCAGTGGCGTACCGTCCGGATGTTTGCCCACGTCGGCCCACCGGTCCAGGACGGTCAGCAGTTCGGCGCTCAGCTGGGTCAGCTCGGCGGCGGTGAGCCGGAACTGGCTGTCGCTGGCGACCGACGCCCGGGACCACTCGTGCGTCCAGGCGTGCCGTACCTGCTCCCACTTGCTCAGCCGCTCGAACTCGTCGGCGACCATCTGGGCCTTCGCGGTGGCCGCGATCGCGGCACCCTCGGGGCCTTGGAAGTCGAGGGTGTCCCAGCTCGTCGACCCGGGTACGAGCCGCCACCAGCGCTCGCGCCGGTCGCGCGCCAACTCCGGCGCCTCGGTGATGAAACCGTGCCGCGCGAGTTCCCGGAGGTGGTAGCTGACCAGGCCCGGATCGGTCTCGGTGTGCTTGGCCAGGGCGCCCGCGGTCGCCGGGCCGAGCTGACCAAGCAGGCGATAGAGCTTGCGGCGCAACGGCTGGGTGAGCCCCTTCAGGACCTCGGGGTCGGTGATCTGTCGCTTCGGCCTCATGGCGGTCAGCATACATGCAGAAGATTAGTTCTGGAAGATTTCTTCTGGATTTTTGGTGTCATCAGGCCACACTGGTTGGCAAATGGGGAAGACCCCAGATAGCCTGTTGCAAGAGAAACGGGGATGGCCCCGTTTGGTGGAGGTGTCTGATGGGACCTGGAGACGTACACCAGGTGCTCGCGGAGAGCCGTCGCGACGGTCGCTGGGAGGACGGCCTGCGCTACGTCGCTGACGAGTCGCTCGACCAGGGCAGGCGGGTCACCCGGGACGACTGGCGGCGCAAGTGGGCGGGGATGATGGCCGGCTGTCCCGATCTGGAGATCACCGTGGAGCACACCGTGGTGGACGGGGAATGGGCGGCGAACCGCTGCACCATGCGTGGAACGCACACCGGCGAGCTGTTCGGCCGGCCGCCGACGGGTGAGCGGTTCGAGTTCCGCGGCATCGACATGATCCGGGTACGGGACGGCCAGATCGTCGAACACTGGGGCTTCGCCGAGGGCTTTTAGACGGGTCGGGCGCTATTTTTGTGGCGGCGGGCCAACTCCTGATAGATCTCGGCGTTGTTGTCGACCCATCGCGCAGCGCCACTGGACAGTGGTCCGCGTTGCTGGCCGACCGGCCCGAGGAACATCGTGCCCGGCTCGACGACCGTGTTCGGCGGCACCAGCGCGCCGGCCGCGACCAGCGCCCGATCGCCGATTCTCGCGCCGTCCTGCACGGTCGCGTTGTTGCCGATCAGGGCCTCGGCGCCGATCGTGCAGCCGTGTACGACGCACATGTGACCGATCGTCGCGCCCGTACCGATCTCGGTCACCGGGTCGTAGCCGCAGTGGATCACCGAGTTGTCCTGCACGTTGGCGCCGGCTTTGACGACGATCGCGGTGAAGTCGGCGCGCAACACCGCGCCGTACCAGACCGAGGCCCCGGCCTCGACCGTCACGTCCCCGACCAGCGTCGCGTTCGGGGCGATCCAAGCGTCCTCGTGCACTTTCGGCGTGACACCTTCAAACGAGTAGAGCGGCATAACTGGCACTCTACGGTCATGCACCGATTACTGGTGGTGGGGCGGGCAGGAGGTGGGGGTGAGGGAAATGTCGTCGACCTGCAGCCAGGTGTCGCCGTTGTTCGCCCAGAGGCCGGTGTAAAGCTGCAGCTGCGACTGCTGGCCGGAATTCACCGTGACCTTGAGTTGGCTGTAACCAGCCAGGTTGCCGAATTTCTGTTCGCTGACAACGGTTCCACCGGTCGTGCGCGCGCCGAAATAGCCGGCGGTGTTGTTCGCGGACGTACGCACCCAGCCCGTCAGTTGGTAAGTGGTGTTCGGCATGACCGAAACGGTTTGATAGAGGTTGTTCCAGCCCGAGTCGTTGCGCACCCAGCCGTTGTTGGCGCCGGAATGGGCAAATCCGGCGCTGCGGTCGACCCCGGCTTTGCCGCCGCTGATCCACGGCACGGCCGCACTGTTGGCGCTCTGGCCCTCAAAGCCGGGGTCGGTGACCAGGTTCGCCGGCCGCCCGTCCTGGGTGAGCGTGGTGTGCATGAGAAAGACGTTGTACGGATTCCACTGCGACATCGTGAAATACAGGTCGGGGCCGGACGACCAGGGATGCATGAATCCGCCGTAAAGCGCTGGATAGTCCACTGAGGACACCACCGTACGCGCGCCGCTCCATGGCCCGGTCGGGCTGGGCGCCTCGCGCAGCACGATCAGACCGCGCGAGTCGATCAGATACATCATCAGCCATTTGTGGGTGTATTGATTGTATTGCACCGAAAGCTCGCCGGCTGGGCCGGTCACCACTGGTACGGCCTGGGTGTCGGCGCCGGTTTTCCAGGCGATGCCGGTCCAATATTGGTACGCGGCCGGTGTCAGCGCGCTGTTTTCCGGCACCCGGGCCAGATGGACGTCGCCGAGGCGGCCGCTGGGCGTACCGAACATGTAGACGAAGCCGTCGCGGTGCACGTACGCGTTCATCTGGAACGGGTCAGTGGCGGCCGAGTTGTTCGGCCAGTGGGCGGTGGTCGGCTGGGTCCAGTTTTGGCCGTTGTCATCGGAATACGCGACGCCGGCGTAGTTGGTTTCCCACGCGCCGGCGGCGCCCCAGTGGCGTACGGACATGTAGGAGATGTAATTCCGGTTCCCGACGCTCACCCCGGCGGTGGGGATGACGGTCACCTCGCCGCCCGCGTCGTTGCTGTCTTTGCGGCAGGGGAGCAGTTGTTTCGCGTGGCCCGGCCGATCGGTGACCATGTCGGTGAAGGTCATGCCGTCGGCAAGGTGGTGGTCGGTGCTGTGCGCCAGCGCGTTGCAGCGCCAGTCCAGGGTGGCCGGATCGCCGACGCCGGCGCCAGGGCCGATCCACCCAGGGCCATAGCTGTCGCCGAAGGCGGTGAGGATCTGGCCGGTGTTGTTCTCCCAGCTGATGCCCAGGTCGGTCGCCTTGAACTGGTATTTCGTGTCGGTCTGGTTGATCGACCCGGGACCGGTCAGCTTCGCCACCAGCGTCGCGGTGGTGGGGGCGGTGGCCGCCTGCGCTGGCAGCGCGCTCAACGCGGTCGCGACCAGACCCACCACCGCGAGCAGCCAACCGGCCTTTCGTGGCATTTCTCGCCTAATCGACATGGACACCCTTGGTCGCGTACGAAAGAAAACGATTTCCGCCACCGTAAGCGACCCCTTGAGTGGTGTCAACGCGATCTCCCGGTCGCGAGCAATGCCGCATTTTTGGCGCTCGAACGCCAGGAATGTGGCGGAGTGGGTTAGAAGTCGGCGACCGCCGGGATGAGACGCTCACCCAGTTGCTGGACGAGGTCCGCGCGGTGACTTTCCCGGATGGACATGTGCACGGCCTGAATGCCGAGTTTCGCGTAGTCGGCGAGTTTCTCGGCCACCTGCTCAATGCCTTGGTCGGTGAACTCGATGGGTTCCCAGTACGCCGTTGTTTTCTGGATCTCGTCGTAATCCCGCCCGACAGCGTCGCAATGCGCGCGGAGCACGTCGAGTTTGTGGGTCATGTCGGGGCCGGGGAAGATGTTGCAGGCGTCGGCGTACTGTGCGACCAGCCGTAACGTCTTCTTCTCCCCGCCACCGCCGACCAGGATCGGCGGATGGGGCCGCTGCAGGCTCTGTGGCGAGTTCAGGGGCCGGTCAAGGTGGAAGTGCTTGCCCTCGTACGGAGATTCGTCGCCCTTCCACATCTGGTGGGCGATCTGCAGGGTTTCCTCCAGCTGTTCGAACCGCTCTGAGGTGGTGGGGAAAGGTACGCCCAGGGCGCGGCTCTCGCCCTCGTTCCAGCCGGCGCCGATGCCCAGCGCCGCCCGGCCGCCGGACAGCACGTCCAGGGTGGTGACGATTTTGAGCAGCACCCCTGGATGCCGGTAGTGCACGCCGGTGACCTGCGTACCAAGCTGGACGCGGGAGGTGATGCCGGCCAGGAACGCGAGGGTGGTGTAGCCCTCCAGCATCTCGTTCTCGACCGGCCCGAGCATCCGGATCTGGAAGAAGTGGTCCATCACCCACAGTGAGTCGTACCCCGAGGTGTCGGCGGCTCGCGCCACCGCCGCGAGCTCCGGGCCGAGTTGGGACGGTCCGGATGGCCAGGTGAAATCGCCAATTGCCAGGCCAATTTTCACAAGAGCTCCTCATGAAAGATAATAGTTATGTTGCACCACTATTATTACAGAGGACCAACCTGGAAGTCCAGTGGCGGCTTTCTCCGGTAGGCTGGGGGAGTGGGACCGTCCGACGCCGAGATCGTGGATCTCGCCACTGTGCTGACCGGCCGCATCTGGGAGCATTTCGGCCGGTGCACCGCGAGTTTCGGGCTGTCCGGACCGGAGTCGAAGGCGCTGAGCAGCCTGCGGCCGGGACAGCAGGTCCCGATGAGAGTGGTCGCCGAGCGGATGCACGCGAACCCGTCCAACGTCTCGGTGGTGATCTCCCGGCTGGAAAGCCGTGGCCTGATCACCCGCCAGGGTGGCGACGACCGGCGGGTGAAGGGCGTCCAGCTCACCGCCGCTGGCGAGGAACTGCAGGCGAAGCTCAACGCCGCCTATCTGGTGGACCACCCGGCCCTGCGTGACCTGTCCGAGAACCAGAAGGCCGCCTTCGTCAAGATCCTCCGCCGCCTCATCCAGGACTGACTTCGCCCGCTCCGCCGCTCATCGAGTGCAGCACAATGTCCCGCACTCGACGTCGACTGCGGGATTTTGTGCCGCACTCGACGATCAAGACGCCGCCGCCGGGGACCCGGGCTGGGCGCAAGTGGCGGGCCGTTGAGGGGCGTACGGGAAGCCTCAGGAGTCACACCGGGACCAGTGGGCTCAGTGGCCACGGACAGCCCCTTGTGAGCGTGAGGAAACCGCTGGTCAGGGCCGTGATGAGGTCGGTACGCGGGCGCCGTTGACGTTCTGTCGTACCCAGGGTTTACTGTAATCAGTGTTCGAACATTCGTTCGAACAGATCGCTGGAGCTGCGGGCGTGGGGAAGCGCCTGTGGGGCCGGCGGTCGAAGTGCTGTGCCTTCCTCCGCAGCTGACCGGAGCGGGTGTCGCGACTTGCGCGCCCGTCAGCTTGCCGTGCCGAAGTGAGGGAGGGAGGGACGGTGTCTTACACCGTTACTGCCATGCGTCATGACCAGCCGGACTCTCAGGACACACCCGAACAGTTCGAGTTCCAGGGGCAGCTCTACCTGGTCAGCGAGGTGCTGGAGCACGTGCAGTCGACCGGCGAGCTCGGTCATATCGAACAGTGGAGGGCTCGGGCGGTGCCGGTCCAGCTGTCCGCGGCGCGGGAGTTCACGCTGCGGTTCAACTGGTGGGACGGCAGCTGGACAGTCGAGCCGTACAACCCTCAGGAGCAGCGATGACCACCCTCCCGCCGCCTACTGGCAGCACTTCCGGAAACGGGAACGGGCGTTCGCACGGCCTGCGGCCACACCGCGAGCCAGCGTTGATCCCCAGCGGCCTGCTGCCACAACGCTCCGCAGCCGCGCTGCTCGCGCTGTCCCGGCGCGGCCTGGTGGAAGCGGCCGAGACCACCGCGCCGGGCCTGCGGTACGCGACCGCGCACCTGGCCGCGCTGCGGGCGGCCGCGGCGGTGCTGGCGGCGAAGGCGCGACCGGATCCACGCAAGCACCGCGGCCGCCCGGCGACGGTGTGGACGCTGCTTTCGGCGGTGGCGCCGGAGCTGTCCGAGTGGGCCGCGTTTTTCGCTGCGGGGGCGGCGAAACGAGCCGCCGCCGAGGCCGGCATCCAGCGGGTGGTGAGCACCCGGGAGGCCGACGACCTGCTTCGCGACGCCGAGCGTTTTCTGGCGGTGGTGAGCACCCTGCTCGGCTCGACGCACCAGATGTTCCTCGCTGGCTGACATGCGGGCACCGGTGGCCGCCACCAAAAACGCCGAAACGGCGCGGAAACTGGCGGCCACGCTCGGATTCTCGGCGGCGGATCGACTGCGTACGGGGGTCACGGTGGCCAGCGCGCTGGCCACCGCGGCCGCGGTCGACACCGCTGCGCCCGAACCCGGGCCACCGGAGCTGGCCGGGCTCACCGACGACGTGTTGCCGGTGCCGGCCTCGCTCGCGGGGCTGCTCCCCGGCGGGGGCCTTCGACGCGGCTGGACGGTGTCGGTGACCAGCGGGACGGCGCTGATGGTGGCGCTGGTCGCCGAGGCCACCCAGGCCGGCGCGTGGTGCGCGGTGGTCGGGATGCCGACGCTGGGGGTGCTGGCCGCCGCGGAGCTGGGTACGGCCGTACAAAGGCTGGCGCTGGTGCCTCGGCCCGGCGATGACGCGCCGGCTGTCATCGCCGCACTTATGGACGGCTGTGAAGTGGTTCTGGTGGGGCCGGACTGCCGGCTCACCCCGGCGTATGTCCGCCGCCTGTCGGCCCGGGCCCGATCCCGCCGGGTGGTGCTGCTGACCGCCCGCGACTGGCCGGGCGCGCAGGTGCAGCTGACCTGCGAGACGGTCCGGTGGCACGGGCTGGGCAGCGGAAACGGCCGGCTGGTCGAGCGGGAAGTGGTGGTAAGGGCCAGTGGTCGGTCGGCGGCCGCCCAGACGCGCAGCGCGCGGGTCCTGCTGCCGGCTCGCGGCGGCGGCCTGGCGCCGGAGCGCAAGAGCGACACCGCAAGGCCGGGCTGGTACGACACGCCCCGGGTGGTCGGGGCCCGGTCCGGGCTGACCAAGGTCGACCTCGGTTCCAAGCTGCGGGCCGACCCGCTGCCAAATGTCGTGTAAACAAAGGAAAGGGCAGGAGAGATGTCGGTCCGTATGGTGGTGCTGTGGTGCCCGGACTGGCCGGTGATCGCGGCGATGGCGGCCGAGGGCATCCCCACTCACCAACCGGCCGCGGTGCTGGTCGGGCACCGGGTGATCGCTTGTTCCGCGTCGGCCCGGGCCGACGGTGTGCGTCGTGGCCTGCGCCGCCGGGAAGCCCAGGCGCGCTGCCCCGAGCTGGCCGTGCTCAACGCCGACCAGGACCGGGACGCCCGCGAGTTCGAGCCGGTCGTACGAGCCGTCGAGGAGCTCGCGCCGGGCGTCGAGGTGGTGCGTCCCGGGCTGGTTTCGGTGGCCGCCCGCGGACCGTCCGGTTACTACGGCGGAGACGAGGCGGCGGCCCAGAAACTGGTCGAGCAGGTCGCCGTCGAGACTGGGGTGGAAGCGCAGGCGGGAGTGTCCGACGGGCTGTTCGCGGCCACTCTCGCGGCTCGCCGCGGGCTGGTCGTGCCGGCCGGCCAGGCGGCGGATTTCCTTGCCCCGCTGGACATTGGTGAGTTGGCGGTGGGCTGGGACGCGGGCCCCGCCAGGAAGGTCGGCAAGAACCGCGGCCAGCAGGTGGTGGACAGCCTCGACGAGCACGTGCAGCTGTTCCGCCGGCTGGGACTGCGCACCTTGGGTGGGTTCGTCGCCATCTCGGCCCGGGACGTGGCCTCCCGATTCGGCGCGGAGGGGGCACGGATGCATCGGATCGCGGCCGGCATCGACCCGTACCCACCGGCCGCCCGCGGGGTGCCGGCGGACTTGGTGGTCACGCTGGAGCCAGAGGATCCCATCGACCGGGTGGACACCGCGGCCTTCATGGCTCGTACGCTCGCAGACCGGTTTCATCAAGTGCTGTCCGCCCACGGGATGGCTTGTACGCGGCTGACTATCGAGGCACAGACCGGAAACGGCGAGCAGCTGTCCCGTACGTGGCGGCATGACGGCGTGCTGCGCACGGCTGACGTGGCCGACCGGGTGCGCTGGCAGCTGGACGGCTGGCTGACCAGCGTGGCCCGCGGCGGCGCGGTCGACGTACCGACCGCGGGCATCACCCTGCTCCGGCTGGTGCCGGCCGAGCTGGTGGAACACACCGGCCTGCAGGCGGGCCTGTGGGGCGATGTCGGCGAGCGAGACGAGCGCGCACACCGCGCGTTGACGCACGTCCAGGGCATGCTGGGACAGGAAGCGGTGCTCACTCCGGTGCTCGGCGGTGGCCGCGGCCCGGCCGAGCGGGTCCGGTTGGTGCCCTGGCGGGACGACCGGACCCCGGCGCTGCCGGCCGAGCCGCCCTGGCCGGGCCGGCTGCCGGCGCCGTCCCCGAGCTTGCTGCCGGCCGGCCCGCTGCCGGCGGTGGTAAGGGACGTGGACGGTGCGCTGGTCACGCTGACCGGCCGGCACCAGCTCAGCGCCGCGCCGCACTGGGTCGCGATCGGGGACCGGCCGCCCCGCGGCGTGCTGGCCTGGGCCGGCCCGTGGCCGGTCGACGAGCGCTGGTGGGACCCGTCCGCGGCGATTCGCCGGGCCCGTTTCCAGATCGTGCTGGCCGACACCCGGCCCGGCCACCACACCCTGAACTGCGCGGCTTTCCTACTCTCGCTGGAAAACGGCAGTTGGCAAGCCGAAGGAATCTACGACTAAATTCCCCGGTAGGAGGATTTGTGGGCTGGAACAACCCGCCGGTTCGGTGGCAGCAGCTCAACCAAGCGCTGTCCTGGAAATCGCCTCAGGACGCTGAAGCGCATGGCGACGGCGGCGACGCGCCCGGCTGGAGTCGGGTACGTGAGCCGTACGAGCCGCCGCGCCCGCCGATTCCGGAACAGACCGGCGACCCGGTCCCGTATGCCGAGCTGCACTGCCATTCCAACTTCAGTTTTCTGGACGGCGCGAGCCAACCCGAGGAGATCGTCGCGGCCGCGGCGGCGCTGCGGCTGGACGCGGTCGCCATCACCGACCACGACGGCATGTACGGGGTCGTTCGGTTTTCCCAGGCAGCCAAGGAAGAGGGCGTGCCCACGGTGTTCGGATCGGAGCTCAGCCTGGGGTTGGCCAGCCGGCAGAACGGGGTAGCCGATCCGGCCGGCAGCCATTTGCTGGCGATCGCCCGAAACCCGGATGGCTATCGCCGGCTGTCCCGCGGGATCAGCTCGGCTTTGTTGGCCAGCGGGGAAAAGGGCCGGCCAGATTACCGATTGGAGGTGATGGCCGACCTCGCCGCGGACCAGTGGCTGATCCTGACCGGCTGTCGCAAGGGGGCCGTACGACAGGCGATCGCGGCCGCCAGCACCTCGGCGGGGGCGTGGGACGCGGCGTCCGCGGAACTGCGCCGGCTGGTCGCGCTGTTCGGCCGGGACAATGTGGCGATCGAGCTGATCGACCACGGCGACCCGACCGACAGTGAGGTCAACGACCTGCTGGCCGAGCTGGCCGGGGCGGCGAGACTTCCCACTGTCGCCACTGGAAACGTGCACTACGCCATCCCGCAGCAGCGTCGGCTGGCGAGCGCGTTGGCGGCCGTACGAGCGCGCCGGAGCCTGGACGAGATGGACGGCTGGCTGCCGGCCGGCGCTACCGCGCACCTGCGGTCCGGCGCGGAGATGGCGGCGCTTTTCGCCCGTTATCCCGGCGCGGTGCGGCGGGCCGCCGAATACGGAAAGGCCTGTGCTTTCGACCTTTCGCTGGTGGAGCCGCAACTGCCGCCGCGCAAGGTGCCGGACGGCCACACCGAGGTGACCTGGCTGCGCGAGCTGACTTACCAGGGAGTGCGCCGGCGATTCGCCGGCCGGCCGCATTACCGCCAGGCGAAGGAAAAGATCGAGTACGAGCTGGGGGTCATCGAAGGCCTGAACTTCCCGGGCTATTTCCTGATCGTCAAGGAGATCGTGGATTTCTGTGCGAAGGAAGGCATTCTGTGTCAAGGCCGCGGCTCGGCGGCGAACTCCGCGGTCTGCTACGCGCTCGGCATCACCGCGGTGGACGCGGTTGCCCACAACCTGCTTTTCGAGCGGTTCCTGGCGCCGGAGCGGGACGGTTATCCGGACATCGACCTGGACATCCAGTCCGATCGGCGCGAGGAGGTCATCCAGCACGTCTATAGAAAATATGGCCGGCAGTGCGCGGCGCAGGTGGCCAACGTGATCACGTACCGGCCCAAGAACGCCGTTCGCGACATGGCCAAGGCGCTCGGATACTCGCAGGGACAGCAGGACGCGTGGAGCAAGCAGATCGACCACTGGGGGCCGCTGCCGGCCGACGGTGACCACGACATTCCGGCCCAGGTCATCGATCTGGCCAACCAGGTGCTGCAGTATCCGCGCCACCTGGGCATCCACTCCGGCGGCATGGTGCTGTGCGACCGGCCGGTCGCCCAGGTGTGCCCGGTGGAATGGGCCACCAAGAAGGACCGGACCGTCGTGCAGTGGGACAAGGAAGACTGCGCTGACGCGAAACTGGTGAAGTTCGACCTGCTCGGCCTGGGTATGCTCACCGCGCTCAGCGACGTGATGCGGCTGATCAAGGAACACCACGGCCAGACGGTCACCCTCGATTCGCTGGACGAGAAGGATCCGTGGGTCTACGACATGCTGTGCTCGGCCGACGCGGTCGGCGTTTTCCAGGTGGAGAGCCGAGCCCAGCTGGCCACCCTGCCTCGGTTGCGGCCGCGTACCTTCTACGACCTGGTGGTCGAGGTGGCGCTGATCCGACCCGGCCCGATCCAGGGCGGCTCGGTGCACCCGTACCTGCGCCGCCGCAGCGGTAAGGAAAAGGTGGAATATCCGCATGAGAAGCTGAAGGAAGCACTGAAGCGTACGCTCGGCGTGCCGCTTTTCCAGGAACAGCTGATGCAGATGGCCATCACCATCGGCAATTTCACCGGCGCCGACGCGGACAAGCTCCGCCGGGCCATGGGTTCCAAACGATCCGCGGAAAGAATGGCCCAACTGCGCGGAAAACTATATAATGGAATGGCGGGGAACGGCATTACCGGGACCGCCGCCGACGACATTTATCGCAAGCTGGAGGCCTTTTCTCATTTCGGTTTCCCGGAAAGTCACGCGTTCAGCTTCGCGAAGCTGGTGTACGCGAGTGCCTGGTTCAAACTCTATTTCCCCGCCGCCTTCTGCGCATCGCTGCTGAACGCGCAGCCGATGGGCTTCTACTCGCCACAGTCGTTGATCGCCGACGCGCGGCGGCACGGCGTGACCATACGGGGAGTCGATGTCAATGCCTCGCTGGCCAAAGCGAAGCTCGAACCAGTGGACCCACAACGACCGGACCCGAGCAGAATGGGAACCGACCAAGCGGTGCGGCTGGGCATCGGTTCGGTCCGGACCGTCGGCGACGAGCTGGCCAAGAAAATCGAAGAGGAGCGGATCGAACACGGCCCGTACGCGGACATGCCGGATGTGGCACGCCGGGTCGGACTGGCTGTCAAACAGGCGGAGGCCCTCGCCACCGCTGGCGCCTTCGACTGTTTCGGCCTGACCAAACGAGAAGCGCTCTGGGCCGCCGGCGCGGCGGCCCAGGAGCGGCCGGACCGGCTGCCCGGCATCGCGGTCGGCGCCCGCCCGCCGATGCTGCCCGGAATGGCCGACGTGGAGGACGCGATGGCGCAGGTGTGGGCGACTGGCATGTCGGCCGGCAGCTATCCCACCCAGTTCGCCCGGTCGTATTTGGATTCCCTCGGCGTCATTCCGGCCGGCCAACTGGCCACTGTGGACGACAAAACCAGGGTGCTGGTCGCTGGGGTAGTCACCCACCGGCAGCGGCCGGCCACCGCCGGCGGGATCACCTTCATCAACCTGGAAGACGAGACCGGCATGGTCAACGTGGTCTGCTCGCCAGGCTTGTGGAAGCTCTACCGCCGAGTGGCCCACGTCAGTCCGGCACTGCTCGTACGCGGAAACTTGGAAAAGGTGGAAGGGGTCGTCAACGTGGTAGCCACCCGGTTGGAGCGTTTGCAGCTCCGGGTGGCTACCACCTCACGCAATTTCCGCTGATGGGTGGCTGGTGATGGCCTTAGGCCAAGGGCTTTAGGTCAAAAGATTTAAGGTCAAAAGCGGCGGTTGCCTCCGAGGAGAGGGAAGATCCCGGGCTGCTCATTTGGTGGGTGGCGTTTGCTTGCGTACGGGGTGCGTGGGGTCCGTTCTCCCCGTCGACGCAAGGGCTAGCACGTTTCCTGGGGCGGCGGCAGAGCTGTGTTTTGGGCCCCGGCTAGGTGTGCCGCCCCCGGAAACGTGCGAGGGCATCGCCCGCCGCGGTGGGCGCCGAGTTTGTTACCTACTCGTGACCTGCGGAGATGTCGCCACTCGACCTATATCGACACGACCGTCCGACCGACACACTCTCTGGCGAGTAAGCGACGCCTCTAACAGCGGCTTGACCGGGCATAATGCCCCGGTCAAGCTGTATGTCGCGCGTGCTGGCCGCGCGCCGTTAATTCTCTGGCCTCGTGTAACGAACACCGCAGTAGGAGATGCGCCGCCGGGACTCAGTCACCGCCGGACGGCGCATAGGCTGGTGATCATGGGCGATGACGAGTCGACGCGGTGGATTATTCATGGTGAGCGCGTCGTGGACGATACGCGCAAGGCGCAGCTGAGTATCGCGTCCGTTGAGCTGCCGGACGGTGTCCGATTCGAGCAGTACGTCATCCGTGCGCCCCGCGCCGCCATGATGCTGGTGCTGGACGACGAAGACCGCGCACTGATGATGCGGCGGCACCGGTTCATCCTTGACCGCTGGGTGTGGGAGCTGCCTGGAGGATACGTGGATCCGGGCGAGGATCCGGCCGAGACTGCGGAACGGGAGTGCGCTGAGGAGACAGGGTGGCGTCCCCGGTCGGTTGAGCCGCTGATCAGCTTCCAACCGATGGTCGGTACTGTTGACAGCGAAAACCTGCTTTTCCTAGGTCGCGGGGCTGATCCGACTGGCGACGCGGTGGACGTGAACGAAGCCCAGGAGGTTGGCTGGGTACCGTTGGGCGAACTGGACCAGCGCATCGCGTCCGGTGAGATCGTTGGCTCTGCGTCAGTCATTGGGCTGTATAAAGCGCGGGATGTTAGGCGTTCGGAAGGTGCGCAGCTGTAATCTGTGCAGCTACGAAATCGCGAAACTCCCGTACTGCCGTATTTTCGGAGTGCCCTGCAAGTGCCTGATCCAGATCGCGGACATAGTCAATTGCCCGCGCAGATCTGATTTCAGTGGTCCGCTCGGCAGCCTCCAGCGCGACCACTGCCGCCCGCTCAATTTCCCCCTGCTGGACGTGACCTTTGGCTAACAGAGCCAAATTGAAGGTTCGACCCCGGACGTAGGACATATCCATATCCAAGGATCTGTCGGCAAATCGCGTTGTCTGTTCTCCCCGACCGAGGGCGGAGAAACACTGACCGAACCGAGCCGACAGATAGGCGGCATCGAAATATTCCATAAATTGCGGGTCGGCGGCCCGGTCGCCACGGTCCAGTGCGTCTTCGGCTGCGGTGAGGGCACGCGTGCAGGCTCGCTCATCACCGCGCAAGGCGTAACCGTGGGCCTCACTCACGCATGCCTCTGCGGCCAGCGCAGGTAAGTGAGCATCCTCAGCTGTCTTACGTGCAGCTGAGGCGAGGGTAATGGCCGTGTCCGGATCTTTCAGATATATGGCCTGGTGACTCATGGCGGCGAGGATCTCCGCTCCGAGCGGTTGGTCATCGGCGACCTTGGCAAGTCGCAGGGCGTGGATTAGGTGGGCTTGCGCTGCTCCATGCTCGCCCGAGTCGTATGCCATCCATCCGGCCAACCGGGCTAGCTCAGCTGCGGAAGCAAAGAGCGCTGCTCCCGTGGCCGCATCAAACCGGCCAGCGGTCAGCATCGGCGCGACGTCGCCGTTGAGGTAGCGAAGCACTAATTGCCGACTGTGGGCGCCGCCGTAACGGTTGTCGAGCCGTTGAAAGGTGCGTGTCATCTCTTGGACTGTCGCCACATCTGGCGAGCCCACTAGCTGGTCGCCGCCGCCGTGCCTAGCTGGGACCTCGGAACTATCGGCTAACCATTTGACTGCTGGAACCATAAAAGCTGATCCGGTCCAAGCCAAGAAGCTCCTGCGCTGCACGTCATTCCGCCATAGCTCGCTGGCCCGGAGGGCGCTTCCCTCCCAAGACTCGGCGAACGTCGCCGGAGCGTCATCGATCTGAGCCGGGCCGGTCTCCAGTTCTACGGCATCGGTTGAATTGTTTGCTATCCCGCGTTGGCATGACCTTAGGCCAACGAGGTGCCGGGCGGAGTCGGGCATCTGTAGACCATCGGCGACACGTAGCAGCACATCAAGCGTCTCAATCTCACGCAGATTCCGCATGATCTCGCTGACCTTGCCCTGATCAAAGCCAGTAAGCCGGCCGATACGGGTTTGGCTTTCGCCTGAGTACTTTCTGACTAGCCGGAAGACGGCGCCGAAGTCACGCGCTTCAAGAGCCTCGATCATCTCGACGCGAACCCAAAACCCGACCGGCAGCTTGATCGGCGCGAACGGATCACCTTTCACAGCGCTCTTCACCTCCTTGGCTACCGTATCCCGCCTGGGAATACCGCCACGGTATATCTCTGGCGTCGCATATCGGCGACCGTCTGACTACGCACCAATAGCGACAGGCGGTTAAGCATGAGTGTCTTATCGCGTTGCCGATCAGGAGTAGTGGATGCCCTGGTGTCCGACGCCGGTCAGTACGGCGTTCCGGACGTTGACGCGTTGTTGTTGGCGTTGAACCTGTACGGGTTGTGTACGCCGCTGGGTGCTCGGGTGCGTTTGCAGTTGTCGCTGATCACAAGCCCTGAGGTCCGGACTGTTGTGGTGGCGGCTGGTCGGTCTGATCCACCTTTCACGTTGAGCGATGACGGTTGGCTGTACGCGGCTGGTGTGCCGATCGGTCGGGCGGTGCGTACGGACGCTGATGATGCGGTGTCGGGGTATCTGCGCTGCTGGAAGCACGGCACGTGGTGGGCGGCGACGATCAACCCGGCGGGCCGGTCGCGGTGCACGGGGTGCGCGTTCTGCCCGACCTCGCTGGAACCGCCAGCCGACCCGGTGCTGACGTTGGAGCGCGAGCTGCACGCCCTACTGGACGGACTGGAACTGCAGCTACCGCCCGGCGGCACTTTGCGGTCCCTGCACGAGGTTGCGGTGTCGACTGCGTGTTACCGGACCGAGAATGCCGCGCTTGAGGCGATGGTGATGCTGCGCAAGGTGTTGCGGTCGCGGCGGATCAACGCCCGCATCGTGCTGTTGTCATCGGTGCTGCGGAGCCGGGAGGCGTTCCGTTTCCTGGCTGAGCATGTCGCCCCGTTTGGGTTGTTCTTGACCGCTGAGTGTGTGTCTCGGCGGGATTTCTTGTTGAAGAACACCAAAGCAGACCTGTTGCCGGAGGCGATGCCGGCACTGTTGGCCGAGGCTCGCGGAGCCGGGCTGGACACCTCGTTTACCTACATTGCCGGTCTGGATACCACGGTGCAGTTGGAGAAGTTCATGACGGTGATGTTGCCGCAGGTGACGTTGTTCCCGAGTGTCCAGATTTTCCAGCCCCACAAACGAATTATGGATCGCTTGCTGTCACCGGAAGCTGAGTGCTTGGGGTATTACTATAACGCGCGGCGGGTGGTGGAGAACATCATGACCGACCTGGGTAGCCCACTCACGCCGGAACTGTGGCGGTGTTACCGGTCGCTGTGGGCGACCGAGTACGCCGGCCACGCCCTGACGGGACCGACCCGATGAGCGCGGCCGTGAACGTGCCGTTTGGCGGCGCTGAGACGACCGGCGCGATGTTGGCCGGCGAGGTGGGCCGTGCTGTGTGGCTGCGGGCGACCTACCGCCCGCAGGATGCCGCAGGGACCGCGCTGGACGCGGGTACCGGGTGTGGGAGGGGTCGCCCGGTGCTGGTGTTCCGGGATCGGTTGGTGGGAGTGCCGATGCGGCGCCCGGCCGTACTGGCGTACCCGGGCGGGGCGCGGGGTCGGGTCCGGCTGTTCGGTTTCGATGACTTGACCCTTGCGGTGCCGCTGGACACCGCCGCAGACACTCTGCCGGACAGCACGCCGGACACCGCTACCATCGGCAACCCCAGCCCGGACAGAGCGGGCGGGTTTGTGTGGTGGCGCGCGGTGTTGACGACGTTTGACCCGCGTACGCCACCGGTGCCGGCCGATCTTGCGACGGCGTTGTCCGCTGCGGGTGCGGATCTTGCGTCGGTGTCGATGGCTGGTCACCGCCGGCACGCGGTGCTGTGGGTCGCGGCGGCGCCCAACGCTCGTATCCGGGCGGCGCGGGTGGCCACGGTGGTGGACGCGGCCCGCGCCTGTTCCACTGCTGTTACCGCTGTTGCGGTCACCGGCCAAGCTGTGTCGTCGTGCCGCCGGGGTGGCGATCCACGGTGAGCGTGTTGTCGGTCGCGGGGTTGCGGCGGGTACGGACTCGGCATCGGGTGGCCCGGTTGCGCGTGGCGGCGTTGCGGTACGCCGGCAACGGCTGGCCTGTGCTGCCGGTGCAGGACGACGACTCGACCGAGCCGGGCGCGGGCGCCGGGGTGGTGTGCGCCGGTCGGTACCCGACCACGGACACCGCGACGGTGAGTCGTTGGTGGGATCGGATTCCGTACCGGATCGGCCTTGGCTGTGGCGAGGTGGCGGACGTGATCAGCGCCCCGGCGGCGTTGGGCGCGGCGGCTCACCGGGTGCTGCTGCGGTCAACGGCGACCGCGACCACGGCGGCGGACCGGTGGCTGTTCGTGGTCACCGCTGGCGTGCGATTGCCGGACCGGTTGACCGCCGCCGGAGTGCTGCGGCACGGACCCGGTGAATGGGTGGCTCTGCCGCCCACCTCATGGCCGTCCGGCCCCACGTACTGGCTGGTGGAACCGCAAGTAGTCCAGTGGGAACCGGCCAGAGCCGAGGTGGTGCATGGGGTGCTGGTGAACGCGTTGCTGATGTCATCGGCAACCCGGTTGCCGGGAATGCGGGGCGTGTCATGGCTATAAGCGGTAGGGCTGTGAGGGAACAGAGGTGAATGGGAAGCGCACGCCGGGCGGCGGGACCAACGCCGGGGCTCTGATAGAGGTTCGCCGGCAGGTGGCGCAGGGGATGAAGGATGCGCGGGATGCTGTTGAGAAGGAACAAAAAGCGGGCAACAAGCTCGGCTTTGCCCACAATATAGGGAAGGTTCAGGCGTTCTCCATGATTCTTCAAATCATTGACTTGGAGACTACGCCACCGGACGGGGATGTCAGGGAGGCTGCGGACCGGAACGCGAAGGATCTGGCCGCCCGCAAAGGCGGGTGGGCGCCGAAATAAAGACCCCGGCCGCTCGCTTCTGCGACGGCGCGTAGCGAGCGGCCAGACAAAGGAAGGAAGCGCGCAGGCCGGACCACCCCAACAGTTCGCAGACCCGGGGGGAGGATCCGGTTGATGCTGGCACGCTCGACAACGGCGCAGTAACTGACTGCGATGCGAGTTGTGCAAGTCAAACGGCACCTACCGACGGCTCGGCTGCGGCTGACCCGACGAACCAACTTGCACCACCTGAGGTTCTGAATGGGGCTGGTCGGGCATACCCGAAGGTGCCTGATCCGGGGACGGGTGATCCGATTGCTGCGCCGCGGTCGGGGTTGTCGAAGGTTCCTGTTGGTGATCGTGTGCCGTGGGGTGCTCAGCAGCGTGGCGCGTAAATCAAAGAGTGGTATAACCAGGGTTACGCGACGCCGGAAGGTGGGTGGTCGAGGTACGACATCCACCACATCATCCCGCGCGAGTACGGCGGCACGAATGACTTCAATAACCTCGTTCCGGTGCTCCGCACGGTGCACCAGCAGGAATTTAACCCGTGGCGGATGAACTATGACGGATGATGCTGCGGAGGTGCTGAACGCTTTCCGCGCCTATACCGAGCCGCGCGACGGCCTTGGCGACAACTCGTTCAAGGTGGCGTGCTCGTTCGACGAGCCGGCTACTGATGTCGAGATCGCGTCGGCCTGGCCGGGTGCCGAGGTTCCCGGTGAGCTGGCGCAGGTGTGGTCAACTAGCCGGCAGTCGCGGCTGTTCGAGGATGTCGACTACGGGCAGTGGGGTCTGGTGTTGCTCTCGCCGGAGGGTGCCGCAGAGCGCACAATGCAAGAGCGCGGCCAGCGTTCCGGCGACTGCCGCGATGATGACGTCGTGATCGGCGAGTTCCTCGGTGACCAGGAGCTTGTCGTGTTCGCGCCCTCGGAGGGTGACGGCCGTCGCGTGCTCGTCGCGTTGCCGATGGACGACCGGCCGGACTGGTACTCGGCCGCGCCGGCCTCGCCGAGTTCTTGGATCGCTACTTGAAGGCGTTCGGCGACAAGTACTGGGAGCAGACCGGCCAGTAGCTCCGGCGTCAGTGGGGGCCGTGCCGGTGATGGCCCGGAGTTTGGCTTGGGTGATCACCCCCATCAGCAAGCTGCGCGAGCTGTTGGCCCGCACCAGCTCGCTTGACCGGACAGGTCGAGGACGACACGAACTGCTGAATCTGCTGATCCGCACCGATCCGGTCCGCCATCGGCTCCATCGACTTGCGCTCACCATCAGTCAACGCGCGCCGCAGATACGCCTGCGCCTTCACTCGCTGGTCAGCGCGCGGCAACGCGCCAAAAATCCCAACACATACCGCTCAAGATCCTGGCGCCGCAGACTCATGGACAAATTATCCCTAAAACAAATAGAAACGCCGAATTGCCAGAAAAACGGCGGCCTGTAACCGGGATTGCGTAGACCGCGCTGGCCAATGCGTCCATCAACGTCGCCGGCGGACGCAGCTGCCGGGAGGTATGACACCCGGCGACAAGATGCATGTCATGAGCAGTCCCTGCAATGCAAACGAGACAAATCAGCCGCCCGACCAACGTGCAGTTGACCATCACCAAAAGAAGCCACCCACCGCGCCGAAGGAACCGGCTACCCTCCGCCAGGACCTCCTGGATCCCCTTGTCGGCCCTCCAGTGTTAGTGCACTCGCGGCTGGCGGCGTGAGCAGCTGAGCCACGCTCCGAGAGTTTTCGACGATAGCTTCCGGCGGGAGCGTGCCCCGGCCGGTGTTTGCCGCCGCCGGGCCAGAAAACGCGCGAGTGCTTCGCCCGCCGACGGGGAGAACGGACGCTCCGCCGTGTGCGTGATCTAGTTGACTGACTCCGGTGCCCTGTTTGTCCGATTTAGCGAGTGGGGCCTATCGTGAGGGTGACGTTTTGGGGTGACAAGCCGGTGTATTCCGCCCTCCGCAACGTCACCCTCGCGGTGGCGTGGGGCTGGATTTTCGTCGAGTGCGGGATAAA
>NZ_BAAANY010000019.1:111722-142656 GCF_039530045.1 Fodinicola feengrottensis | reverse complement strand
CGAGTGTGGGGTTTTGTCCGGCACTCGACGCTGGACCTGTTGTTGGTGGGGCTGGAGTTACTGTCGAGGTGTTGCCGTCCCGCATGTTGGGATGGGGATGTTGATCATGGGACAATCGCGCACTTTTCTCGAGAAGGTGCGGGGTTGTCCCATGATCAACGGCGCTAGCTGCGGACAGCGGTCGCTGGGTGGCGGTCGCCACCTGGAGAGTCGCGACGACTGGAGTCGCACAACATCGGTTTAGGATTGTTTGTGTTGCCGAGACAGGGAGAAATGGGCCGATGCTGAAGATTTTCGCCGAGCTTTCCACGCCTCTGGTGGCGGACGCGTGCTTGCGGGCGGAGGTGCCGTTGCGGGTGGCGCCGGCTGGGATGGGTGCGGTCGTACGAGGGCACCGGCTTGCTGGGCGGGTGTTGCCGGCGCGGCATTACGGCAGTGTGGACGTGTTTCTGGAGGCGTACGGGCAGGCCGAGCCAGGCGATGTGTTGGTGGTGGACAACGGCGGGCGGCGAGATGAGGCCTGCGCGGGGGATCTCACGGTGCTGGAGGCGGCGTCGGCCGGAGTGGCCGGGGTGGTGATTTGGGGGCTGCATCGGGATACCCGGGAGTTGGTGGAGATCGGGATCCCGGTGTTCAGCTACGGCAGTTATCCGTCCGGTCCGGTGCGGCTGGACGAGCAGGAGGCGGACGCGCTCACCACAGCGCGCATCGGGTCGTACGAGGTGAGTCGCGACGACGTGGTTTTCGGTGACGACGATGGAGTTCTGTTCGTGCCCGCTGGCCGGCTCGACGAGATTTTGGCGATCGCGCAACAGATCTGCCGGACCGAGCGCGACCAGGTGGACCGGATCAAGGCTGGCGACACGTTGCGCCAGCAGACGGCTTTCGATGACTACCTGGCTCGCCGGGCGGCTGATCCGGCGTACACGTTCCGCCGGCACCTGCGGCGGCTCGACGGAGCCATCGAGGAATAGTCAGGTAAGCCAGCTGGCGATGTGATGGGACATCTCGGCGAAGTCGGAGTCGTCGTCTTCCACGGCACCCAGGAGATTGTCGACGGCGCGGGCCTGAGACCAGCGGCGGGCGCGTTCGCCATCGAGGTCGCCGGCTTCGACGATGATGGCGACCCGGCGCAGCAGCGCTCGGCGGGTGTTGCCGGTGGCGACCAAGTCGTCCCAGAGGTTGTGCAGCGCCGGCAGCACATCGAATTCCGGCTCACCCGCCACGCCCTTCGGATCGAGCGCGAGCCACGAGTCGTTGCTGGCCGCGAGAACGTTGTGTTGGTGCAGGTCACCGTGTACGAGCAAAGGCCGCTCAACAAGCAGCTGCTGGCAGGTGGCGACCGCGAAATCGACGAGTTCGCGCTCGCAGGGGCGGCCGAGACGCTCCCATTGTGCGGGCAACTCGGTGGCCCAGCGGGCCGCGGTGTCGTTTTGCCGGGTCAGGATGCCGGGCTCGTCGCCGACCGGGATCGCCAGCCGGCGGAGCAGGCCGCCGATCACTGCCGCGCCGAGCTCATGGTCGACACTTGCCAGCGACCGGGAGCTGTCCAGCCGCTCCAAGAGCAGCGCATTCGTGCCGTACCACTGGCCACGATGATCGACGCCGCGGGTGCCGTCGATGATGGGCGCGGCGCGGAGCAGCCGTACGGCGCCTTGCCCACCCCAGCGGCGCAGCGCCTCGGCTTCGGGGTGGTTGTCGGGCCCGGTGATGCCGACCTTCAGGACGGCTTTATCGCCGTCGGCGGTGGTCACCGGGAGGACGATCGCGCACAAGCCGTGCATGGGCGGCTGGTCGGGGTCGGCGATGGTCAGCCGCCAGTCGTCCAGAAGCCGTTTGACGTGCCCCGGCAGCTCGCCGAGCCACCGGTCGGCCTGGTCCTGGAGCAGCGTTCTCACACCGTCGACGTATTCTCCCGGCAGATCGGTCATATCAGCGAGTATTGCTGGCGATCGACCGTACGCCCAGGAATTTTCGCCGCCCCGCGGAGTCGATCCGCCAGGTTGTCAGCCCTCGACACTAAGGTTCACAAACAAGGGTTCACCGCAGGAACCGCGAATGATCCGGGGTGACAGTGATTCAGGGTGACCAGACGGCGCGAGTGGGCGCCGGCAGCACCGTACGCACCGCGGTGATCTGGCGTGGGTTGCAGGCCGAGATCGACCGGCGCGCTGCCGACGGGCCGTTGCGGGTGGTCGACGTCGGCGGCGGCAGCGGCGGGTTCGCGGTGCCGCTGGCTTGTCAGGGGCACCACGTCAGCGTGGTCGACCCGAGCCCGAACGCGCTCGCCACCCTCAGCCGCCGAGTGATCGACGCGGGCGTCGCGGACCGTGTGACGGCGGTGCAGGGAGATGTCGCGACGCTGATCACCGCGGTCGGAGCGCAGGCCGCTGACCTGGTGTTGTGCCACAGCGTGCTGGAATATGTGGACGATCCGGCCGCCGCGGTGGTGGCCATCCGGGCCGTGCTGCGCCCGGGCGGGCTCGCCAGCGTGGTGCTGGCCAACCGGGCCGCGGCGGTGTTGGCCAAGGCCATTGGCGGGCATTTCCAGCTGGCCGCCGCGGGGCTGCAGGACGCCGATGGCAGGTTTCCGGGCGGAGACACCGCGTTGCGGCGGTACGACCCGGTCAGTGCCGCCGCGCTGCTGGCCGGTGCCGGCCTGACTGTCGAGCAGGTCCACGGCGTAAGGGTGGTGGCCGACCTGGTGGCCGGCACGGTCGATATCGAGCACCCGACCGATGACCTGCTGAGCCTGGAGCTGGCGCTGTCCGACCAGCTGCCCTATCGAGACCTCGCGACCCAGTTGCATTTACTGGCCCGACGATGAGTCCGAAGATGGGCCCGACATGAGCAGCGAAACGAGCGCGGTACGGCTGCCGGCGTACGGCACCGGCTCGCTCGCCGAGGTGATGCCGTCGGTCGCCGCGGTGCTTGGCGTGCCCGGATACGACGACGTGCTCGGCATCCAGGCCTTAGCCGGTGGGTCCTTCAAGCGGGCATGTGTGCTGCTGATCGACGGGCTCGGCTGGAACGCGCTGCGTGCGCATCTGGACGAGGCGCCGACCCTGAACGCGATGGCGGGGCGGTCGATCACCACGGCGTTTCCGGCCACCACTGCGACCAGCGTCACCACGGTCGGCACCGGCCTGCCGCCAGGCCTGCATGGAGTTTTGGGCTACCAGGTCGCCATCCCCGGCACTGGCCGCCTGATGAATTCACTGCGTTGGGACCGCGAAGTCGACCCGCTGACCTGGCAGCCGTACGAGCCGGTGCTGGCCCGCGCCGCCGGCTTCGGTCTCGCCGTCGCACACGTTGGGCCTGGATTTCACAACGGCAGTGGGTTGACCAGGGCGTCCGCTCGCGGCGGTCGGTTCCGTCCGGCGTACAGCCTCGGCGACTTGGCTTATGGGGCCGCCGACGCGACCGCGAGCGCCGACCGCGCGCTCACCTATGCGTATTTCGCGGAGTTGGATACCACCGGCCACATGCGTGGCTGGCAGTCCGAGGCCTGGCGGGCCGAGTTGGCGCAGGTCGACCTGCTGGTACGCACCCTGCGGGCGGCCTTGCCGCCGGACGCGGCGCTGGTGGTGATCGCCGACCACGGGATGATTGACGTGCCACCGGCCGGCCGGCTGGACGCCGACGAGTGGCCCGCCCTGTGGGAGGGCGTGGCATTGCTCGGCGGCGAGGGTCGGGCCCGCCATGTGTACGCGCAACCTGGCGCGGAAGCCGACGTGTTGGCCGCGTGGACCGACGTCCTCGGACCGGACACGCTGGTGGTGAGCCGCGACCAGGCGATCGCGGACGGCTGGTTCGGACCGAAGGTGGACGACCGGGTGCGTCCCCGGATCGGGGACGTGGTGACAGCGCCTGGCGCCGGTGTCGCGGTGATCGCCACCGAGGCCGAGCCATTGGAGTCTTCGCTGGTCGGACTGCACGGCGGCATGGTGCCGGACGAACAGCTGGTCCCGTTGCTGGTGTCTTCCGGGGCCGGCTAGCGGTGGGCCGCAGCCAGCATCTGCCGCGGATGGCGACCAAGCCCGGCGAGGTCGGCGACGACACCGGCTGCACCATTCTGCACGTCGACATGGACGCCTTCTTCGTGTCCGTCGAGCTGCGCACCCGCCCCGAGCTGCGGGGGAAACCGGTTGTTGTGGGTGGCACCGGCGGCCGCGGGGTGGTGTCGTCGGCGAGCTACGAGGCGCGCGCTTTCGGCGTACGCAGCGCCATGCCCACCGGGGTCGCCCGCCGGCTCTGCCCCAATGCCGTCTTCCTGCCGGTCAGCCACGGCGCGTACGGCGAGGTGTCCCGCGATGTGATGGCGATTTTCGCTGACGTCACGCCGATGGTGGAACAGTTGAGCGTCGACGAGGCGTTCCTGGACGTGACCGGCGCGGTCCGGCTGCTCGGACCGCCAGCCAGCATCGCCGAGCAGATTCGCCGCCGGGTCGAGGCCGAGCAGCACATCACTTGCTCGGTGGGGGTGGCGTCGACCAAGTTCATCGCGAAACTCGCGTCCTCGCTGTGCAAACCGGACGGCAAGCTGGTCGTACCGAAAAACTCCATCCTGGAGTTCCTGCACCCGCTGCCGGTTGGTGCGCTGTGGGGCGTTGGCCAGCGGACCGAGGAGATCCTGACCCGGGCAGGGTGCAAAACCGTCGGCGATGTGGCCGCGATGCCGTTGCGTACGCTGCAGAAAACCGTCGGAGCGGCGGCCGGCGCGCATCTTTTCGAGCTGGCCAACGGACGCGACCCGCGCCGGGTCTCCGTGGAGGAGCACGACAAGTCCATCGGCTCCGAGGAAACCTTCGACATCGACGTCACCGATCACCGCCGGATGCACAAGGAAATCCTGCACCTGGCCACAAAAGTGGGCGAGCGGCTGCGTTCCAGCGGCTATTCCGGTCGTACGGTCAGCATCAAGGTCCGGTTCGCCGACTTCAAAACGATCACCCGCTCGCGTACGTTGCACCAGTCCACCGACAGCGGCCACGAGATTTACGCGACCGCCCGCGGTCTGTACGACGCCCTACGGCTCGACCAGCCGCGTATTCGGCTGATCGGCGTACGAGTGGAGCACCTCGGCGACGGTGCCGGCGGCAGCGAGCAGTTGATGTTCGGCGACCCGGACCACGGTTGGCGCGACGCCGAACAGGCCGTCGACGCCGCCGCGAAACGGTTCGGCTCCGGAGCGATCCGCCCCGCTACCCTGGTGCCGCGAAAACAGGCGCCTAATAAGTCGGAGCCGGCAACATAGTCATGCAGGCATAGTCGGGAAGTGCTGGGAATGTCGCCGGGTGCGGGTCTGGCCCGGCCTTCACGTCGATCAGCGTCCATCCCGGCGAAGCCAGCGCGGCCGACGCCGAGTTGATCTGCTTGGACTGGACCACGTGCCCGTGCTGGCCGAGCATGGCGACCACCCGAGCGTTGAAATCGTCGGGGTGGGTGGAAAGTCGGGCGCCGTGTACGTACCAGATGCGGGTCGCGCCGGCGAGGATCGGCGCGAGCGTCTCGGGATGGCAGGTCTTCTGCGGGCCGAGGGTGGCAAGGCCCACCACCGGCAGGTGGAAGTGTCGGCCGTACCAAGCGATCAGCGGCTTGCTGAAGGCATAGCCGACGACCCGGTCGCCGGGTTCCAGTCGGGTCGCCACATCGGCCAGCACGTCTCGGCCCGGGTCGCGATACTGCGGAGTGGTGACCTCTTTGTACGCACCGGCGACCGCCGGCTGGGCAATGGCGGCGGTGGTGCCGAGCGACAGGACCGTACCGATGGCGAGCACGACGCCGACCGCGGTGCCGATCGGCCGCGTACGGCTCCACCACTGTGCTGCCGAAACCTCTGTTGCCGAACCCTGTGTTGCCGAACCCTGTGCTGCTGAGGCCTGTTTTCCTGACACCGCGGTGAAAGCGCGTACGCAGCCACGGACCGCGCCGTCGACGCAGGCCGTGATGGCCAGCGCGACTGGTGCCAACAGGTAGAGCGACACCCGGTCCTGCACCGGCAGGCCCTGCACGGCGGCCGCGCAGATCGCCACGCCCAGCACCGCGGTCAACAGTGCGGCCCACAACAGCCGGCCCCGCAGAACCAGCGACACCAGCCCGCCGATCACCAGCAACAGCACCAAAACGGGCGCCCCCCACATCAGCGGGGACTGCACGAAACCGCCCCACATCCGGGGCAGCCACTCGATGATCTGCGGCAGGTTCGAGTGTGCCGGCGGGAAACCGGTCGGGAAGTAGCCGTTCTGGTCGGCCAGTTGCGGCAGCATCCGGCGGCGGAAGACGACCACCGCGGTCAGCGCGAGGACCGGGATGCTGCCGAGCAGGAAGGCCTTCATGTCGGGGAATCGCTTGCGGATCCAGAGATGCAGCACCACGGCAGCGAGTGCGGCCGCGATGACGACCATCGCGCTGTAGCTGAACACCGCGGCGATCATGCCGATCACGATCCAGGTGATGAGCCGCCGGCGCCGGGTCAGGTGCTGCCGGTCGTCAGCCGCGTACATGTCGGCGGCCAGCAGCACGAGCAGCGCGATCGCGGCCTCGGTGGTGTATTGCTTCAGCTCGCCCGCGTACGTCAGAAGCATCGGCGAGGTGGCCAGCAGCAGCCCGGTCAGCAGTGCGGCCCACCTGCCGATCGCCCGGCAGGCCAGCACGACCCCGAGGATGAGCGTGGCCACCGCGGCGACCATCGCCGGCAGCCGGAGCGCCTGCTCGCTCTCACCGAGCACCTTCAGGAAGCTCTTCTCGGTGACCAGCCAGCCCAGCGGGGCGATCTGGTAATACCGCAGGGCGCCGAAAAGTCCGCGTACGCCGAGGTCGCGGACGTTCGCGGCGATGTAGAGCTCGTCGTTCCAAAAGCCCCGATCGCTCAGCCAGACCCGGACGGCGCCGGCGGTGCCGGCCAGGATCACGACTGTCACCAGAATCCCGTACACCCAGTTGGTCACCGGACTGAGCCAGCCGCCCCGGCCGGCGGGGCTGGTGGTGGGAGCCGGGTCGGCCTGCTTCTGCTCGGGCGCGGTGGGTTCGGTGTCGACAGAATGTGATCCGGGCATGCGCGGGATCTTTCCAGGGGCGCCGGAAGGACCCCGATCCGGCCCGGCTGGGCCGGATCGGGAGGTCATCGAGAGGTCATCGGGACGTACGGCTGCCAATCCTCGCGGTTCTGTGACGGGATGCTCACAGAGATGGCACCCTTGACCGTGGCGCCCATCTTTCCGGACGGGCGCCGTGCTCGTAGACTGTTGTTACTACGCCGTCAGTTCGGGGTACCTCAGAGGTAGCAAACAGATCGACCGTCAACCGGCGGGGGATACTCTTCCCTCGCCCTGGCGGGCGTGGCCGAGTCGCAGGAGGAGTGCCGTGCCGCTCTCCGAGCATGAACAGCACCTGCTCGAGCAGATCGAGCGTGCGCTGGTCGCCGAAGACCCCAAGTTCGCCTCGACCGTACGCGCCGCCGATCCGCGTCACCATGTCCGTCGCCGGATGGTGCTGGCCGGCATCGTCGCGGTCGTCGGGCTGGCGCTGGTGTGTGTCGGCGTGATCTTCGGCAAGCCGGACGTGTGGGGTGTGCCGATCGTTGCCGCCGTCGGCTTCCTCGCGATGTTCGGTGGCCTGGTCTTCGGACTCAGCGCCTACCGGCACCGCCAGTTGGAGGCGCCCGGTGCGAGTTCCGAGGAAGGCGGCGAGCGCCGCCGCGGCTCGCTGATGGACCGGCTGGAAGATCGCTGGCGTCGCCGCCCGAACCGCTGGACCTCGTAAGTTTCGGTGCCTACCGAAGAAGATCTCGTTTTCCTTGGTGCCCGGCAGCTCGCTGCTGACATCGGAGCTGGTGAGCTGTCCGCACGCGAAGTGCTGGACGCGCACCTGCGCCGCATCGAGCGAGTCAACCCGGCTGTCAACGCGATCGTCACGCTGATCGCCGATCGGGCCATGGAGCAGGCCGTACGGGCCGACCAGCTGGCCGCTTCGGGTGGACCGTTGGGCCCGCTGCACGGTGTTCCGATCGCCCATAAAGACACCAACATGACGGCCGGCATCCGGACCACCCTGGGCTCGCCGGTGTTCGCCGACCAGATCCCGGACCACGACGACCTGGTGGTGGCCCGGCTGCGGGCCGCCGGCGCGATCAGCATGGGCAAGACGAACGTGCCGGAGTTCGGCGCCGGGGCGCACACTTTCAACCCGCTCTTCGGGCCGACCCGCAACCCGTACGCGCTGGACCGCTCGGCCGGCGGCAGCAGCGGGGGAGCCGCGGCCGCGGTCGCCACCGGCATGCAGCCGCTCGCGGACGGCAGCGATTTCGGTGGCTCGCTGCGGTTCCCGGCCTCCTTCTGCAACGTCGTCGGCCTGCGCCCGTCAGCCGGCCGCGTCCCGGCCTATCCAGCCGCGCTCGGGTGGGCGTGGCTGCCCGTCGACGGGCCGATCGCCCGTACGGTCGCCGACGTCGCCTTTGGGCTGTCCGTGATGGCCGGTCCGGACGACCGTTCACCGCTCTCGCTGCCGGAGCCGGGAGAGGTGTTCAGCGCAGCCTTGGACCGTGACCCCGCCGGGTTGCGAGTGGCCTACTCGACCGACCTCGGCGGCACGCTGCCGGTCGACCCGGAGGTCAGGGCCGTCATCGCGGCCGCGGCCGGAGTCTTCGAACGGCTCGGCGCCCACGTCACCGAGGACTGCCCAGACCTCTCTGGTGCCAACGACTGCTTCCGTACGCTCCGGGCCGCGTCCTTCGCGTACACCCTCGGACCGCTGGTGGACGCCCATCCTGGCCTGATCAAGCAAACGGTCGTCGAGAACGTGGCGGCCGGCCGACGACTGTCCGCCGCGGACATCATGGCCGCACAGGAGCAGCGGACCACCCTCTACCGGCGGATGCGCGCCTTCTTCGACTCGTACGACGTGCTGGCCCTGCCCGTCAGCCAGCTGCCGCCCTTCGACGTGGACCTGGAGTTCCCCACCGAGATCGACGGCACCGCGACCCCGCACTACCTGGACTGGATGCGGTCCTGCACCGACATCTCCGCCACCGGCCTGCCGGCGCTGTCCGTACCGGCCGGCTTCACCCGCGATGGCCTGCCGGTTGGGCTGCAGCTGGTCGGCCGCTGGCACGGTGACTTCGACCTGCTGCAGATCGGCCATGCCTTCGAACAAGCCACCCAGCACGGCCAGCACCGCCCGCGAATGTAACGAAACGGACAAAACTGAGCTGTTTCGTCACATTCGCGGGTGTCAGCCGCGAGGGGCGGACCTGGGGAAGCGGAAAACGCGGCCGACGGCGTGGCGTACCCGCCAGACCCATTCCGCGGTCGCCTCGCTCCATCGGCTCGTCGGCTCCGACAGCGCGGCCAGCGCGGACGCCGGCAGCAGGGCGGCTCGCCAGCGGCGACGCTTGGACACCGCGCGGCTGAGCTGCCGGCCTACGGTCGCGGCCGCTTCGTCCAGACCCTGCGCCGGCGCCGCGTGCGGCGCGTATCTGGCCTGCTCCTCGGCACTGGCCAGCAAGTCGATCGCGCTGACCCCGGCGGCGTCCAGGCTCGCCTCGGATTCCAGCCGTTCGGCCGTGCTTCGCGGTGTTTCCGAGACGTCCAGTGGGAACTGCAGGTCGGCCGCGGTGTCCAGGACCTCGTCCCAGCCGGCGTGCGCGGCCGTGGTCGGTCTGCCGGCCTTCGCGATGGTCATCCGGCGGCGCCGGATGCGACTGCGCAGCATCGTGGGCACCAGCATGCACAGCAACACGGCCAGCAGCAGCCCCAGGCCCCACCACAGGGCCGGCGGCGGGCCGGTCGGTGCCAGTCCGTTGGCGGCTGGGTCGGCGCTGTCCTGCTGCTGGTCCAGCTTGCTTCGGGACTTTCCGGCGGCGCCGGTCGAGGCGCTTGCGGTGGGCGCCGCGTTCGGGGTGGTGCTGCCAGCGGCGCCCTGGCCGCCGTCCGGCTGGGTCCACGGCAGCGGGGTCCGTACGGTGTTCGGGTCCGGCGGGGTCGGGTCGAAAGGCACCCAGCCCAGGCCCTTGAAGTAGATCTCCACCCAGGCGTGCGCGTCGTGGGCGTGCATCGAGTACGTGCCATCGGCGATCTTGCGGCCCTGGGTGAAACCGACGGCGACTCGGGCCGGCAGGCCGGCCAGCCGCGCCATGTACGTCATGGCCGAGGCGTACTGCTCGCAGTAGCCGCGCTTGTTCTGCAGGAAGTCGACCAGATCGTTGCCGCTGTTGCCAGGCCTGGTCGAGGTGTCGTAGACGAAGCCGTTGCCGCGGAAATACTGGTCGATGGCGTTTGCCTTGTCGATCCAGGTCGTCTTGCCGCGGATGAGCGGGTCGACGATGCCCTGCACCTGCGCGAGCACCGGCACCGCGCCGTAGTGCTGCATGATCGGGTCGCTGGTGGGCAGCTTCGGCGCCGCCTCCAGGGCGGACAGGTCGTAGTCCACGTGGGTGGAGGTGAACTGGTAGGTGGCGGTGCCGGTCTTGCCGTACGGGCTGAAGATGTTGCCCGACAGCGAGTCGAGGTGCCAGTCGCCGTCGATGTCGACCTTGGTGCTGTTCGGGTAGACCGGCAGATACGGCGAGGCAGTCAGGCCGGTGATCTTCACGCTGCTCTTCACCGTGTGGTGCGCGGCGTTGGCGTCCACACCGGGCGCCGCGATTGGCCCACTTGTGACCCGGTTGCGGGCGCTGCTCTTCGCGTCGCCGGGGGACCAGCCGGCCTGCGGGCCGGACGGGGTGAAGGTGTCGAGCGTGGCCAACCGCAGATATTGCAGCTGCTGGCTCGTCTCGTTGGTGTGCAACTGCAGCATCTCGCTGTTGCTGGGCTGGGTGAGCTGGCCCTTCAGGGTGGAGATCGGGTTGACCAGGGTGGCCCGGCCGGCGCCGGGCCCGCCGAAGCCGCCGCCGTTGAACAGCGCGGCCAGGTTGCTGCCTGGCAGGCTGGGCAGCAGCAGCGGAATCACCACGGCGACCGCGATCCCGATCAGGCCGATCCGGCGGCCGGCGGCTCCGATCGGGGTGTTGGTGACATCGCCGGAGGTCGAGTCCATCGGCGTACGGGCCGGCCGCATCATCCGGCCCCAGCCGCGGATCCGGTCCCGGTGGTCGGTGGAGATCAGCCAGAGATAGCCGCCCGCCCCGAGGACGAACAGCGGCCACGGGATCCCGGTGCCGGTCACCGACACCGGGATCGCGTAGAGCGCCAGCATCGGCAGGCCGGCGAGCGCCGGCCGGCGCAGGCCCACCGCGACGATGTCGGCGACGATCGCGACCATCCCGACGCCGACGGTGGTCAGCAAGACCAGGCCGGCCGAGGCGTTGGTGGGCGTGCTTTGCGTGACCACGTCACTGACCCCGCCGCGGACCAGCGAGGACAGCGCCTCCAGGCTCTGCGGGGTGGGGACAATCCCGAACCAGTTCCCGGTCCGTACCAGGATGAGGACGACGTAGAGCGCCAGCCCGACGACCATTACCGCTGGTTGCAGCCACAGCGGGACGCGGAGCAGCCGAGCGAAGGCGGCGGACGCGGCGACCGCCACCATCGCGCCCACCACCGGCAGCAGCCAGCCCCAGATGGAGTTGAAGATCGGTCCGAGCGCGGTCGCCGACAGCAGGACCGCGATGGACACCACAACGGTCCGGCGCAGCTGCCAGGACAGTGCGGACATGGTGGGCATCAGCGCGGTCCCTCGATTCCGCTCGCGGTCGGCAGTTCCAGCGTCGAGCCGCCGCGGCCGGACCAGGTGGTCACCTGCCGCCAGAGTTTCTCCAGCGGGTCACCGTGGCCGGCCTCCACGACCTTCCAGCCAGCGCCGCGCAGCAGCTGGACGGACAGGTCGTACGCCTCCCGGGTGGCGACCATCTCCGTCTCGCCGGCCTGCCGGGTCCAGGTGGTGGTGTCCAGCAACAGTGCGGCGCACGGCCGGCCACCCTGGGACAGGTTGGCGAGCTCCGCGGCGGCTTCGTCGTCCAGCAAGCCGAGAACGGCGATCAGGACGCCGTCGCCGCCGTGCTTACGCAGCCGGGTGACGCCGTCGGTGAAGTGCCGTTGGTGCGACAACCGGGCGCCGGCGAGCAAGTCCATAAGAGGGCCGTCCGTGGAGTGCCGGCTGGTCTCTACCTCGGTACCGATGTCGGTCACCGTCTTCAGCGTGTAGCCGCGGCCGTACAGGTGCACGGCCATGCTGGCGACCGCCGAGACCGACCACTCGAAGCTCGAGCCGGGTCCGTCGCCGCGGTGGCCGATCGCCCGGGTGTCCAGCAGCAGGCTGGCCCGGCTGTGCCAGGGCTGCTCCTCGCGGCGAACCATCAGGGCGCCCACCCGCGCGGTCGACTTCCAGTGCACCTTGCGCAGGTCGTCGCCGATTCGGTATTCGCGGGTGGCCGCGTCGTCCTCGCCGTGCACGGCGGCCGTACGCCCGCGGTTGTCGCCGGTGCCCTGCCGCTGGCCGGTCAGCTGGACCGCCGGCAGCGGCTTCGCGGCCGGGATCACCGACAGCCGCTCAGTGCCGGTGAACGACTTGTTCAGCGCGCACAGCCCGAACGGGTCGGTGACCCGGACCTGCAGCGGGCCGAGCTGGTAGTGGCCGCGTACGTCCGCGCGGGCCTGGTAGCTGACCCGGGCCGACTGCCGGGACCACAGTCGGTCCAGCACGAACCGCGGCCGGCTGCCCAGCGCGTACGGCAGCTGTTCCTCCAGCAGGAGCACCCCGGTTGGCAGCCGCGAGGTGTTCTCCACCGTCAGGGTGACCTTGACCGGCTTGCCGGCTGGCACCCGGTCAGGGCTCAGCGTGCGTCGGCACGACATCAGATAGCGGGTCCTGGCCACCGCCAGCGACGACAGGATGGGCAGCAGGATCAGGAGCACGGCTACTCGTAGCAGGTCGTTCTCGCCCAGGATCAGCGCGCACACGGCGCTGGCGATCCCGGCGGCCAGGAAACTCCGGCCACGCAGTGTGAGTCCCCGCAGCGCGGAGAACACTAATGTGTCCGGGCGGTCGGGACCGGGACCCGGCGGAGCAGCTCATGCACGATCTGCTCGGCCGTACGGCGGTGGGACTGCGCCTCGGAGCTGGGCAGCAGCCGGTGCGCGAGGACCGGCAGCGCCAGGTGCTGGACGTCGTCGGGCAGCACGTATTCACGGCCGACCAGGGCGGCGGCCGCACGTGCGGTGCGCAGCAGGTGCAGGGTGGCCCGCGGGCTGGCGCCCAGCCGCAGGTCCGGGTGCTGGCGGGTGGAGGCGACGAGCTCCACCGCATATTGCTTCACCGGGTCGGATACGTGCGTACGCCGGACGATGTCGATCATCGCGCGGATCTGGGCCGCGTCGGCGACCGCGCGCAACGAGGCCAGCGGGTCGGTCATGCCGTGCTGGTCGATCATCGCCAGCTCGGCCTCCTGGGCCGGGTAGCCCATCGCGATGCGGGCGGTGAACCGGTCCCGCTGCGCCTCCGGCAGCGGGTAGGTGCCCTCCATCTCGATCGGGTTCTGGGTGGCCACCACCATGAACGGGCTCTGCAGCTGGTACGTGGTGGAGTCAACCGTGACCTGGTGCTCCTCCATGCATTCCAGCAGCGCCGACTGGGTCTTGGGCGAAGCCCGGTTGATCTCGTCGCCGACCACCAGGTTCGCGAACACCGCGCCGGGCCGGAACTCGAAGTCGTGCGTCTCCTGGTTGTAGACGTTCACACCGGTCACGTCGGTCGGCAGCAGGTCCGGGGTGAACTGGATCCGGCGGACCGAGCAGTCAATGGACCGGGCCAGCGCCTTGGCCAGCATGGTCTTACCCACGCCGGGCACATCCTCGATCAGGAGGTGACCCTCGGCGAGCAGCACGGCGATCGCCAGCCGTACGGTCGAGGTCTTACCAGAAATGACGTTTTCTATGTTGCGGACAATCCGCTGAGCCGCGTCGGCGAGGTCATTGTGGGTGACCAAAGCGCCGCCCGCCGGGATCTGACCGTTCTGCGCCGTCTGGCCAAGCCGAGGCTCGAACTCCTCCAGCATGCCGTGAGCCACCGTCCACTCCTCCCGCTGGCCGCGCATCGTCGGCCCCCGTCGGCCGATGGTTGGGTCCTCGGCCGGTCTATACCCCGTGTGTTCGCTGTGAGCGTCAATCCTCGCAGGTGGACGCTCGCGGCGGCACCGCAACTCCGGATTCCGTTTGCTGTTCGTGATCATTGCTGGTCAGCCCGGTGATGACGGAGTCTTTTCCGGTGTCTTTACGGGCGAACCACCCTGCGTCGTCGTGCAACCGCCACGCCACCAGCCCGGCGACTAACGCGGGTGGACCCACGTCGACACCGACAGTCACCAGCCACGCCGGCGCGCCGATCGTACGCAGGGCCGCCACCGCGAGCAGCGCGAGGCCGGCCAGCTCCAGCCAGCTCCACCATCGCCGCTGGTGGACGGCGATGGCGGCCACCGGCAGCGCCAACGCGATGCCCAGGCCGTAGCCGAGCCAGTCAACCAGCATCCAGTGAGTGTCCCACCGCGGCCCGGCCGATGGCCGATCCGGCGACCAGGTCTGGCCGTACGAGAACCGGACCGGAACCCGGCCGCGCGGTTCCGCGTCCGCGCGACCTGGTGACAGGGCGGTCGGCGCCGGCACGGTAGACTCTTCGCGTGGCGGCATACGGACTGCTCCTTAGTAGGCCGTACTGATCCGCTCCCGCCGGTTGGCGGGACCGCGGCGATCAGTACGGCGACCCCTCCTGCGCGAGGGGTTTTTTCGTGTCTGGGGCACTTCCCGTACCGACAACAGACTTTGTGAACCCGAAGGATTGAGCAGATGAGCACCGAACCCGCTGTTGACGCTTCTGCCGACACGCCCCCGCATCGCTACACGGCCGCGCTGGCGAACCAGATCGAGACCCGCTGGCAGGACCGCTGGCAGACCGAGGGCACCTTCCACGCGCCGAACCCGTCCGGTCCGATGGCCGAGCCCAGGACCGGCCCCGGCGGGGTCGACCTGATCAACCGGCCAAAGATGTATGTGCTGGACATGTTCCCGTACCCGTCCGGCGCCGGCCTGCATGTCGGGCACCCGCTGGGTTACATCGCCACCGACGTGCTGACCCGCTTCCAGCGGATGAACGGCCACAACGTGCTGTACACGATGGGCTTCGATGCTTTCGGCCTGCCGGCTGAACAGTACGCGGTACAGACCGGCACCCATCCGCGAAAGACCACGCAGGAGAACGTCACGGTCTTTCGCCGGCAGCTGCGCCGGCTGGGACTGGGTCACGACGACCGCCGGTCGATCGCCACCACCGATCCCGAGTTCTACCGCTGGACGCAGTGGATCTTCCTGCAGATCTTCAACGCCTGGTTCGACCCTGAGCAGCAGAAAGCCCGTCCGATCGACGAGCTGATCGCCGAATTCTCCGCTGGGCAGCGCGAAACACCGGATGGCCGGGCGTGGTCGGCATTATCCGACGTGGAGCGCCGCGAGATCGTCGACGGCTATCGGCTGACCGTACGATCGGACGCGCCGGTGAACTGGTGCCCGGGTTTGGGCACCGTGCTGGCCAATGAGGAAGTCACCGCCGACGGCCGCAGTGAACGCGGCAATTTCCCTGTGTTCAAGCGGAATCTGACCCAGTGGATGATGCGCATCACGGCGTACGCGGACCGGTTGCTGGCCGACCTGGACCGGATGGACTGGCCGGAGCCAGTGAAGCAGATGCAGCGCAACTGGATCGGCCGTTCGGTCGGTGCGGCGGTGCATTTTGGTACGGACGCTGGACCGCTGACGGTTTTCACCACCCGCCCGGACACCCTGTTCGGCGCCACGTACATGGTGGTGTCGCCGGAGCATTCGATGCTGTCCGCACTGACGCCGGCCGGGTGGCCTGCTGACACCAAACCCGCATGGACCGGCGGGTTCGCGACTCCGGCCGAGGCGGTGGCCGCCTATCAGGCCGAGGCCGCGAAGAAGACCGAGACGGACCGGACCGCGGATTCCCGTGAGAAGACCGGAGTTTTCACTGGTTCGTACGCGATCAACCCGGTCAACGACCAGCGGATCCCGATTTTCACCGCCGACTACGTGCTGACCGGTTACGGCACTGGCGCGATCATGGCGGTGCCCGGCCAGGACCAGCGAGACTGGGATTTCGCGAAGGTTTTCCAGCTGCCGATTATTCGTACGGTGCAGCCGTCCGAAGGTTTCGACGGCGACGCGTATGTGGGCGAGGGCGCCGCGATCAACTCAGCCAACGCCGAGATTTCGTTGAACGGCCTGGAGGTCAAGGCCGCCAAGGCGCTGATCATCGAATGGTTGGAAAAGCGCGGATTCGGCGAGGGCACGGTTCAGTACAAGCTGCGCGACTGGCTGTTCAGCCGGCAGCGCTACTGGGGTGAGCCGTTCCCGATCGTGTACGACGAGACCGGCCTGCCGATCGCCGTACCGGACTCGATGCTGCCGGTCGAGCTGCCCGAGGTCGAGGACTATTCGCCGCGCACTTATGCCGACGACGATGCGAATTCCGCACCGGAACCGCCGCTGGGCAAGGCCACCGACTGGGTCGAGGTCGAGCTGGATCTGGGCGACGGACTGAAAAAGTACCGCCGCGAGACGAACGTGATGCCGCAGTGGGCCGGTTCCTGCTGGTACGAGCTGCGCTACCTGGACCCGACGAACTCCGACGCGCTGGTCGACCCGGCCGTCGAGGAGTACTGGATGGGTCCGCGCGGCGCCGGCGAGGTCGGCGGCGCCGACCTGTATGTCGGCGGGGTCGAGCACGCGGTGCTGCACCTGCTGTATTCGCGGTTCTGGCACAAGGTCCTGTTCGACCTGGGTCACGTGTCCAGCGAGGAGCCCTTCCACCGGCTGATCAACCAGGGTTACATTCAGGCGTACGCGTATCAGGACAGCCGCGGCCAGTACGTCCAGGCCGACCAGGTCACCGAGACGGGCGGCAAGTTCTTCTTCGAGGGCAACGAAGTCAAGCGTGAGTACGGCAAAATCGGCAAGAGCCTGAAGAATGTTGTGACACCGGACGACATGTGCGCGGCTTATGGCGCGGACACGTTCCGGATGTACGAGATGAGCATGGGTCCGTTGGAAACCTCGCGCCCCTGGGACACTCGCGCGGTGGTGGGCGCGCACCGGTTCCTGCAGCGGGTCTGGCGACTGGTCATCGATGAGCAGACCGGGGACGTACACGTCAACGACGACGACGTTGACGAGGAAACGCTGCGGCTGCTGCACAAAACGATCGACGGTGCGCGCCGCGACTACGCCGGCATGAAGGCGAACACCGCGGCCGCGAAGCTGATCGAGCTGACCAACCGGCTGACCGTGGTGGCCGCCGAGCGCGGCGCGGCCCCCCGGGCGGCCGTCGAACCCCTGGTCCTGATGACCGCGCCACTGGCCCCGCACGTGGCCGAAGAACTGTGGTCGCGGCTGGGCCACCCGCAAACCCTGACCTTCGAACCCTTCCCGGAGGCCGATCCCGCGCTGTTGACCGAGGACACCGTCACTTATCCGGTCCAGGTCAACGGAAAAGTCCGCGGCCGGGTCACCGTCCCCGCGGACGCTTCCCAGGACGACGTGCTGGCCGTCGCGTTGGCCGACCCGACCGTCGCGGCTTCCCTCGCCGGCAAGGACATCCGCAAATCCATCGTCGTCCCCGGCCGAATAGTCACCCTGGTCGTCTAGAGGGCTTAAGACGACTTCGTCGTCCAAAGCCCTCTAGCGGCCCACCGCGAACTCGACGTTTTCGTTGTCGACACGCCGAAAGAGGCAACGAAAACGTCGAGTTCGCGAAGGATTTCTCAGTGCAGCTTGAGCTGACCTATCAGTCCAAAGACCAGGTTTTTCTCAGCCTCGTAAATTGTCTCGCTGCCACCGGTCTTGGACCAGTTCGCGCCCCGAACCGTCAGTTGGATCACCACGTTGGCCACTCTCGTGGTGATCCGGCTGCTGTTCTCGCCGAAAGGGTTGTCCAAGCAGTATTCGTCGCCGATCGCGGCCTCTCCTGGAGCGCCGGTGAGTTCCCAGTCGTCATGACAGGAATCCTCGTATGCAGCGTGCGCTTGGGCGGCCGGTGTGGCCAGGATCCGGCCGGAATACCGTTTGATCTGTACGCTGACCACGAGATAAAGCGAGTCCGGCTGGGGTTGGGTGGAGGACCACACACATGACGCGAGGCCGCTGGTTCGTACGTCGTCCCTACTCGAGCGGATGTCTTCCGGCCAGTAGTGGTCCAGGCCGGCCTTGCGCAACCCCTCGCAGCCGGGCGGCAGAGTGCTGGCGATGGAGTGCCGTACCAGGCTGAAGCCGGACTGGTACAGCAGGGATCCGGCCGCGCTGACCAAGACCAGGGTGCCTGCCAGAGCGAGCGACCCGATGACCAGCGGAACCGACTTCCTTGACATTCAACGGATGCTAGGGCGTGTCTCCTCATCCCAGGCGGCGAGGGCCGAGCCCAAACGCCGTCTGCCAGCACCGGGCGATCACCTCCATACAACAACGGTATGAAGGCGACCGCCCGGCACCGGCAGACGACGCTTGGATCTCGACCCTCATCCACCTGGAATGAGGAGACACGCCCTAGCCAGCCGCGGCACGGCTCTCTTTCCTCATCAGGCAAACAATCGGACCACGATGACCATGGTCGTGTGGTGCTCTCTCAGAGGACTTTGGCGAGGAAGTCCTGCGTACGCGGATGGGTGGGGTTGGTCAGCAGAGCGGTGGGCAGGCCGCTTTCGACCACGGCGCCGCCGTCCATGAACACCAGGTTGTCGGCGATTTCGCGGGCGAAACCCATTTCGTGGGTGACCACCACCATCGTCATCCCGTCGCGGGCGAGTTGTCTCATCACGTCCAGGACCTCACCGACAAGTTCGGGGTCCAGAGCGCTGGTCGGCTCGTCGAAGAGCATGAGTTTTGGCTGCATGGCGAGCGCTCTGGCGATCGCGACCCGTTGTTGCTGGCCGCCGGAAAGCTGGGTGGGATAGGCATTCTGTCTGTTTGTCAGTCCAACCTGCTCAAGCAGCGCACAAGCCTCACGCCGGGCGGTTTCCTTGCTCTTGCGGTCGACCTGGATGGGCGCCTCCATGACGTTCTCCAGAGCGGTGAGGTGCCCAAAAAGGTTGAAGCGCTGGAAAACCATCCCGACCTGCCGCCGCTGGCGGGCGACTTTTCGTTCGGTCAGCTCGTAAAGCCGGCCACCGCGTTCGGCGTAACCGACCGGTTGGCCGTCGACGTAAAGACGGCCGGCATCGATACGTTCCAGGTGGTTGATGCAGCGAAGGAAAGTCGACTTCCCGGAGCCGGACGGGCCGATGATGCAGCACACCTCACCCGGCTCGACGCGCAGGTCGACGCCGCGGAGCACCTGCAGTGGGCCGAAGTTCTTGTGTACGCGTACGGCTTCGACAGCGGCTGAGGTCATCGAGCACTCCCTGCGGAGAACCGGCGTTCCAGGAAGAACTGGCCGACGGTGAGGACGGACGTGACGATGAGATACCAGATCGACGCGGTGATCAGCAGCGGGATTGTCTTGTAGTTGTCCGAGTAAATGAGCTGCGCGGCATAGAGCAACTCCGGAAATGCCAGCACACTCACCAAAGACGATGTCTTGAGCATCGAGATCGTCTGATTGCCAGTGGGCGGCACGATCGCACGCATCGCCTGCGGCAGAACAATTCTCCGTAATGTGAGCGTACGACTCATGCCCAGTGCCGCTGCGGCCTCGCTCTGTCCATGGTCGACGACCTGGATGCCGGCTCGCACAATCTCCGCCATGTAGGCCGCTTCGTTCAGCCCAAGTCCGAGGATCGCCGCGCCGAAAGCGGTAATGATGTCATTGGCCGAGAATGTGAAGAATGCCGGGCCGAACGGGACGCCGATCGAGAGCTTCGGATAGAGGGCGGAGATAAATCCCCAGAAGAGCAACTGCACGAACAGCGGCACACCACGGAAGAACCAGATGTAGAGCCACGCGATGCCCGACAGGATCGGATTCGACGACAGTCGCATGATCGCCAGCACCGCACCCAGGACAATGCCGATCACCATCGAAATCGCGGTCAGTTCGAGGGTGTTGACCAGCCCGGACAGAATGCGATCAGAGAGGAACCACTGCCCGACGACCGGCCATTCGAAGCGCGGGTTGGTGATCAGGCTGTGTACCAGCATCGCCGCGAGGACGAGCACCACCACCGCGGCGACCCAGCGGCCCGGATGTCGGACGGGTACGGCTTTGATCACCTCGCCGTCCGGCGCGGCCGCCGTCAGGCCGGAGTCCTTTTGCAGCGACACATCGTGTCCTTCAGTCGGAGTTGTGGTTGACGGCCGCGCTCGGAACCCCGCCGTTCGCGACACCCCAGCGGGTCAGGATCTGTTTGTACGTGGGGGAATCGATCAGATGTTGCATCGCGAGGCGCACTGGCTGCAGGAGACCGGAGGTCTTCGGGATGCCGATGCCGACCGATGACGTGTGCGCGACCGCGATGACCTGCACCTGGCCGTCGGACTTCTTTTGTGCGTACTCAAGAACGGGCGAGTCCTGCATCACCCCGTCGGCGCGTCCCGCGATGCCGGCGAGAATGGTGGCCTGCTGGTCCGGCAGCACCATCGGCTGGATCGGCTTCTTTCCGGCTTTCACACAGGCCGCTGAATATTCGGGCACCCTGGTGGACTCCTGGAAGGAGCCCTTGAGTACGGCGATCGTGTGCCCGCACATGGTGTCCAGTCGCATGCCGAGCGGATTGCCTTTGCGTACGGCCAAAGCGGTGCCGGACGAGAAGTAGTCGACGAAGTCCAGCACCTTCTCGCGCTTCACGGTCGGCGACATCTGTGCGATGGCGAGGTCGTACTTTCCCGCTGCCAGCCCGGGAATGATCGAGTCAAAACCGATGCCGACGATTTTGACACGTACGCCAAGCGCTTGCCCGAGTGCTTTGGCGATGTCCGGGTCGAGCCCGATCACGCTGACCCCGTCCGGCCCGGAGAAGTGGTTCGGCGGACTGGAAACGTCCATCGCCACCACCAGCTCTTTTTTCGCGACAACAGCGGCCGGCAGCTGGGCGATCGCGGCCGTGTCCGGAGTCAGTGGGGTGAGGACGCCCGGTGGTTCGGCATCGCCGACCTGGGTCGGATTCGCGCACGCGCCGACGCCGACCATGGTGATCGCCAGCAATCCCGCGAGCAGCCACCTGCGCATGGTCCCCATTTCAGTGCACCAGAGCGGTCCCACCGCCGGCGCCCATTCGGTAGTCACGGCGCTCGATCTGCGCGCCGCGTGCGAAACGGTGGTACGAGAACGGCCGGAGGTCGGCGCTGGTCGCCTGTCCGTCCTGGATCAACTCGGCAAGGCACGCGCCGATTGCCGGCGCTTTCTTGAAACCCGAGCCACTCATGCCGACAGCGAGAACCAATCCGTCGATCCCGTCGACCGGCCCGAGGATCGCACAGTGATCGGGGGTCACGTCAAGTGGACCGGCCTGGGTGTGGCTGATGGGTTGACCGCTAAAGGCCGGGAACGCCTCGGCGAGCCGGTCCCGGGCCCGCTCGGCGAAACCGGGCGCGACGGGTACGTCGTCGAGGTCGCTGAGGGTGTCCGCGTTGGAACTGCTCATACCGACCAACGTCCGATCGGCGTCGTACGGACGCGCGTAAATTCCGTTCCGACGGTCGATAACGGCCGGATGCCCGGCAATTCCGACGAGCGGTGCCGGCCGGCGCACGACCGCTGCCTGCGCGCGCGTCGCGGTGATCGGCAGGTCGAGACCAAGCGGCCGCGTCAACGCGTTCGACCAGGCGCCGTTGGCTAGTACGACCACCTCGGCGTTGATCGGACCGTCGTTCGTGGCGACACCCACGACGTGACCACCTGCGGTCAAAAGGCCGTCGACAGAGCAGTTCTCCCGTACGTCCGCACCCAGGCGACGGGCCGCGTCGACAAGACCGCGGGTGGTGGCAACGGGATCCGCATACCCGCTCTCCGGTTCGTACGCGGCCGATTCGTCGTCCGCCACCGCGAGCCCAGGCACCACCGCCCGGATGTCCGACGCAGCCAGAGTTTCCGTCGTTGCGCCGAGCCTCTGCAGTGATTTTACGTTTTCCCGCAACAGTTTCGTGTCGTCCACGCCGACCAGCTGAACGAATCCGGTACGTACGAAACCGCAGTCGCCACCGACCCGGTCGGCCCATTCGGTGAACCAGGGCAGCGCGGCGATCGCGAGCGACGCCTCCGGATCGTTGGTGTAGTGGGTGCGTACGAGCGCACCCGACCGGCCGGTCGCACCGGACGCCGGCGCGCGCCGCTCGACCAGTGTCACCTTGCCGACCCCCAGCCTTCGCAGGTGGAAGGCGACGCTCGCCCCCACCACACCCGCGCCGACCACAACAACCTCACTTTGCACCTGTCACCGTCCTCGTTTCCGCAGGTGATACGAGCGTGACTGAGCCGGAGCCGGAGGACAAGGCCAACCAGCAGGAAAGACTGTTGCCTCATGCGTAAGCTTTGCTTGTGCTCAACCCGGTGCATCTCGACACCCTGCAAGTGGTGCTGCAGCGCGGCTCGTTTGTGGCCGCGGCCGACGTGCTGGGCTACACCGCGTCGGCTGTCTCGCAGCAGATGTCGATGCTGGAGCGGGCCACCGGGCTGGCGCTTTTCGAGCGTCTGCCGCGAAGCATTCAACCGACCGCCGCCGCGCGCGAACTGGCTCGGGAAAGTGTCGACCTGGTGGCCGGCTTGCGATCGCTGGAGCTGGACGCGAAAGCACGCGCGGCAGGGGAGACCGGGCAGCTGCAGATCGGCAGTTTCTCCAGCGCTGGCATGCGTTTGCTGCCGTCTGCGCTGGCCAACCTGTTGCGTACGCGCGGCGGCGTCGCGGTGGAGCTGGAGTACGGTGAGCCGGCGGATCTGCTGCCGCTGTTGCGAGACGGCCGGCTGGATGTCGCGCTGGTCTACGAAAACGAGATCGAACAGCGGCGCTGGCCGGCGAACCTGGTCACCGTCCCGCTGCTGACCGAGCGACGGTATGTCGTTCTGCCACCCGGGCACCCGCATCGCGACAGAAATCCGGTCAAGCTCACGGATCTGCGCGACGATCCCTGGGTGACCAGCCTGGAATCGCCGGGGCTGGCGCAACTCTGCGCGTCTGTCGGTTTCCAGCCGCGAGTTATCGTGCGCAGCGACGAATATTCGGTGGTCGGCGCGCTGGTACGCGCAGGTGTCGGTGTCACCCTGCTGCCGGAGTTGGCGTTGCCACCGTATCCGGAACTGACTGCCCAACTTCTCACCCCGGAGCCGCCGCCGCGATACGTGCACGCGCTCTATCGCCGTACCAACAACAATCCGCTCGTGCGCCCGTTGTTGACGGCCCTCGCCGAGGCCGCCGCCCAGTTCTAGCGGCCCAGTTCTAACCGACAGTTTCCGGCCACACCGAGAACCCTCGTTTAGCGCTAGCATCCGCAGATGACAATCGTGAATCTGCTGCTGGTAGCGGTGCTGGCGGTCCCGTCGCCAGGTGCGGCCGGCATCGGGGATCCGTATTTTCCCGCTGCGGGCAACGGAGGATATGACGTCGCCAGCTACGATATTGACGTTCGTTATCAACCTGCAACCGACGAGTTGGCTGGTACGACGAAAATCGTCGCTCGCGCAACCCAGGATCTGTCTCGATTCGATCTCGATTTCGCGCTCACGGCTCGTCGAGTCACGGTCGATGGAAAGACCGCCGCGAACGCGGCGAATGGGCAGGAACTGGTGATTACGCCGAATCATCCGGTCCGTGCCGGCGAGGTGTTCACGGTCAGCGTTACGTACGCGGGCATTCCGAGCACGGTCAAGGTCGACGGTGTGTCTGCGTGGACTCGGACGAAGACCGGGGCAGTGGCGACCGGGGAGCCGGCGATCGCGCAATGGTGGTTTCCGTCCAATGACCATCCTCGGGACAAAGCCGCGTTCCGGACCACGATCACGGTTCCGGCCGGGATTCAGGCGATCAGCAACGGAAATCTGAAGTCGACCCGGACCGCGGGCGGGTGGACGACCTACCGGTGGGCTGAGCCGTTGCCGCAGGCGACCTATGGCATTTATGGCGATAGGGAAGTACGACGTCGAAAGCGGACGGACCGCCTCGGGGTTGCCGTACGTTTATGCGTTTGCCCAAGGGGATTCCGCGGTCAACCGGCAGGCGCGGGCGGATATCAGGCGGACCGGCGAGGTTGTCGACTGGTTGTCACAGCAGTGGGGGCCGTACCCTTTCGACGCCGTCGGCGGTGTGCTGATGGAGGACAAGAACGATCTCGCGTTGGAAAACCAGACTCGGCCAACGTATCCGGAGGCATTCTGGGAGCCGGTTGAGCCTGGGCAGCCGGTCGAGTCGGCGATCGGGCTGATGGTGCACGAGAACGCTCATCAGTGGTTTGGTGACAGTGTGTCGGTGAAGAACTGGCGCGATATCTGGCTGAACGAAGGCTTTGCGGTGTATTCCACCGAGCTGTGAGACGAAGCGCATGGCGGCGAGACCGCGCAACAGTATTTTGACGACCTGTGTGGATACTTCCCGCCGGAGTCGGATTTCTGGACCACGGTGGTCGCGGATCCGGGCGCGGCCCATCTGCTCGGGCTGTCGGCGTACACCCGCGGTTTCATGACGCTGCAAGCGTTACGCAACCGGATTGGCGACAGCGAACTCCGCCAGGTGATACGCGCCTGGGTGGCGTCGAATCGATACGGCAATGGATCGACAGAGGACTTTGTCGCGCTGGCCAACCGGGTGTCCGGGCGTGATCTCAACGACTTTTTCCACGCCTGGCTGTATGCGCCGACGATGCCGTCGCCGACCCAGTACAACGGTTGCAGCGCGTCGGCCGGGCACTTTTAGAGGCGCCGGAAAGGTTCCGCGTAGACGAAATCGCCGCGTAGCGTTGCGGCGTAAGTGGTGAGGGTGCGGAGTTGGAAGGCAGGTTCCCATCCGGGATCAGGCGGGACGATGCCGGCGGGGACGGCTGGCTGGAAACCGAAGCGCGGATAGTAAGTCGGATGGCCGAGGAGGACTATCGCCGGCTCGCCGAGGGCGTCGGCGGCGCCGATGATGGCGTGCATCAACGCTTTTCCGGCGCCGCTGCGTTGGCGGTCGGGGCGTACGCCCAAAGGTCCGAGTCCTAAAACCGGAAGGGCATCAGGACCGACGGTTGCGCGCGTACACACGACATGGCCGATCACGTTGTCGTCTTCCACAGCCACCCACGAAAGTGCGTTGATCCAGCCGGCGTCCACGCGCAGTTCGTCCACCAGGTTCGCTTCGACTGTCCCGGGCGTTCCGTCCTCGCGTGCGAAAGCGGCCAGGTGAATCGCTCGTACGACCTCAGTGTCAGCTGGAATTTCTCGTCTGATCAGCACCGACCGAGTCTGCGACGACGGGTTCGGGCCGGCAATCGGGTTTTGTCGCCGGCCACACTCTGAGGATAAGTGCGTCGACGCGGTCGCTGGTCTGCGAGCGGGGCGGCGGGGTCGTGTCGCTGCGGCCTCAGCTGGGCGCCACGGCGCTCCATTCCGCTCCCCTGGGTCCTCCACTTTGCCCCACATCTCCACCTGAGCCCGTGGAGAAACGGACATAACGGGCGTCAGGTGGATGGCTGGCGAGCGTACGAGTGCACCTTCGGGAATCGTCCTCCACTCTTCTCCACCGGCTCTGACCTGGGCAGTCACCCTCAATGGGGGTATGTTCGGAGCGCCTACGGGTTGTCCGTGGGGATTTGTGGGGTACAGTGGAGCGCAGTGGGGCATCAAGACGGCAGGATGCCTCGCTTGGGGGAGGGGAGGCCGGCATGTTTCTTGGCACCCATTCCCCGCGGCTGGACGACAAGGGCCGACTGTTTCTGCCGGCGAAGTTCAGGGACGAACTCGCGGAGGGGCTTGTGATCACGAAGGGGCAGGAGCGCTGCCTGTTCGTGTTTCCGATGGCCGAGTTCACCCGGATCGCCGGACAGCTGCAGGCGGCACCGGTCACCCACAAGGCGGCTCGCGCTTATCAACGGGTCTTCTTCGCCAGTGCGTACGACGAAGTGCCCGACAAGCAGGGCCGGGTCACCATTCCGGCCGGGCTGCGGGAGTACGCGGGACTGACGAAGGAATGCGTGGTGATCGGGGCCAGCACCAGGGTGGAGATCTGGGACCAGCAGGCCTGGGACGACTACCTGACGGAGTCCGAGCCGGGCTTCGCCGACGTGGAGGAGGAGGTTCTGCCCGGGGTGTTTTAGGCACCCGCTGAAAAAGATCGAGGCCGTTTCGCCAGGCCTCCAGCCGCTCCGCTCCTGACACACCTTCCCCGGTGCCAGGCGTACGGAGCGGATGGGGACCTGACGAAACGTCAGCAGATCACCGCACACGCACGGCAGCGAAACTCGGGGGGAGGGTCGACGCGCGTGGACGACAGTGCACCACAACAAGCACCACAGCACGTGCCAGTGATGGCAGAGCGAGTGGCTGAGCTGCTCGCGCCGGCCCTGTCCACGGGCCCGGCCGTGCTGGTCGACGCCACGCTCGGGCTCGGTGGTCACGCCGAGGCGATGCTGGCCGCTCATCCGCGGTTGCGGCTGGTTGGCCTAGACCGCGACCCGGAGGCGTTGCGGCTGGCCAGTGCCCGGCTGGATCCATTCGGAGAGCGTTTCACCGGCGTCCACGCGGTGTATCACGAGATGACCGAGGTGCTCGAAGACCTGGACATCGACCGGGTCGAGGGCGTGCTCTTCGATCTGGGCGTCTCGTCGATGCAATTGGACCGTACGGACCGCGGCTTCTCGTACGCACGGGATGCGCCGCTGGACATGCGGATGGACCCGACCACCGGGATTTCCGCCGCAGAGGTAGTCAACACGTATGCGGCCGCCGACCTGGCCCGGATTCTGCGGGAGTACGGCGAGGAAAGATTCGCCGGCCGGGTCGCGAGAGCCATTGTCACCGAACGGGAGCGCACTCCGCTGACCTCCACCGCGAGGTTGGCCGAGCTGGTCCGGGACGCCATCCCGGCAGCCACCCGGCGCACCGGGGGACACCCCGCCAAGCGCGCCTTCCAGGCGCTGCGGATCGAGGTGAACGCCGAGCTGGAGTCGCTGCGGACAGCGCTGCCGGCGGCCATCGACGCCATCAGGGTCGGTGGCCGGCTGGTGGTGATGTCGTACCACTCGCTGGAGGATCGCATGGTCAAACGGGCTTTGACGGCCGGTGCCACGAGCACCTCGCCGCCTGACCTGCCGGTCGAGCTGCCTGGCACCGAGCCGGTGTTGCGGCTGCTCACCCGCGGTGCCGAGACGCCAACCGAAGCAGAGCTGGAGAGCAATCCGCGATCGCAGTCGGTACGCGTGCGGGCCGCCGAGCGAGTGCGGGACGCGTCGTGACTGCCCGCGCGACCGCGACCGTCCCGACCAGGACGGCTCCGGCGCCCAGCCGCTCGGCGGGTCGAGCCACCGTCGGCGCGCCCGCGCCGGCTCGGCCGCAGCGGCCGGTTCAGCCTGGCCGCCGGCAACCACCGCGTGATCAGCCCACCCGGACACAGCCGGCCCGCCCGAAGAAGACCGCCTCTCGGCGGTCCGTACCGCGGCAGGCCGGACGGCTCGGCGCGCGGCTTCTGCTGCCGCCACCGCCCGCTGCCAGCTCGGCGCCACGTACTCCCTTTGTCGTGCTGATCCTCGGTCTGGTCATCGCCGGCATGGTGTGCCTGTTGCTGCTCAACACCGCGGTCAACCAGAACTCGTTCCAGCTGAACACGCTGCAGCGCAACCAAAAGGTGCTGGACCTGAAGGAACAGGGCCTGCATCAGGACGTTAACCAGCTGCAGGCACCCGGCACGCTCGCCGCGGCGGCTCGTCGGCTCGGCCTGGTGCCAGCCGGGCAGCCGGCCTTCATCCGGCTCCCGGACGGCCGGATCCTCGGCGTACCGACGCCGGCGAAGGATCCGACGTCCAGCTCGGACGGTTCCTCCGACTCGAACGGTTCGCAGCCGCTGGTGCCGCCGGCGAACTCGACCGGTACACCCCAGGGCGGCCAGCCGTCGACGCCGCCATCCGGCGCCGCGAACTCGGCGGCGAGCGGCGCGAATGCGCCGACCGGAGGTGCCAAACCACCGACCGGGGGCGCTAACACGCCGACTACCCCCACCACTGGGGGAGCCGCCGGGGGTGGCCGATGAGCCGCCCACCGGCCAACCGACCTCCCGGCCGGCGCGCGGCCGAGACCAGCGGAGCAACGGTGCTACCGCTTCGGTCACGCGCCGACCGGGCCGGACGTACCGAACGGCCGCGGTACGCCACCGCCGGATCTCAGCAGTCCCGCGGTCAGCAAGGCGCGGCCCGCAAGCCCCGGCAGCCGGCCGGGCGGGTCCGGCCGAGCGCCGCGGTCCGGCGGATGGCGAACGGCTGGAGTCATCCGATCGCCGCTGGTACGTCGTACCGGCGGCTACGGATCGGGCTTGTGGTTGTCCTGCTGCTTTTCGTCGCGGTGGTCGGCCGGCTGGTCTACATCCAGTCCGCGGACGCTTCGGCGTGGGCGGCGGAGGCGAAGGACAGCCGCGAGATCTCGGTCAAGCTGAACGCTCCGCGCGGGTCGATCGTCGACCGCAACGGCGCGGTGCTGGCCACCAGCGTGCAGGCCAAGGCGATCTTTGCCGACCCAGGTGAGGTCGACCACGTGCCCGGCACGCCGGCGAACAAGCTGGTGCCAGGTCTTGCTGAGGCGACCGCCGCGAAACTCGCCGGCGTCCTTGGCGTACCAGAGCAGACGCTGCTGGCGAAAATGACCAAGAAGACCAACACGACCACCGGCAAGGCGATCCGGTTCGTCTTCCTGGCGCACCGGCTGGACCCCGCGGTCGCCAACGTGGTGACGTCGATGAACCTCCCGGGCATCGGTACGCAGGACGAGAAGCGGCGCGACGAGCCGGGCCATGACCTGGCCGCGAACATCATTGGCTTCACCAACTCCGAGGGCGTGGGCGCCGCCGGTCTGGAGTCGTCTTTCAACAAGGTGCTCGCCGGCCAGGACGGCCAACACACGTACGAGGCGGACCAGAGCGGCATCCAGATTCCGGCCGGCTACGACAAAACCGTGCCGGCCCGGCCGGGCACCGGCATCAAGCTGACCATCGACAACGACGTGCAGTATCAGGCGCAGCAGATCATCGCCCAGCAGACTCGGGCGGCCGGTGGCTCGTTCGGTACGGCCGTGGTGCTCGACGTGAAGACCGGCCAGGTGCTCGCCGATGCCAGCTATCCGGCGTACGACGCGGCGAATCCGGGTGACTCCAACCCCACCACGTGGCGGGATGTGGCCACCCAGACGGTGGTCGAGCCGGGATCGGTGCACAAGGCGATCACCATCGGCGCCGGCCTGCAGACCGGGGTGATCCAGCCGGACACCGTGCTTGATCTGCCCGGCTCGATCACCAAGGGCGGGGTGCGTTTCACCGACACGCATTCGCACGGCCAGGTGAAGATGACGTTGCAGGGAATTCTCACCCAGTCCAGCAATATCGGCACGATCACCGTCGCCGACAAGCTCGGCGCGCAGCGACTTTATGACTTCCAGAAGGCATTCGGATTGGGTGCTTCCGACGATTTGGGCCTGCCCGGGGAAAGTTCGGGCATCGTGCAGCCGGTGAAGAACTGGAGCGGCCCGTCGTACGGCGGCATCCCGATCGGTCTCGGTGTCGCGGTGACGCCGATGCAGATGGCGTCCGTCTATCAGACGATCGCCAACAACGGCGTACGCGTCCAGCCGTCCCTGGTCAGCGGCACGATCGCCCCCGACGGCACGTATGTGCCCAAGGCAGCGCCCAAGCAGACCCGGGTGCTCTCGCCGGAGAACGCGGCCGCGATGCGCTGGTTGCTGGAAGGCGTGGCGACCCAGGAGGGCACCGCGCCGGCCGCCGCCATCGATGGCTACCGGGTAGCCGGCAAAACCGGTACGGGTGGGCAGGTCGCCGGAAACCACTACGAGAGCGGCAATGTCACGTCGTTCGTCGGCATGGCACCAGCCGACGCGCCGCGCTACGTGGTCGCGATTTTCGTGAAGGTCCCCGACAAAGCCGAGGGCGGCCCGATCGCCGGCCCAGCCTTCCACGACCTCATGAGCTTCGTCCTCCGCCACGAAGCCATCCCCCCCACCGGCAGCGTCCGCCCCCCACTAAAAATCTACGGCTAACCCCGGCGGAGCCAAGCCCGCGAACCCACCCCGTGCGTGACTGTCACTTTCACAACCAAGTCAGCCAACTTCGACGGAACCTACCCCGTGCGCGACCGTCACTCTTCACACCAAAGTTGGTCAAATTTCGGCGTGACCCAACCCCCGCCGTCCTCACCCCGTGCGGGACCGTCACCTTCAACCCGTAGCTGGTCAACTTTGTACGGGACCCAGCCCCGTCCGGCGCCATCGGCCGCCAGGCCGATGTTGTCGCCCCTCCGGCAGGGGCGTCGGTCTTAGGACCCTGCGGGTTTTGCAGGGTCCTAAGACCGACTCTCGTAGCCGTAGTCGACGGCGCCCGCGCCGAAGGCGCCAGAGATACAGGGCGCCATCGGTAGTAGCCCTAAGAAATCCCACCCCGACACCGCCCTTTGGTGTCGGGGTGGGATTTCTCAGGGCTGGTAGACGAGGCGCCGCTCCCGCACAGTCACGGCTTTTGACCAGGGCTGTCGCGTCCGCTGTGGACACGGCTTTTAAGCAGGGCTGTCACGTCCGCAGCAAACACGGCATTTGACCAGGACGCTCATCTCCCCAGCAAACACCGCTTCTAACCAGTGTCATCCCTTCCGAATGGACACCGCTTTTAACCAGGGCCGACAACGTTTCTCGTCGACCAAGCCAGGGCCGGCGGAGATCGACGATGACCGTTTGCCGCCCTGGTCAGAAGCGGTGTCCACGAGGGTGCGGCGCCTCGTCTACCAGCCTCGTGAAAGCCCCGCCTCCGCCCCAAAAACCGGGCCGGAGGCGG
>NZ_BAAANY010000019.1:0-111712 GCF_039530045.1 Fodinicola feengrottensis | reverse complement strand
GCCCCGCAAAGACCGCGGGGCCGGACAGAACGACGCTCCTGCCGGAGGGGCGACAACATCGGCCTGGCGGCCGATGGCGCCGGACGGGGCTGGGTTCTAAAGAACTCGGTCTGACATTGAGTGGGAGAGCGGCGGTGGAGCGGGGGTTGGGTTGCGTCGGGAGGTAGGCGCGGGGCTGGTTCTAGAGAAACTCGGTCTGATTTTGAGTGGGAGAGCGGCGGTGGAGCGGGGGTTGGGTTGCGCTGGGAGGTAGGCGCGGGGCTGGGTTTTTAGAGAACTCGGTCTGAGTTTGGGTGGGGGAGCGGCGGTGGGGCGGGGGTTAAGTCGGGCATGGTGCAGCCCAGAACCTCAACCGGCGGCAGTTCCCCTACAGTCCTGCTGACCCGAGTCCCGGACCTCGTCAAACCAGCCCGCTGACTCGTACTCACCAACGAACATCCACCCAGACCGCAGTGGTGGAAAGAAACCGGACCGCCACGGCTGTGCCTGTACGCGGGTGCATGGGGCGTACGGGTAGGGTTCGGACTCGTGCCAGCGCAGCTACTCCCGCGGCCGACATCGGTGTCGCCGACTCCGGTGGCGGCTCTTATGGGCATGCTTGCCAGCCTGGGTGGAGCTGACCTGCGGGGGGCCGCGGAGGTCGCGGTGACCGGCGTCACGCATGACAGTCGGGCGGTCCGGCCGGGTGATCTCTATGCGGCTTTGTCTGGGTCCGTACGACATGGTGCCGAGTTCGCCGCCGACGCGATCAGTTCCGGCGCGGCGGCCATTCTGACTGACCCGGCCGGCGCCGCGATGATCGAGGACGCGCGGCTGCCGATCGTGGTGGTTGACCGGCCGAGGAACGTGCTCGGCAAGGTCGCCGCGCAGGTGTACGGCGACCCCACCAGCCAGCTGACCGTGCTGGGTGTGACCGGTACGAGCGGCAAGACCACCACCGCCTACCTGCTGGAAGCCGGACTGCTCGCGGCCGGCCACGTGACCGGGGTGATCGGCACGGTCGAGACGCGGTATGCGGGCGTACGGCTGCCGAGCGCGCGGACCACGCCGGAGGCGCCGGATCTGCAGGCCCTTTTCGCGGTGATGGTCGAGCAGGGCGTCACCGCGGTGGCCATCGAGGTGTCCAGCCACGCGCTCGCACAGGGCCGGGCGGACGGCATCCGCTTCGCCGTTGGCGCGTTCGCGAACCTGGGCGCGGACCATCTGGACTTCCACGCCGACATGGAGGACTACTTCGCCGCGAAGGCGATGTTGTTCGACGGCCGCTGCCGGCGCGAGGTGGTGAACGTCGACGACGCGTACGGCCGACGCCTGGTCACGGACGAAACCGTGACGGTCTCGACTGGGGGCCTGGAGGCTGACTGGCGGGCCGTCGATATCGACACCTCGGCGGTCCCGCAGACCTTCATGGTGATGGGGCCGCACGACGTACGGCTGCAAGGCTCGGTGCAGCTGCCCGGGCCGTTCAACGTCGACAACGCGCTGCTGGCGATCGCGGTGCTGACCGCCGCCGGCATCGACGCGCGGACCGCGGTGGACGGTGTCGCGAGCTGCGCGGGCGTGCCGGGCCGGTTGCAGCGGGTGGGCGCGGACACTCGGCCGGACCTGCTGTCGGTCGTGGACTACGCGCACAAGCCGGGGGCGGTGGCCGCGGTGCTGGACGCGCTCCGGCCGGTGACTCGCGGTCGGTTGATCGCGGTGCTCGGCTGCGGCGGCGACCGGGACACCGGCAAGCGGCCGCTGATGGGTGAGGCCGGCGCCCGCGGCGCCGACGTCTTGATCATCACCGACGACAACCCGCGGTCCGAGGACCCGGCGGCGATCCGGGCCGCCGCGCTCGCTGGCGCCGCCGCGGTGCCGGCCCGCCAGCGGGCCGAGGTGCTGGAGATCGGCGACCGGGCCGAGGCGATTGAGCGGGCCGTCCGGTTGGCCGGGCCCGGCGACACGGTGGCGATCCTGGGCAAGGGCCACGAGCCATACCAGGAGATCGGCGGTCAGGTGTTTGCGTTCGACGACAGAGAAGAACTGGATCGCGCGCTGCGCGCCACCAACGGGCAGGTGCACGCGTGATCGCGCTGACGCTGGCCGAGGTGGCCGAGCTGGTCGGCGGCCGGCTGACCGGCGGCGCTGACCCGACCGCGACGGTGACCGGCACCGTCGAGTTCGATTCCCGGAAAGTCACCGCCGGCGGCCTTTTCGTTGCCCTTCCAGGCGAAAGAGTGGACGGCCACGACTATGTCGGCACCGCCGCGAAAGCCGGTGCCGTCGCGTCGATGGTGGCCCGCGAGGTGGACGTGCCGGCGATCCTGGTCAGCGACCAGCTGACCGCGCTCGCCGACCTGGCCCACGGAGTTTTGGCTCGGTTGAAGGACATCACCGTCGTTGGAGTGACCGGCTCGTCCGGCAAGACCTCCACCAAGGACCTGCTGGCCCAGCTGCTCGTGAGGCTGGGAGAGACGGTCGCGCCGCCGGAGTCGTTCAACAACGAGATCGGCCACCCGTACACGGTCCTGCGGGCCACCGAGGACACCCGTTACCTGGTGCTGGAGAAGAGTGCGCGCAAGATCGGGCACATCGCCCAGTTGGCCCGGATCGCGCCGCCCAGGATCGGGGTCGAGCTGAACGTGGGTACGGCCCATGTCGGTGAATTCGGCTCGGTGGAAGCGATCGCGACCGCCAAGGGCGAGCTGGTCGAGGCATTGCCGCCGGCCGCCGACGGCGGAGTCGCGGTCCTGAACGCCGACGACGAGCGAGTACGGGCGATGGCCGCCAGAACCAAGGCGCGGGTCGTGCTGGTAGGACGGGCCGAAGATGCCGACGTACGGGCCGAAAACGTCCGTGTCGAGCAGGGCCGGCCAGTGTTCGACATCGTGGTCAAAAACGCGAAAGCGCCGGTCGCGATGCAGCTCTACGGCGAACACCACGTGGGCAACGCGCTCGCCGCGGCCGCCGTCGCGCTGGAGCTGGGCATCTCGCTGGACGAGGTCGCCGCGACGCTGTCCGGCGCCGGTCTGGTCAGCAAACGCCGGATGGAAGTGACGACCCGCGCGGACGGCGTGACGATCGTCGACGACACTTTCAACGCCAACCCGGACTCGGTCCGGGTGGCGCTGCGCAACCTCGCCGAGATCGCCGGTGACCGGCGCCGGTGGGCGGTGCTCGGCGAGATGGCCGAGCTTGGTCCGGGCAGTGTGGCCGAGCACGTGGCGATTGGCCGGTACGCCGTCGAGCTCGGCACCGCCCGGGTGGTGGCGACCGGTCCGGCGGCGACTGGCATCCTCGACGGCGCGCGCGAAGCGGCCGGCACCGAACACGCCGGCACAGAGCGGGCCGCCGCGATGACGGCCGTGGCCGACACTCAGGCGGCGGCCGCACTACTGGTCGCGCAGCTGGCTCCCGGGGACGTTGTGTTGGTGAAAGGATCGAAGGTCGCACACATGGAACAGGTCACAGCAGCGTTGCTGGCACCGGTGGGAGAGCACGACCGGGCGGAGGCTTCCGCGTGAGGTCAGTGCTCGTCGGGGCGGCCCTCGCCTTCCTGCTGACGCTGTTTGGTACGCCGCTGGCGATCCGCTACCTGCGCAAGCTCCGGGTGGGTCAGGAGATCCGCACCGACGGGCCGCAGGCGCACGCTTCCAAGCGCGGCACGCCCACCATGGGTGGCATCGTCTTCATCCTGGCGTCGGTCGTGGCGTACGCCGGGATCCACGTCTACCTGGCGATCGCGCCCTGTACGGGTGCCCCGGGATTCGGCGACACGCAGTGCTCTGACGACCGCAGCGTCACCGCCGGCGGGCTGCTGCTGCTCGGCCTGTTCGTGGGCATGGGCCTGGTTGGCTTCGCGGACGACTACATCAAGGTCCGCAAGCGCCGCAGCCTCGGGCTGAACAAGCGCGGCAAGATCGTCGGTCAGCTGCTGGTCGGCGTCATCTTCGGCGCGCTCGCGGTGATGCTGCCCGACCAGAAGAACCACACGGTCGCCAGTGAGTACATCTCGTTCATCCATGACATCGGCTGGCTGAACATCACCAAGTTCGGCGCCGTGCTGTTCATCGCCTTCGTGGTCATCTCGACCGCGAACGCGGTGAACCTGGTCGACGGCCTCGACGGGCTGGCGACCGGCAGCTCGGTGATGGTCCTGATGGCGTACTCGCTCATCGGCTACTGGGAGTTCCGGCACCCGCACGTCTACCCGGACGTGAGCAACCCGCTCGAGGTCGCGCTGGTGGCCGCGATCGTGGCCGGCGCGTGTTTTGGCTTCCTCTGGTGGAACGCGTCCCCGGCGAAGGTCTTTATGGGTGACACCGGCGCGCTCGGGCTCGGCGGCCTGATCGCCGGTCTCGCGGTCGCCACCAAAACCGAGCTGCTGCTGATCGTGATCGGCGCACTGTTCGTGTTGATCGTGGTCACCGAGATCATCCAGATCGTGTCCTTCCGGACGTTCGGCCGGCGGGTGTTCCGGATGGTGCCGCTGCATCACCACTTCGAGCTGGCCGGCTGGCCGGAGATCAACATCGTGATCCGGTTCTGGATGATCGCGGCGGTCGGCGTGGCGGTCGGTGTCGGCATCTTCTACGCGGACTTCCTGCGCCTGCTGCCATGACCGGGTCGTACGAGGGCCAGCGGCTCGTCGTCGCCGGTGCCGGCGTCTCCGGGGTACCGGTCGCGATGGCCTTGCTGGCGCGCGGCGCGCTGGTAACGGTCGTCGACCGAGCGGCCAGCGAGCGTACGGACCAGCTGGCAGCGGCTGGGGCGACGGTCCTTATAGGCGTCAACGAGCCGCCAGCGGGTACGGACGCGGTCGTCACGTCGCCGGGCTGGCGGCCGGACCACCCGCTGCTGTCGGCGGCGGTGGCCAACGGCATCGAGGTCTACTCCGAGCCGGAGCTGGCCTGGCGGCTGCGGCCGGCCGACGCGGCACCCTGGCTCGCGATCACCGGCACCAACGGCAAGACCACCACGGTCACCATGCTGGCCGCGATCCTGCGAGCCGCCGGCTTGCGGGCGGTCGCGGTCGGCAACATCGGCGACCCGCTGCTTTCCGCGGTCTTGAAGGCCGAGTACGACGTGCTCGCGGTCGAGCTGTCCAGCTTCCAGCTGCACTGGTCGTCCACGCTCGCCCCGGCCGGCGCCGCGTTGCTCAACCTCGCCGACGACCACCTCGACTGGCACGGCGGCTTCGACGCGTACGCGCAGGCCAAGACGCGGATCTGGCGCGGCCGCGACAGCCTCGCGGTGGGCAACGCGGACGACCCGATGGTGTCCAAGCTGCTGGCCGAGCGGGGTGGCCCGCTGGCGTCGTTCACGCTCGGTGCGCCGGACGAGGGTCAGCTCGGCATCGTCGACGGCGTCCTGGTGGACCGCGCGTTCGGCGCTGGTGTGGCGCTGGCGGAGGCGGCGGACGTACGCCCGCCGGGCCAGCACAACGTGGCCAACGCGCTCGCCGCCGCCACGCTCGCCCGCGGCCACGGGGTGTCCGCCGAGGCGGTCCGCGACGGGCTGCGCGGCTACGTCCCGGAGCCGCATCGCAACGCGCTGGTCGGTTCGGTCGCTGGGGTGTCCTATGTGGACGACAGCAAGGCGACGAACCCGCACGCGGCGCTGGCTTCCCTGATGGCGTACGAACAGATCGTCTGGGTGGCCGGTGGCCAGCTCAAAGGCGTGGACGTGGACGATCTCGTACGAACCGTCGCACCGCGGCTGCGGGCGGCCGTGCTGCTGGGCGTGGACCGAGCCCGGATCGCCGCGGCGATCCGGCGACACGCGCCGGATGTGCCGGTCGTCGACGTACCGAGCACCGATGATGGGGTCATGATCGAAGTGGTGGAAAGCGCGCGCCGGCTGGCTCAGCCCGGCGACACGGTGCTGCTCGCACCGGCTGCCGCCTCGCTCGACATGTTCCCCTCATACGGCGCCCGCGGTGACTCCTTCGCTGCCGCGGTGCGTGCGCTCACGCCGTGACGGCCGCTCAGCAGAGCGATCCGCCGCGCACGGTCAGCCCGGAGGACCGGGCCGCGATCAACCCGTTGGCGCCGCTGCAGGGCCTGCTCGGCCGGCCGATGGCGTCGTACTACCTGATCGTGGCGACCACCGGGCTGCTGCTGGCCATCGGCCTGATGATGGTGCTGTCCGCCTCCAACGTCACCGCCTCCCAGTCGGCCGGCCACAACCCGTACTCGATCTTCGTCAGCCAGGCGTCTTACGCGTTGCTTGGCGTGGTGGTCTTCGTGCTGGTGATGCGGTTCCCGGTGCGGTTCTTCCGGATGGTGTCGTATCCGGTCCTGATCGTCTCCGCGGTCGGCCTGTTCGCGCTGGTGGTGGCGCCCGGCCTGGTGCACGGCGTGGCACGGAACGGCTCGTACCGGTGGATCGACGTCGGACCGGTGCTGTGGCAGCCGTCCGAGAGTGCCAAGCTCGGGCTGGCGCTGTGGGGCGCCGAGATCATGGTCCGCAAGCGCAAGCTGATGACCAGCTTCAAGCACCTGGCCGTGCCGCTGTTCCCAGTGGCCGCGGCGCTGCTCGGGCTGGTCGGCACCCACGACCTGGGCACCGGGCTCTGCCTGTTGCTTATCCTGATGGCACTGCTGTGGGTGTCTGGTGTACGGCTGCGGGTCTTCGGGTTGATGCTCACCGCCGCGACGGCCGGCGTGTTCGGTCTGATCGCGGTTGAGCCGTACCGGGTCGCCCGGCTCACGTCCTTCCTGAACCCGTTCCCGGCCGAGGCGCTGGACGGCTACCAGGCCGTGCACGGGCTGCAGGCGTTGGCCACCGGCGGCCTGTTCGGGGTGGGCTTGGGCTCCAGCCGGCAGGCCTGGGGTTATCTGCCGGAGGCGTACAACGACTTCATCTTCGCGATCATCGGCGAGGAACTCGGCCTGATCGGGTGCGTGGTGGTGATCGGGCTGTTCGGGGTGCTCGCGTACACCGGCTTCCGGATCGCCCGTCGGACGGCCGACCCGTACACCCGGCTGGCCGCCGCCACCTGCACGGTGTGGCTGGTGGGGCAGGCGTTCATCAACATGGGCGCGGTGGTGGGGCTGCTGCCGATCACCGGCATCCCGCTGCCGCTGATCTCGTACGGCGGCTCGTCGCTGGTGCTCACGCTGTTCGCGCTCGGCATGTTGGCCGGTTTCGCCCGGGCCGAGCCGGAGGCGGCCGCGATGCTGCACGAGCGCGGCCCTACGCTAGGCACACGGTTGTTCGGCATGCCGCCGGTGCCGGTGGTCGCCAAACCGGCGGCCGCTGGCGGATCGGCCAGGGCACGGCAGCAGCCGGCCCGGCCCGGCGGCCGGAGGAAAAGTAAGCCAGGAGCGGCACCGGCCGGGAGCCGTCCAGAGCGGAGATGACGGGTTTGCCTGAGACACTGCGATCAGTGGTGCTGGCCGGTGGCGGAACCGGTGGGCATATCGAGCCGGCGCTGGCGTTCGCGCAGTGCCTGCGGCGGCACTACCCGGATGTGCGAGTGACCTGCCTCGGTACGCCGAAGGGGCTGGAGACGCAGATCATCCCGGCCCGCGGCTGGGATCTGGAGCTGGTCCCGGCGTATCCGTTGCCCCGCAAGGCGAATCTGGACCTGGTGCGTACGCCGGTCCGGATGGCGCGGGCCACCAAAGCGACCCGCAAGGTGCTGGACTCGGTGTCGGCCGATGTGGTCGTGGGTTTCGGTGGTTACGTGTCGGTCCCGGCCTATCTGGCGGCCTGGCGGCGGCACACCCCGTTGGTGATTCACGAGAAGGACACCCCACCGGGTGTCGCGAACCGGATGGGCGCGCGGCTGACCAAGTGGATCGCGCTGGGCTTCGAGCACCAGCAGGAAGCAGGCCAGTCCGGCGAGGTGGTCGGCGTGCCGCTGCGGCCGGCGATCGCCCAACTGGACCGGGAGGCGACCCGGGACGAGGCCCGCAAGTTCTTCGACCTGGATCCGGACCGCCCGACGCTGGTGGTGACCGGTGGGTCGCAAGGCGCTCGTACGTTGAACGAGGCGACTTTTGGTGCGGCCGCCGCGTTGGGTGCGGCCGGCATCCAGGTGCTGCACATTTATGGTGCCCGCAACGACGAGGTGGTGGCGCCGAAAGACACCGGCGCGCCGTACGTGTCGGTGCCGTTCGTCGAGCGGATGGAACTCGCGTACGCGGCCGCCGACCTGCTGTTGTGCCGCGGTGGCGCGATGACGTGCGCGGAGATTTTCGCGGTCGGGCTGCCGGCGGTTTATGTGCCCTATCCGCACGGAAACGGCGAGCAGCGGCGCAACGCCCTGCCGGTCGTGAGAGCCGGTGGCGGGATGTTGGTGGAGGATTCCGAGCTCACCGTGTCCTATGTGGAGAACATTATTTTGCCGCTGCTGAGCAATTCCGCCGAGCTGGCGAAGATGTCCGCGGCGGCCGGTCGCTACGGCCGGCGGGACGGGGACGAGGCATTGCTGACGTTGGTGGAAAAAGCCGTGGCGCAGGCGGGAGCGAAATGACGGTGCTGTCCGGGGTCGACCCGACCACGATCTCGCCGGACGAGCTGCGGGCCGTCCACCTGATCGCCATTGGCGGGGTGGGCATGAGCGGCATCGCCCGGATCCTGCTGGCCCGCGGCGCCCGGGTTTCCGGCAGCGACGCGCGGGAATGGCCGGCGCTGGACGCGTTGCGCGCTCTCGGCGCGACTGTCCACGTTGGACACGACGTGGAGAATTTGGGCTCAGCGCAAACAGTTGTCTACTCGTCCGCGATCAAGCCGGGAAATCCCGAGCTGGACGCGGCGAAGGAGCGCGGGCTGCGGCTGCTGCACCGGTCCGAGGCGCTGGTGGCGCTGATGGGCGGCCGGCGGGTGATCGCGATTTCCGGCACCAACGGGAAAACCACCACCACGTCGATGATCACGACCGTGTTTCAACACGCTGGCAAGGATCCGTCGTTCGCGATCGGCGGCGACCTGTCCGAGGCCGGGTCCAACGCGCACCACGGCACCGGCGAGTACTTCGTCGCCGAGGCGGACGAGAGCGACCGCTCCTTCCTTCTGTACGCACCAGAAGTCGCGGTGGTCACCAACGTCGAGGCGGACCATCTCGACACGTACGGGACGCTGGACGCGATCGAGGAGGCGTTTGTCGCGTTCTCCGAGCGGATCGTGCCGGGCGGGTTTTTGGTCTGCTGCGCCGATGATCCCGGTGCCCGGCGGCTGGCCGAGCGGGCCAGGGCCGGCGGCGTGACGGTTTACACGTACGGCGAGGCGAACGACGCCGACCTGCGGATGCACGACCTGGAGTCCGGTGCCGGTGGTGGGCATTACCTGGCCACTTTGGACGGTGCCGAGCTGGGTGTCGTGCGAATGCCAGTGCCTGGCCGGCACATCGCGCTGAACTCGGCCGCCGCCCTGCTGGTCGCGGTGAAACTGGAGATCCCGGCCGAGACCGCGATCGCCGCGCTGGCCGCGTACGGCGGGGTCCGGCGGCGGTTCGAGCTGCGCGGGACCGTGGGCGGGATCCGGATCTTCGACGACTACGCGTACCACCCGACCTCGATGTCGGCGCAACTGCGGACGGTGCGCGAGGTCGCCGGCAGCGGTCAGGTCGTGGTGGTTTTCCAGCCGTACCGGTTCAGTCGGACCTCGGTCTTCCAGGAGGGCATCGCGGCCGCGTTGGCGCTGGCCGACGAGGTGATCGTGATGGAGGTGTACGGGCCGGGGGAGCAGCGCGCCCCAGGCGAGGGAGGCGTCGCCCTGCACGCCGCGATCCCGATGGCCGAGCACCGCAAGGTCTTCGTACCGGGCTGGTCGGACGTGCCGGCCGAGGTGGCCAAACGGGCCCGGCCGGGCGATGTGGTGATCACCATGGGCGCGCCGCCGATCGCGATGATGGCGGACGAGATCCTGGTCGCCCTGGAGGCCGACATCCCGGCGGGACGCGAGTAGTGAAGACCGCCGGTACGCCGCGCCGGGAGTCCTGGCGGGTGGTCCACGAACAGGACCAGACCCGGCGTACCGACGACCTGCAGTCCGTGGCCGACCGGATCCGGGCCGGCCACGGCCGGCTCGGCCGCTGGCACCGGCTGATCGCCTGGACCTCGGTCCTCGCGGTGTTGCTGCTGGCCGGCGGCGGGGCTTGGCTGATCTACGGCACGAAGGTCTTGGACGTACAAACGATCAGTGTGGTCGGTGCGCAGACGGTCGACACCGGCGCGATCGTCGACGCCGCCGGCATCCAGCGCGGTGCCGCGCTTTCGCACGTCGATCTCGCCGCCGCGCAGCGCCGCCTGCTGACCGCGCTGCCGCCGCTGGCGTCGGCGGCGATTTCCCGCAGCTGGCCGCACACGGTGGTGATCTCCGTACGGGAGCGGGTCGCGGTGGCGGTGGTTTCCCCCGGCTACCGGGAGATCGACAGCACCGGCGTGGTTTTTCGTACGATGCCCAGCCGTCCGGCGGGGCTGCCGGTGTTGTCGTTGGCGAACCCCGGTCCTAAAGACCCGTCCACCGCCGCCGCTTTGACGGTCAGCCAGGCGCTCTCGCCCGCGCTCAAGTCACAGGTGGCGAGCATCACCGCGCCTTCGCCGTCCCAGGTCACCCTGAACCTGACCGGCGGCCGAACGGTGGTGTGGGGAGACGCCAGCCAGAGCGAGGAAAAGGCGGCCGTCTTGGCAGTTTTGTTGAAGCGCCCAGGGAAGAAATATGACGTGAGCGCCCCGTCCGTGGTCACCGTCCGCTGAGTTTATTGCCGCAGTGCCTGCGGCGGCGCGTGTGGTTCGCGTCGCCGGGGCGCCCAAAAAGCGGGCACCCCACCGCCTCGAACCAGGACGGCCTACGGCCGTCGCGCGGGCGGGGCTGGGTTGTTGGCCGCAGTTCCTGCGGCGGCGCGTGTGGTTCGCGTCGCCGGGGCGCCCAAAAAGCGGGCACTGGCGACGGGTTCAGCGTCGACTGTGGGACAAAATCCCGCACTCGACGTTGAGTGGGGGATAAAGTCCCGCACTCGACGAGAGTTCAGCGCGCGGCCTCAAACTCACCTCGACTCGATTCGAGTGGGGCCGATTTCGCCGACGGGTACGACGGTTTCGCGCCGTATTGGTACTTCGGTGGGGTGGTGCGGGGCAAAGCCGGAGGGCAGATCTGGAATATTGCCCTCGGACACGCCGAGCCACCTCCTTGAACGTGGAAGGTGGCCCGCTTACCGTCCGGGACAAGAAGAAACAGTTGACATAACTATAACCGTCTAGTTGAACGTGAGGGTCAGCGAAACGCTGACGCCGGCGAATCGGCGAAACGGAGCAAGATCGCAGCGCGTACGACCACAGAGCACCACCACCGTTAGGGAAGGCAGCCTGATGACACCTCCGCACAACTATCTCGCGGTCATCAAGGTCGTCGGCATCGGCGGCGGCGGCGTGAACGCGGTCAACCGGATGATCGAGGTCGGCCTCAAGGGCGTCGAGTTCGTCGCGATCAACACCGACGCGCAGGCGCTGCTGATGAGCGACGCCGACGTGAAGCTGGATGTCGGCCGCGAGCTGACCCGGGGCCTTGGCGCCGGCGCGAGCCCGGATGTCGGCCGCAAGGCCGCCGAGGACCACCGGGACGAGATCGAAGAGGTGCTCAAGGGCGCCGACATGGTCTTCGTGACGGCCGGCGAGGGCGGCGGTACGGGTACCGGCGGCGCGCCGGTGGTGGCGAGCATCGCCCGCAAGCTCGGCGCGCTGACCATCGGTGTGGTGACCCGGCCGTTCTCGTTCGAGGGCAAGCGCCGGCAGACCCAGGCCGACGCCGGCATCGAGGAGCTGCGCAACGAGTGCGACACGCTCATCGTGATCCCGAACGACCGGCTGTTGTCGCTGGGCGACCGGACGATCAGCATGATGGACGCGTTCCGTACGGCTGACCAGGTGCTGTTGTCCGGTGTGCAGGGCATCACCGACCTGATCACCACGCCCGGTCTGATCAACCTGGACTTCGCCGACGTGAAGTCCGTGATGAGCGGCGCCGGTTCCGCACTTATGGGCATCGGCTCGGCGCGCGGGGACAACCGGGCGCTGGAGGCCGCCGAGCTGGCCATCGCGAGCCCGTTGCTGGAGGCCAGCATGGAGGGCGCGCACGGTGTCCTGCTGTCGGTGTCCGGCGGATCCGACCTCGGGCTTTTCGAGATCAACGAGGCCGCGTCGCTGGTGTCCGATGCCGCCCACCCGGACGCGAACATCATCTTCGGCGCGGTGATCGACGACGCGCTCGGCGACGAGGTGCGGGTCACCGTGATCGCGGCCGGCTTCGACGGCGGCCACCCGCAGTATCACCGCAGTGAGCGGCCGCCGCGCCGGGACTCGTCAGACAACCGCGACTGGATGACCGGTAACCCGCACTCGGGTACGCCGAGCGGTACCCCGGCGCCACGGACGCCTCCGCCGGTCGTCCAGCCGGTCGAGCCATCGGCCCCGCCGCAGCCGGCCCGGATGCCACTGGATGACGTGGACGTACCGGACTTCCTCAAGAACGGGGCGTGACCGCCCGGCGGGCCGAACTGGCCGCGAACCGGGTCGCGGTGCTCGAACGGATCGCCGCGGCCGCCCGCCTGGCTGGACGCGAGCCGGCGGACGTGACGCTGATCGCGGTCACCAAGACCTTCCCGGCCGACGACGTGGTCACTCTCGCCGACCTCGGCCAGCGCGATGTGGCGGAGAACCGCGACCAGGAGGCGGCCGGCAAGGCCGCCGCGGTCGCCGCCGCCGCGCCGGACCACCCCGCCGTCGCGGGACTGCGATGGCATTTCGTCGGCCAGCTCCAGCGGAACAAGGTCGCCTCGGTCGTCCAGTACGCCGATGTCGTCCACAGCGTCGACCGCGCCCGGCTGGTGACGGCCCTGGACACGGCCGCTGCCCGGCACCGGGACCGACCACTGGAAGTTCTCCTGCAGGTCGATCTTCGTCCATTGGTAGCCGTCACCGGCCCGGCGCCGAGCATTGGCGAGCGCGGCGGGGTGTTGCCTGACGACCTGCTCGCCCTCGCCGGGACCGTCACCAGGAGCGACAACCTGCAGCTGGGCGGGCTGATGGCGGTGGCACCGCTGGGTGCGAACCCGGCCGAGGCGTTTGCTCGACTCGCCGATCTGGCTGAGCGACTGAGGGGCGAATTCCCCCAGGCGCGGATCATTTCGGCCGGAATGAGTGGGGACGCCGACGCGGCAATAGCGTACGGCGCGACACACGTACGCATTGGTACGGCGTTGCTTGGCGGAAGATCAGCCCGACTTATGTAGTCTGCTGTCACTCGAATAACAACAGTGTCATTAGTAGTCAGTTGTTTCGGGTGCGGTGGTGTTCAAGGGTTGAGTGCCACGTGCGGAATGGACCGACTCGAAGGGGGCGGGACCCGATGGGGACGTGGCGCAAGGCGGGTGTATGGCTCGGTCTCGTTGAGGATGACGAGGAGCCGGACTACATCGACGACGACCTCGACGCCTTCGACGAGGACTTCGAGCCACCAGCTCGACCACGGGGGCGTGCCACCGTGCAGTCCTCGGCGCGTTCCGAGCGTGTCGCAGACCGTTACGCGGAGCGTACGGAACGCCCTTCCGAGCGACTCGCGCACAGCGGTTCAGGGCACAGCAGCTCTTCGGGCCACAGCTCGTCTGGGCACAGCACTTCGGGGCACAGCGCTTCCGGGCGCAGTGGTACGACGCACAGTGTGACCGATCGCTCCTCGGTGCGCCCTTTCGCCCGAACGGAGCCGGCTTATGCGTCCGAGGACAACCTCGCGCTGGCGCCGCAGGTGGTGCACGCACCGGTGATAGCGCCTCCAGTGGTGGCTCAGCCGGAGGAACCTCCGTACCGCATAACCACTATGCATCCGACTACTTACAACGAGGCACGAACGATTGGGGAGCATTTCCGCGATCACATCCCAGTGATCATGAACCTGACAGAGATGACCGAAGCGGACGCTCGGCGGCTCGTTGACTTCTGTGCGGGACTTACCTTCGGTCTTCGGGGTAGCATCGACCGCGTCACCAACAGGGTGTTCCTGCTCTCGCCGGCCGATGTCGAAGTCACCGCTGAGGACAAGGCGAAGATCGCCGAGGGCGGGTTTTTCAACCAGAGTTGAAGGAGTGGGTAGGGACCGTGTCGCTGTTCTGGCAGGTGGCCTATCTCGTCGTCTACTTCCTGTTCCTGTTCCTGTTGGCCAGACTGGTGTTCGAATGGGTTCAGTCACTGGCCCGCCGATGGCACCCCAGCCGGGCGTCGGCGGTCACCTTGGAGCTGGTTTTCAGCGTGACGGACCCGCCGCTGAGGCTGCTTCGGCGGTTTATTCCACCCCTTCGTGTCGGTGGAATTAGTCTGGACTTAGGCTTTATCTTGCTCTTGTTAATTGTGTATGTCCTCATGAGCCTGCTGGGACGGTTGATATGACCTGCTCATGCGGAGCCCATTGGACCGAGGAGACGTTATGCCGCTGACACCCGCCGACGTGCACAACGTGGCGTTCAAGAAGCCTCCGATCGGCAAGCGAGGCTACGACGAGGAGGAGGTCGACGCCTTCCTCGACGAGGTGGAGCGCGAACTCGCCAGGCTCATCGAGGAGAACAACGACCTCCGAGCCCAAGCCGGCGGTCGCGCCGGTGCCGCGAGTACGCCCGTACGCGACGACGCCGACAGTCGTCGGCTCGCCCAGGAGAACTCCGAGCTCAAGGGCCAGATGGACCGGCTCCGGCAGGAGGCCCAAGCAGCCCAGCAGGCCGCTCAGCAGGCCCAGCAGGCGGCATCTCGTGCCCAGGACGCCCAGCGTGGCAGCCAGCCTCAGATGGCCGGCGCGATGGGGGGTCTCACTTCCGGAGAACCCGGCGGTGAGCAGGCGTTGCGGGTGCTCATGTTGGCACAGCGCACCGCCGACGATCACGTCGGGGAGGCCCGTCGGGAGGCTGAGAAGCTGCTCACCGACGCGCGCGCCAAGGCTGACGAGCTGACCCGCAACGCGCGGGCCAAGGCCGAGGCCCTGGAGCAGGAGGCCCGCCAGCGGCACCAGGAGGCCATGGGCAGCCTGGACGCGAAGCGCTCCGCCCTGCAGAAGCACATCGAGGAGCTCAAGTCCTTCGAGCGGGAGTACAGGACCCGCCTGAAGGCGTTCCTGGAGACCCAGTTGCGCGACCTGACCGACCGTGGCCAGGCCATCGAGACCGAGAGCCGGAGCGACCGTTCGTCGGCCAGCACCAGCTCGACCGGGATCAACAACTCGACCGGTGTGTCCGGCTCGTTCGGTGGCGGTGTCCGGGGCCTGGGCCTGGACAGCGGCCACGACAGCCGCTACTGATCGCGTACGAAGCACTGAACGGGAGCTGAGCGGGTGCTCGTCGGGAGCCTGCTGCTCATCGTGGCGGCCGCCGCGGTGCTGATCTATGGAGCGGTGACCAGCAATGTCCTGCTGATCACCGGTGCCATTGGCATCAGCGTGGTGGCCGCCGTTTTGCTGTACCTGGGAGCCCGCCAGGTCCGTCGACTGCCGGCCCGATCCGTCGCCGAACCGGTCAAGAAGGCGGCGAAGACCCCCGCCTCTCGCAGTTCTGAGAGCAAGACCGAGACCGCGGTGCTGCCGCGGGTCCCAGCCGCCGCTCCACCCGCGGCCCACCCATCGTCGGCCGTCCCGCCCGCTGTCGTCCCGCCTGCTGTCGTGCCGCCTGCTGTCGTACCGTCCGCGAAGAGGCCACCGGTGGTGGCCGAACGGGGCCGGCGCAAGCCCGTACCGCCAGAGGACCTGCCCTTCGCCCCGCCGCCGGCCGCCGACCGGTCTTCCACCAGCGGCATTCCGGCCCAGCCGGCCGGGAAGTCCGCGGAGCGCAGCGGGCCGGTCGGATCGGTGGATCCAGCGCTCGACAGCCCGACGACCCAACTGCCGGTCACGCCACCACCACCCGCCCTCAAAGCCGAGCCTCTCAAAGCTGAGCCTCTCAAAGCTGAGCCTCTCAAAGCTGAGCCCGCCAAGACTGAGTCGGCCAAGACTTCCCAGGTCAAGCCGCCGGTCAAGGCGCCGCCGGTCAAGGTTCCGCCGCTGAAAATCCCGCCGGTGAAGGTCCCGGTTGGCAAGATCCCGGTTGGCAAGGGCCCGGCGGAGAAGTCGAATGCGGCCGAGACCGCCGGCAAGGAGCCGGTCGAGCGGCGGGACGTGCTGCGCGATCCGGACGACCCGGCGGACGAGCCCGGCATCGAGCCGATCGGCACCGGGGTGGCCGACGAGTTCTCCGCCCGCGATGACGAGGTCTTCGTGGTAGATGGACGACCGCGGTTTCATCTGCCCACTTGTGCACACCTGGCGGACAAGGAGTCCGAGCCGGTGCCGGTGTGGGAGGCATTCGAGCTGGGTTTCACCCCCTGTGGCGGATGCCGTCCGGTGGCCGCCTTGATGGCCGTACGGCAATAGCGGTACGCATAACTTCCGGCTGCCGCGGTTTCCCGCTAGCGGATCCAGAATCCCCGCCTACCCTGGTCTGACAGCCACATGCATTGGCGCATGTCACGTTGTGGCGAACACGGACGTTACGTATCGTGTCTGCCTCGGGGAAGGCGTCTCGGCGAGACCTCGCGACCGGTGATACCGGGGTCGTGGGCGACAGCGGGGCCGCGCTCGCCGGCATGCAAGAGCGCAAGACAGGACATCCACTGTCGGACCGGATCCCGCCAGGTGCGCCGCGGCGGCGAGCAGAATGGACCAGGCCCGTGAGCCCCAACACCTCATCAGCGCCGCTGGCCGGCGCCAGCACGGAATATGCGGACATCAGAGCCGATCTGGCCGCCCGCGCCGACGACCTGCGCGGGGAACACGCCCGTGCCGTCGAAGAGATCTCCGAACTGCAGCGGGACCGGGTCTCCGACGGCGCCGGCGACGACCAGGCAGACGCCGGCAGCAAGGCCTTCGAGCGGGAGCAGGAGCTGTCGCTGGCGCGTGGCATCCAGGCCCGGCTGGACCAGGTCGAGCGTGCGCTGTCCCGGTTGGACTCCGGCACGTACGGCATCTGCGAGCAGTGCGGCAACAAAATCCCGACCGCCCGGCTGGAGGCTTTCCCGTTCGTTACGCTGTGCGTGACCTGCAAACAGCTTGAGGAGCGACACTGAGCGCGATGTCCACCACCGGGGACGATGAGCCGGCCGCTGTTCGCCCCCGCCCACTGCTAGGGCGCATCCTGCCGTTCGCGGTGATCGCCGTGGTCGTCATCGGTTTGGACCAGCTGACCAAGGCACTTGTGGTCGCCTACCTGGAGGGCCGGCCGCCGATCTGGCTGATCGGCAACCTGGTGTCGCTGCAGCCGACGCGCAACACCGGTGCCGCGTTTTCGTTGGGGCAGACGTACACAGTGGTGTTGTCGCTGTTCGCCATTGGCGTGATCGGCTACATCATCCGGATCGCCCGGAAACTGAAGTCGCTGGGCTGGGCGATCGCGCTCGGGCTGATCCTGGGCGGCGCGGCCGGCAACCTGACCGACCGGATTTTCCGTGCGCCGGCACCATTGCAGGGCGGAGTGGTCGACTTCGTCAGCATCGGCTGGTGGCCGATCTTCAATGTCGCCGACTCGTGTCTGTGCGTTGGAGTGGGGCTGGTGGTGTTGCTGGTTTTCCGCGGCATCGGCGTCGACGGGCAACGAATGGGTGACCAGTCGGCGAAGTCTGACGGACCGGTGTCAGACTCGTCCTCGTGAGTGACTCCCTGACTGGCGACCGCCGGTCCATGCCGGTGCCCGACGGGTTGGACGGCATGCGGGTCGATGCCGCGCTGGCCCGAATGTTCGGCCTGTCGCGTACGACGGCCGCCGCGCTGGCCGCCGCCGGTGACGTCAGCGTCGATGGGGTGGCGCAGGGCAAGTCCGACCGGGTGACCGGCGGCGCGTGGCTGGAAGTGACGTTGCCGCCGCCGCCAGGCGCGCCGAAACTCGAGATCGCCACCGTCGAGGGGCTGAGTGTCGTCTATGCGGACGACGACATCGCCATCGTCGACAAGCCCGTTGGCGTCGCCGCACATCCGAGCCCCGGCTGGACCGGGCCGACGGTGATCGGCGGCCTGGCCGCGATGGGGCACCGCGTCTCCACCAGTGGCGCGGCCGAGCGACAGGGCGTGGTGCACCGGCTGGACGCGGGCACCACCGGGCTGATGGTCGTCGCGAAAAGCGAGCGCGCCTACACGTTGCTGAAGCGGGCTTTCAAGGAACGTACGGTCGACAAGGGTTATGCGGCTGTCGTGCAAGGACATCTGGATCCGCTGCGCGGCACCATCGACGCCCCGATCGACCGACACCCGTCGTCGGACTGGAAGTTCGCGGTGGTGGCCGGCGGCCGGCCGAGCGTCACGCACTACGAGACGGCGGAGGCTTTTCGGGCGGCCAGTTTGGTCGACGTGAAGCTGGAAACCGGTCGTACGCACCAAATCCGCGTGCACATGGCGGCGATGCGGCACCCATGTGTCGGCGATCTGACGTACGGGGCCGATCCCACGCTCGCCCAGCGGGTGGGCCTGACCCGGCAGTGGCTGCATGCCGCCCGGCTTGGTTTCGAGCATCCGGCGCACGGCCAGTGGGTCGAATTCACCTCGCCGTATCCGGCGGATCTGCAGCACGCCCTCGACCTGCTGCGTGACGCCTCGGTATGAACCCGCTCCGGCGGCTGCGGCGCGGCGCAGCCCGGTTGGTCGCGGGATTTCGCCGGCTCGCGGTTTTCTCGCAGGTTTTGCTGGGTTTGGCGGTCGTCGCGGTCCTGATCGGCGGAACAGTAGTTTTCGGTGCCGCGTCGGCGCCACCGCCGTCCAATGTGGACGACATTGACGTCGTACGAGCCGGTCCTTCCCAAGGCGCCAACATCGCGGCGTACCTCGCGTCGACCCGGCAATCGCTGGCCGCGTTGTCCGGAACCGAACCGGTGCTCGCTCTCGTGTCATTTCGGGACTATCAGACGGCTTCTTCGGCCGCTTCGGTTTTGTCCGGTACGACGGTAAAACTGGCCTTCGCGAGAGTGCCGCTGCCAGGCGTACAGACGCGCCTTTCGTCTTTTCCGGTCACCCATGCCGGCACCGACCTGGCAGCGGGAATGGCCCGGCTGGCCACCGAACGCTCCACCGAATCCACCCAGTTGCGGCAGTCCGCGGCCACCGACCCCGCCGGCCGAACCCAAGACCTCATCGGCGCCGACATCGCTCGTCGCGAGGCCACCGCCTACCGCTCCGGCTGCGGCTGCCTCTACGCCGCCGTCATCTCCGGCGCGCCGGCGGCCCTTCGCACCTTCGCCAGCCGGTCGGCCGTACGCGCCGTCGACCCCACCCCGCAGATTACCGACCCTTACTCCGCGGTCTTCACCCCGCTGCTCCCCGAACAACTCACCACCGTCGCACCGCCCCCAGACACCGCCGGTTAGGCGGGTTTGTTTTCGGCGGCGCGTACGAGCAGCTCGGCGGCCTCGACGTGGGTGGGTAAGCCGGTGACATCACCGAGCGTGGAGACGATGCCGGCGGCCAGCTGGTTGCCGAGCCACGCGGACGGCAGCTCGGCCAGCCCGCGGAGCCGACCGACCAGATAGCCGGCGGCGACCGCGTCGCCGGCGCCGACCGGATCCACCACCGAGGAGGCCGCGGATGGCAGGTGGTACGTGTCAGCGCCGGCGTCGACCCACAGGCCGTCGGCGCCGGCCTTGACGACGGTCTCGGCGACGCCGGCCGAGCGGGCGGCGGCGATGATCGCGTCCGGGGCGTCGACGCCGAAGACCGGCAGCGCCTCGTCCGTACCGATGAACAGTCGGCCGCAGCCCTCCAGCAGCTCCCGAGAGCGCTTGCCCTGGCCCCTCACATCGCCCAACTGCGGGCGGATGTTCACGTCGAAGGCGACCTCGATGCCGGCCGCCGGCGCCTCCCGGCAGAGCCGGGCGACCAGCGCGTACGGGCCCTCGCCCAGGGCCGCGGTGAGGCCGGACGTGAGGATCGCGGTCGGCCGCGCCGCCAGCACCCGGTCCGCGTCGGCGGCGGACAGCCGGGCGGCCGCCGACCCGGCCCGGTAGTAGTAGACCCGGCGGGCGCCGTCGTCGGTCACGTCCTTGAGGAACAGCCCGGTGGGGCGCTCCGGGTCGGTGGCGATCAGGGTGGTGTCAATGCCGAGATCGGCGGCGGCGGCGATCAGCCGGGCGCCCAGCGGGTCGGCGCCCACCGCCGTACAGAGGGCTGTCCGGACGCCGAACCGGGCGGTGCCGGCCGCCACGTTCAGTTCGGCGCCGGCGACGTGTACGTCCAGCCTGGGGGCCGTCAGCAGGCGCTGGTCGGCCGGCGGCTGGAACAGGACCATCGGCTCGCCGACGGTGATGAGGTCGAGGGAGTCAGGCACGCGTTGCATTCTGCCTGCCCGCTGGCCTGTTCAGCGAACTCCGCAAGATCAGACGGCGGGCGCGATCTGGGCGTCCGGGTGGGCCGCGGTCTCCAGGGCGGCTGCGAGCGCGGCGACCTGGCCGATCTTGGCGGCGAGCTGGTCGGCGGTCCGGTCCCGGAGCGGGATGTGTACGAGCACCGCACGGTCGGCGAGCGTGACGAAGTCGGTGCTCACCGGCGCGAGGGCGGACCGTACAGCCGGCAGCGCCAGCAGCCGGGCGCCGTCCTGGTCCGCCTCGGCCAGCTTGAAGTGCTGGTTGCTCGGCAGGCCTTGGTCGACGAGCTCGGGGCCGACGTACCGGATGCCCAGCCGGAACTGTCCGGCGGGCCTTGCGAGGTGCGCGACCACGCTCATCATCGACAACCAGTCGGCCGGCCGCGGCCCGATCGCGGCGGCCCAGTCGTCGCGGCCAGCCAACACCGGCTGTCGCCACTCGAAGAGCTCGACCGGCACGGTCCCTACGGACCCGTACCAACCGTCTGAGACGGGCACGGGCCCGCCGGCGCGCCCGTCGATCTCCCGCGGGCCCAGCTCGGTCGCCCACACCCGGATGGCCCATGGCCACAGCGCTGTCCGCTGCAGACGGGCAGCGGTCGCTGCCGTGCCGACCAGCGCTGACATCTCATTCCCCTTCGGCTGGTGAAACCCACCCGCCGCCATTCTGCTGCTTACAGTGTGTTGCTGGCGTAAAGCGGTCCGGGTTCCATCGGACCGAACCGGTCCGACACGCGCCTTGGCCAACGCCAAAGTTGTCATACCGGCGTGCGAGGATCGCTGACGGACCCACACCACTTTGGGTCGTTGGTTTTGAAAAAAAGAGGGGGGTCAAGCCGAGGATGTCGTCGCCCGGCTCGTCCAGTGATTCGTTCGTACACCTGCACGTGCATACGGAATACTCGATGCTGGACGGCGCGGCGCGCCTGAAGGATCTGTTCGCCGAGGTGGCGCGCCAGGAGATGCCGGCGGTCGCGATGACCGACCACGGCAACATGCACGGCGCGAACGACTTCTACAAGCAGGCGATGAAGGCCGGCGTCACGCCGGTGATCGGCATTGAGGCGTATGTGGCGCCGGCCTCGCGCTATCACAAGCAGCCGGTGAAGTGGGGCGATCCGCACCAGAAGCGCGACGACGTCTCCGGTGGCGGCCACTACACCCACAAGACGCTGTGGGCGCGCAACGCGCAGGGCCTGCACAACCTCTTCAAGCTGACCTCCCGGGCGTATACAGAGGGTTTCGTACGCAAGTGGGCCCGGATGGACGACGAGACGCTGGCCGAGCACGCGGCCGGGGTGATGGCGACCACCGGCTGCCCGTCCGGCGAGGTGCAGACCCGCCTGCGGCTCGGTCAGTACGACCAGGCGCTCGCCTCGGCGGCCAAATACCGCGACATCTTCGGCGCGGACAACTACTTCATCGAGTTGATGGACCACGGGCTGGACATCGAACTGAAGGTGCGGGACGGGCTGCTGCGGATCGGCAAGGAGCTCGGCCTGCCGTTCGTGGTGACCAACGACTCGCACTACACGCACGAGGCGGACGCGGACTCGCACGACGCGTTGCTGTGCATCCAGACTGGCAAGACGCTCGCCGACCCGGATCGGTTCAAGTTCTCCGGCAGCGGCTACTACATCAAGACCGCGGACGAGATGCGCGGCATCGACTCGTCCGACGCCTGGCAGGAAGGCTGCCGGAACACCCTGCTGATCGCCGAGCGGGTGGACACCACCGGGATGTTCCAGTTCAAGGACCTGTCGCCGCGTTACCCCGTGCCGGAAGGGGAGACCGAGGAGTCCTGGTTCCGGATCGAGGTCGAGCGCGGGATGCGCCGGCGCTTCCCGGACGGCATTCCGCCCAAGCACCAGGAGCAGGCCGACTACGAGATGAAGGTCATCCTGGACAAGGGATACGCATCGTATTTCCTGGTCGTGGCCGACTTCATCGTGTGGTCCAAGAACAACGGCGTGCGGGTCGGCCCCGGCCGAGGCTCGGCCGCCGGTGCCATCGTCGCGTACGCGATGGGCATCACCGACCTGGACCCGTTGCTGCACGGCCTGTTCTTCGAGCGCTTCCTGAATCCCGAGCGCGAGTCGATGCCCGATATCGACATCGACTTCGACGAGCGTGGCCGCGGCGAGGTTATCAAGTATGTGACGGAAAAATGGGGCGAGGACAAGATCGCCCAGATCGCCACGTACGGCACGATCAAAGCGAAGGCGGCCATCAAGGACGCCGGCCGGATCCAGGGTTTCCCGTACGCGCTGGGCGACCGGATCACCAAGGCGTTCCCACCGGCGGTGATGGGCAAGGACATCCCGCTGTCCGGGGTGTTCGACGAGAAACACCCGCGCTACAACGAGGCCGGCGAGCTTCGCCGGCTCTACAACGACGAGGTCGACGTCCGGCAGGTTTTCGACCGTGCCAAGGGAATCGAGGGCCTGATCCGGCAGACCGGCGTGCACGCGGCCGGGGTGATCATGAGTTCGGAGACGATCACCGACTACATCCCGGTGATGCGGCGGGACTCCGACGGCGTGATCATCACCCAGTTCGACTACCCGACGTGCGAGTCGCTCGGCCTGCTGAAGATGGACTTCCTGGGCCTGCGCAACCTGACCATCATCGAAGACGCGCTGCGCAACGTAAAACTCAACCACGACGTCGACATCGACCTGGACCACCTGGCCCTGGACGACCCGAAGACGTACGAGCTGCTCGGCCGCGGTGACACGCTCGGCGTCTTCCAGTTCGACGGCGGTCCGATGCGGTCGCTGCTGCGGTTGATGCAGCCGGACAACTTCGAGGACATCTCCGCGGTCGGCGCGCTTTACCGACCCGGACCGATGGGCGCGAACTCGCACATCAACTACGCGCTGCGCAAGAACAAGCAGCAGGACATCACGCCGATTCATCCCGAGCTCGAGGACGCTCTCAAGGACATCCTGTCCAAGACCTACGGCCTGATCGTTTATCAGGAGCAGGTCATGGAAATCGCGCAGAAGGTCGGCAACTACACGCTCGGTCAAGCGGACCTGCTCAGGCGTGCGATGGGCAAGAAGAAAAAAGAAGTCCTGGACAAGGAATTCGTGCCATTCAGTGAGGGCATGAAATCCAACGGCTTCTCGATGGCCGCGGTGAAGGCGCTGTGGGACATCCTGGTGCCGTTCTCCGACTACGCGTTCAACAAAGCGCACAGCGCCGCGTACGGTGTCGTCTCGTACTGGACGGCATTTCTGAAAGCCAACTATCCGGCCGAATACATGGCCGCGCTGCTGACTTCGGTACGGGATGACAAGGACAAGTCGGCGGTCTACCTGAACGAATGCCGCCGGATGGGCATCCAGGTGCTGCCGCCGGACGTGAACTCCTCCAGCGCCGACTACACCCCGGTCGGCACCGACATCCGCTTCGGCCTGGCGGCCGTGCGCAACGTCGGCGCCAACGTGGTTGCCGCGATCGAGCGCTGCCGCAAGGAAAAAGGCGCCTATACAGACTTTTACGATTTCCTCCGCAAAGTCGATGCGGTGGCCTGCAACAAGAAGACGATGGAAGCCCTGGTCAAGGCCGGGGCCTTCGACTCGCTCAACCACCCGCGCCGTGGCCTGCTGGCGATCCACGCCGATGCGGTCGACGCTTTCAGCGCCACCAAACGAAATGAGGCGATCGGCCAGTTCGACCTGTTCGGCGATGTCGGCGCCGACGAGGAAGCGGTCGTCGTCACGCCGGCGATCCCGGCAGGCGAGTGGGAGAAGGCCGATCTGCTCGCGTTCGAGCGGGAAATGCTCGGCCTCTACGTTTCGGACCACCCACTTTCCGGGGTGGAACACGTCCTTTCGGCGGCCGCGGACACTTCTTTGGTGGCGTTGAACGAAGACGCTGTGCCAGACGGCAAACTCGTCACCGTCGCCGGCATCCTCGGCGGCGTGACCCGCAAGGTCACCAAGGCCGGCAAGTCGTGGGCGATGGCCCAGCTGGAGGACTTGTCGGGCTCGGTCGAGGCGCTGTTCTTCCCAGCCACGTACGAGCTGGTCAGCATGCACATTGCCGAGGACGCGATCGTCGTGTTGAAGGCCCGCGTCGACAAACGTGACGACGTGCCGCGACTGATCGTCTCGGACCTGTCGATCCCGAACCTGACCGACATCTCCAAGGCCCCGGTGACCCTGTCGCTGGCCGCCAACCGCTGCACCCCGCCGCTGGTGAACCAGCTCCGCGAGGTGCTGGTCACCCACCCCGGCACCACCGAGGTCCGACTGAAAGTCACCAACGGCGGTCAAGCCACCATGCTCCGCCTCCAGGACGGCCTGCGTGTGACACCTTCTCCGGCGCTGATGGGCGACCTCAAAGCCCTCCTGGGCTCCGGCTGCATCGTCGCCTAGATGTGCCGGCGCATGCCTCGGCTAGGATGTCGTCAGCGGTTGGTGAGAGGAGGGTGTCATGAGTATTTCAGCACACGTGTCTGACGGTGATGGGCCGGGCGGCGAGGATCCTCGTGTCACTCTAGGGCAGCTGATTGTCTTCCACCGGGGGGAATGGACAGAGGCCGACTACAACGCACTCCCAGAGGGCGTCCATGTCGAGCTGCACGACGGAAGGCTGATCCTGGTGCCCGAGCCGACGTATGAACATCAGTACGCGGCAAGAGTTCTTGCCAACGATCTATCCGAAGCGATCGGGGATCCGCACCTCGTGGTAGGACCGGTAGACGTACGGATGGCTGACGGTCATCGCTACAGGTCACCCGATCTGGTAGTCCTGCGAAGCCGTTACCGCGGTCGACCGGCTGATCCGCAGAACGTCCAACTCGTGGCCGAAATCGTGTCGCCTGGTGGAGGCGACGAGTACGACCAGAAGATGATCGTCTATGCCGAGGCTGGCATCGCGTGGTATCTGATCGTGCAGGAAACCCCAGCTGGGTATTTTGCCGAGCTTTACGAGCTCGAAACCACGTCGAACAAATACGTACGTCACTCGGCGACCGCGCCGGCTGGTGAGTTGGACCTGCCCGAGCCTTTCCACGGCACCCTGCGGCTGCGCCAGCTGTCCTGAGGTCCGATAGCGCAGCCGGTTGAGAAAAGGTCGACGCGCGGGCGCCCGTACCAGGAGCATGGTGGGTATGGGAACGGATATTTACGGATGGCTGGAGTGTCGGGCGTGGCCGGGCAATTTGGATGAGACCTCATGGTCGGCGGCGATCAACCTGTCGCTTTTGACCACAGCACGGGACTACGACGCCTTCGGCTGTCTTTTCGGAGTCCGGAACTACGCGAAGTTCGGTCCGATTGCTGCCGATCGTGGCCTGCCCGTGGATGTGTCCGACGTAGTGAGACAGGATCACGCCGAGTCGCTGGAGGACATGGGTTTCGGGGACACCTGGATCGGCTGGGACGAGCTGAAAGCGGTTGACTGGGACGAGTTCGCGGAGGCGCCGGACAGCCGGATCCATCAGTACGAGCGAGGCGCCGCCGGTGAGTTACGGATGGTGGAAAAGGCGGTCTGGAGCCGAAAGTTCACTGAAGTCGCCGGGATCACCGGTCCGGTCGGCGGCTATGGCGAGCGGAACTGGCCGGACGGTACCGAATGGGTGGACGGCACCACTGTCTTTCGGGCCGAGCGGCTTCGCCGCCGGGATGCCCTGTCCCTTGACTCGGGAGGCGATTGGCAGCCTTTGTGGGACGCCTGCGCGTTGCTGGCTTCGGTGCACGGCGACGAAAACGTACGACTCGTCGTCTGGTTCGTGTCCTAAAGGGCTGTGGCTACGTTCGGAGGGTGGCGACGGCGTTGGCGGCGGCCAGGCCAATGGCGGTGTTGATGTGGCTGTCGTTGGCGGGATGGGTCAGTGCTCGGGTGAAAACCGCGGCGGCGTAACGCGAGCCGTCCGGAAACTGGATCACGCCGGCCTCGTTGCGTACGACGCCGAGCAGCCCGCCGCTCTTAGCGGAAACCCTGACCGGGCGCGGAAAACCCATGGCCAGCCGGTGCCGGGTGAGTTGGGTCGCCATCAACTGTCTGACCTGCGCGCAGGCTTGCGGCGGGCCGGCTTCGTCGCGCCAGATCAGGCTCACCAGAGTGGCTGCTTCGCTTGCGGTCGTACGCATCGCCGTCGCCGGCCGCATAGCGCGAGACCGGGAAACCAGTTCGTCGACATGCGGGTCGGCGGAGGCGTTGACCAGCTCTTTCCAGTCGGCGAAGCCAGCGTCCGTGCCGACGGAGTCGAGCATGTCCCGCAATGTCGTCGGGATGATCGTACGCGTGAGCCCGAGCGAGGTCAGGGTGGCGTGGATGCTGTCCAGACCGACCTTGTCGATCAGTACGTCGGTGGCCGCGTTGTCACTGATCACCATCATCATCCGAGCCAGGTCCCGTACGGACACCTCAACGTCGTCGGCGAAGTTCGAGAATCCGGTTGGCCCGGCGGTGTTGCTGGTGGGGGAGAGGCGGACGCGCTCAGTCGGGTCGAGTTTTCCGCCGGAGATCTGCCTAAAGACCTCTAACGCCACTGGGGTCTTGGCCACCGAGGCGGAAACCACCAGATCATCGGCGCCGACGGCCACCTCGCCGGGGCCGTCGATTTCCCGTACGCACAGCCATCCCTCGCACCCGGCATCGGCGAAACACTCATAGGTTCAGTCTTACAAACGCAGTGCCTGCTTCACGAGAGAGAGCGCCTTGTCGGCGTCGATGCCGAGTTGCCGGACACGAGCCGCGTACGCGAGCGCCGCTTCGTGAGCGGCTTGCAGACCGGCGTCTGGACTGGCGGCCACAAAAGTGCCATGTCGGCCGCGGGTGACGACGACGCCGTCCTGCTCCAGCTCACGGTACGTACGGGCGACGGTGTTCGCGGCGATGCCCAGATCGGTGGCGAGTTGGCGGACCGGCGGCAGTCGGGTGCCGGCCGGCAGCACGCCCGAGCGGGCCTGCTCGGTGACCTGAACGCGCAGCTGCTCGTACGGCGGTGTCGCCGACCGCGGATCGATCTCGACGATCATGACAGCGACCTTTGGGTATGTTTTTCGTCGAGTGCGGGACATTGTGCCGCACTCGACGTCGAGTGCGGGGTTTTGTCCCGCAGTCGACGTGGCGGCCGACACCAGTGGGGTGTCGCGGACTCGGCGCGCCCTAAGCGAGGGCGGCGTCGATGGCGGAGGTGACGATCTCGTCCTCGGGCTCGGTGCGCGGACGGAAGCGAGTGACCGAGCCGTCGGCGGTGACCAGGAATTTCTCGAAGTTCCACTGCACGTCGCCAGCTGCGCCCTCAGCGTCGGCGACCTTGGTCAGTTCGGCGTAGAGCGGGTGCCGGCTCTCGCCGTTGACGTCGATCTTCTCGAAGAGCGGGAAGCTCACGCCGTACGTGGTGGAGCAGAACTCCTGGATTTCCTCGGCGGAGCCGGGTTCCTGGCCGGCGAACTGGTTGCAGGGGAAGCCGACGACCGAGAATCCGCGGTCGGCGTAGCGCTTCTGTAGCCGCTCCAGGCCCTCGTACTGCGGGGTCAGTCCACATTTGGACGCCACGTTGACGACCAGCAGCGCCTTGTCGCCCAGCGCCCCGAGGGTGGACGGCGAGCCGTCCAGGGTGGTCAATGGAATGTCTTGAATGCCCATGTCAGTGCACCTTTGCTCGGTCGACTACTAAGTTAAAGCCTCTGACATTCAGCCGTTGGTGGCGAGTGTCAGCTCGTGTTAGGTGGGACACAGTCAGGACACTAGTGCGACTCGCGGGGCACGTCGTGTCCGCTCGCGCCGACCAGGAAGTCGAGGTCGACGCCTTGATCGGCTTGCAGAACATGCTCGCCGTAGAGCCGTACCCAACCGCGGGTGGCGTGTGGTGCGGGCGCCTTCCAGTCGGCCCGGCGGCGGGCCAACTCCTCGTCGTCGACCTCCATGGCGATCGTCCGTGCCGGCACGTCCAGCGAGACGATGTCCCCGGTGCGTACGAGTGCGAGCGGACCGCCGACCGCGGCTTCCGGCGAGACGTGCAGGACCACCGTGCCGTACGCGGTGCCGGACATCCTGCCGTCACAGATCCGTACCATGTCGGTGATGCCGCGCTTGAGCAGTTTCGTCGGCAGGGTCACGTTGCTGACCTCCGGCATCCCCGGATAGCCGCGCGGGCCGCAGTTTCTGATGACCAGCACGGTGTTCTCGTCGACCGGCATCTCCGGGTCGTCGGCGACCGCGTAATATTCCTCTGGAGACTCGAAAACCATCGCCGGGCCGCGGTGTGTCATGAGCTTCACCGAGGCCGCCGACTGTTTGATGACCGCTCCGTCCGGTGCCAGGTTGCCGCGCAGTACGGCGGTGCCGGTGCCGGCTTCCTGGAGCGGGTTTTCCAGCGTACGAATGACTTCCCGGTTATAGCATTCGGCGTCGGCGATGTTCTGGGCGAGCGTCGCGCCGGTCACTGTGATCGCGGACGTGTCGATCAGTGAACTGAGCTCGGCCATCACCGCCGGAATCCCGCCGGCGTAACAGAAATCCTCCATCAGGAAACGTCCGGACGGCATCAGGTCAACCAGGGTCGGAATGTCCCTTACCAGCCGGTCGAAATCGTCCAGCTCCAGCGGCACCCCGAGCCGGCCGGCGATCGCGGTCAAGTGAATCACCGCGTTTGTCGAGCCGCCAATGGCGGCATTGACACGAATGGCGTTCTCGAAAGCGGTACGCGTCATGATCTGGCTCGGCCGCAGGTCTTCCTCCACCATTTTCACGATCCGCTGGCCGGCCTGCGTCGCGGTCTTGTAACGGCGCGCGTCGACCGCTGGCCAGGTGGCCGAATAAGGCAGCTGCATCCCCAAAGCCTCGGCCATGCTGGCCATCGTGGACGCGGTGCCCATCGTCATGCAGTGACCGTTTGACCGGGACATGCAGCTTTCCGCGAAGAAACATTCCTCCTGAGTCATCCGACCGGCGCGTACTTCCTCGTCGAACTTCCACACGTGCGTACCGGATCCGATGTCCTGGCCCTTGAACTTGCCGTTCAGCATCGGCCCGCCGGTCACCATCAGCGCCGGAATGTCCACACTGGACGCGGCCATCAACAGACCCGGAGTTGTCTTGTCGCAGCCGGAAAGCAGCACTACGCCGTCCATCGGGTTGGCGCGCATCAGCTCTTCGGCTTCCATCGCGAGCAGGTTGCGATAAAGCATCGCGGTCGGACGCAACAAAGTTTCGCCCAGTGCCATCGCCGGAAACGCGAGCGGGAATCCGCCGGCCTGCCAAACCCCGGTTTTCACCGCGTCCGCGACCTGGGTCAGGTGCGCGTTGCAGGGCGCCAGATCGGAGGCGGTGACCGCGATCCCAATCACCGGCCGGCCGTCGAAAACCTCGTCGGTGTAGCCCTGGTTTCGCATCCAGGAACGGTGAATCATGCCGCTCTTGTCCGACCCGCCGAACCAGGTCGCGCTGCGCCGCCGCGTGTTGCCCTGCTCCACTGCGCTGTCTCCTCGCTGAAGCCGATGGTTAGCCAACTCGACCTCATCAGTCGATGACTCAGTACGCAAGCGAGGTCCTTGAGAGTGATACGAGAAACGGGTATGACAAGCTCAAACGGTCATGACGAGCGAGCAGAGCGCCACCGAAGCGGCCGAGGACGGCAGTCAGCCGGCCGCCGCCCCGGAGCCCAACAGCCGGGTCCACCTGAGAAAGCCCGACCAGAGCCAGCCAACACAGGCCCAGGAGGACCCAGAGCAGGCTGACCCGTACGCCGACTGGCAACCGCCGGCTCTGTCGATCGGCCGCGCCTTCGCCGTCGCGGACCTGGTGCGAGCCGGCATCGCCGCCGCGGTGCTGCTCGTCCTCGGCGCCCCCCTTGGCCTGCTGTGGTCGGCGATCGCGCCGCACGCGATGGCCGCGCAAACCGCCGGCGGTGCGATCTACACCGGTTTCGACAACGAGGTCTTCGTCGCGGCGGACGCCGTCCTTGGTGCGATCGGGCTGGTGGTGGGCATCCTGGCCGGCGTCGGCGGATACCTGTGGCTTAGCCGGCGCGGTCCGTGGATGGCCATCGGGCTGGCTGTCGGTGGCGCCGCCGGCTCGGCGTTGGCGATGGTCGTTGGCCACCAGATCGGCCTCGCGACCTTCGACCGGTTGGTGGCCAGCGGCCCGGTCGGCACCCAGTTCACCGCGCCGGTGAGCGTACGGGCGACCGGCGTCCTGCTGATCGAGCCGCTCGTCGCGGTGCTGGTGTACGTGGTGACCGCGGGCTGGTCGAAGTACGGCGACCTGCGCCGCGGCGACTTCGAGATCCCGCCGGAGGTTTGGGGCGAGCATGCGCCCGCGGAAACTAGTTCAGACTTAGCGGCGCCCGCAGCTCGGCCAGCGGCACCGGAACAGCCCGAAGCCGCCGAAGCATCGTCGCCTCCCGCTTGAGCAGCCGCAGCTCGCGGCGCAGCCGGGCGATGGTGGACACCTCGGCCAGCAGGTCCTGACGGTCCCGCTGCGGCAGCGGTGCGCTCGCGGCGACCAGATGGGACAGCGTGGTCGGCTCGGCTGGCAGCTTCAGCGCCGTGGCGCCGGCCGCCGAGCGCAGCTCGATGTGTTCGGGCTGCGGCGGCAGATCCTCGTCCCGTTGCGTCTCGGTGACGCTCGCGATCAACGCGACATAGCGCTGGAACACCTCGGCGACGCTCACCGACAGCAGGGTCGCCTCGGCCAGCTCGTACGGCTCGTCCGGCAGCCACTCGACCTCGCCGAACGGGTACGGCGCGGACGTGGTGTCCAGGTCGTGCAGCCGAAATCGGCGGCGGCCCACCGACACGATGTCGTAGCGGCCGTCCGGATATGCCGCCACCTGCCGCAACTCCGCCGTACAGCCCACGTCGTAGAGCGCTTTCACGCCGTCGACGCCGACCTCCCAGCCCTGCTTGATGCTGACCACGCCGAACTCTCGGCCAGGGCCTTCCGGAGCTTCCATGAGAAGCCTGGTCAGGGCGCGATAACGGGGTTCGAAAACGTGTAGCGGCAACACGACACCCGGGAACAGTACGGTCCCCAAGGGGAACAACGGGATTGCCTCCACTCGGGCGAGCGTATGCCGGTGCCGGCCGGTTCGCCTGGTGAATCTCAGGTCTAGACAACGCATCCGCCCGTACCGGCGCGCCGAAAGTGGTCCCTGCCACGCCCGATGCGCCGGCCGGATCACCGGGCGCGCCGGGCCGTAGACTCGCAGGAGTGCTGACGACGACCGACCTGCGTGGAAGTGACACCGACCCGCGGACCGTGCTGCCCCGGGCCGCGGTGGACGTCGGTGCCGCCGCGCAGCGGATCCAGCCGATTCTCGACGACGTGCGGGACCGTGGGTTGCCGGCCGTGCTGGCCGCCACCCAGCGCTTCGACGGTGTCGAGCTGTCCGACGTACGGGTGCCGCGTGAGCATCTGCGGACGGCACTGGAGGGCCTGGATCCGGCCGTGAGAGCCGCTCTGGAGACCACTATCCAGCGGGCCCGCGCGGTGCACGCGGACCAGCGCCGGCAGGATGTGACGACCCGGCTGGCGCCCGGCGGCACGGTCACCGAGCGGTGGGTGCCGGTTGAGCGGGTGGGCCTTTATGTGCCGGGCGGCCTGGCCGTCTATCCGTCGTCGGTGGTGATGAACGTGGTGCCGGCGCAGGAGGCCGGCGTCGCTTCGCTGGCGATCGCCTCGCCGCCGCAGCGGGACCACGGTGGCCGCGTGCACCCCGCCATCCTGGCTGCCTGCGAGCTGCTCGGGGTCGACGAGGTCTACTCGGTCGGCGGCGCCCAGGCGGTCGCGATGTTCGCGTACGGCATCGAAAACGTCCGTGCGGTCGACATGGTGACCGGCCCCGGGAACATCTACGTGACGGCCGCCAAGCGGCAGCTGCGCGGCCTGGTGGGCATCGACTCCGAGGCCGGTCCGACCGAGATCGCCATCCTCGCGGACCGTACGGCCGATCCCCTACATGTGGCCGCGGACCTGATCAGCCAGGCCGAACACGACCCGGCCGCGGCGAGCGTGCTGGTCACGGACTCCGAGGAGCTGCTCGCCGAGGTGCAGCGGACGCTGCCGAAACTGGTCGGCGCGACCAAGCACACCGAGCGGGTCACCGAGGCGCTGAGCGGTCCGCAGTCCGGCGCGATCCTGGTCGACGATGTCGAGCACGGGCTGCGGGTCGTGAACGCGTACGCGGCCGAGCACCTGGAGATCCAGACCGCTGACGCCCGCGAGATGGCGTTGCGGGTACGCAGCGCCGGCGCGATCTTTGTCGGGCCGTACGCGCCGGTCAGCCTCGGCGACTACTGCGCCGGCTCCAACCACGTGTTGCCGACCGGCGGCTGCGCCCGGCATTCGTCCGGGCTGAGCGTGCAGACGTTCCTGCGTGGCGTCCACATCATCGAGTACGACAAACCCGCGCTCGCCGAAGTCGCCGGGCACGTGGTGGCGCTGGCGAACGCCGAGGACCTGCCGGCGCACGGCGAAGCCGTCCAGGTGAGGTTCCGGTGACCGACCTTGAGGATCTCCCGCTGCGGGCGGACCTGCGCGGCCAGCACCCGTATGGTGCGCCTCAGCTGGACGTGCCGGTTCGGCTGAACACCAACGAAAACTCCAGCCCGCCGCCGGCGGCGGTGGCGGCCGCGATCGTGGCCGCGGTGGCCACCGAGGTCGCCGAGGTAAACCGCTATCCGGACCGGGACGCGGTCGCGTTGCGCGAGGAGCTCACGGCATATTTGGCCAAGCAGACCGGCGAGCCGCTGACCGTCGACCAGCTGTGGGCGGCCAACGGCTCGAATGAGATCCTGCAGCAGCTTTTACAGGCTTTTGGTGGCCCAGGACTAAAAGCGCTGGGCTACACCCCCTCGTACTCGATGCATCAGCGGATCGCCGAGGCGACCTGTACGCCGTGGGTCGACGGCCGGCGGGCGTCGGACTTCACGCTCGACCCGATTTCCGCGGTCGAGCAAGTAAAAGTCGTGCGGCCGAACCTGGTTTTCCTTTGCTCGCCGAACAATCCGACCGGCACAGCGATTGATCTCGACACGATCAGAGCGGTCGCCGACGCGACCCCCGCGATGGTCGTCGTCGATGAGGCGTACGGCGAATTCGCCAGGCCAGGGACGAAAAGCGCGGTGACGTTGCTGCCGGAATATCCGCGGCTGGTGGTCACCAGGACGATGAGCAAGGCCTTCGCCTTCGCTGGCGGCCGGCTCGGTTACCTGGCCGCGTCGCCGGCGGTGGTGCAGGCGCTGCAGCTCGTACGCCTGCCATATCACCTGTCCGCGCTGACCCAGGCCGCCGCGAGAGCCGCGTTGCGGCACGCGACCGAGCTCCAGGCGGGTGTGGACAGCATCCGCGGTGAGCGGGACAGATTGGTCAGCGAGCTGACCGCGCGGGGTTGGGAGGTGGTCCCGTCGGACGCCAACTTCGTGCTGTTCGGCCGGTTCGCCGACGCTCCCGCGTTATGGCAACGTCTGCTCGGCGCGGGAGTTCTCATCCGGGACGTGGGGATGCCCGGGTGGCTCCGGGTGACCGCCGGCACGCCGGCTGAATGCAGCGCGTTCCTGGGCGCGTTCGACCAGGTGGCGACGGACGCGGACCGGATGGCATGACGGGTACGCACGGAAGACGGGATGGGGGAGCGCCGATGAGCCGGACCGCCCGGATTGAGCGGAAAACGGCCGAGTCCAAGGTGCTGATCGAGATCGAACTCGACGGCCGTGGCATCACCGACGTGGAGACCGGGGTCGGTTTCTACGACCATATGCTCGCCCAGCTGGGCAAGCACGGGCTGTTCGATTTGACCGTACACACCGTCGGTGACCTGCACATCGACCCGCATCACACGGTCGAGGACACGGCGATCGCGCTCGGCCAGGCGTTCGCCGAGGCGCTCGGGGACAAGACCGGCATCAGCCGCTTCGGGCAGGCCGCGGTGCCGCTGGACGAGGCACTCGCCCAGGTGGTCGTCGACCTGTCCGGGCGGCCGTTCCTGGTCCACAACGAGCCGGCCGTGATGGACACCGCGGTGATCAACGGTGTCTTCAGCTGCACGCTCGTACGCCACGTGTGGGAGGCCTTCGCGCACAACGCCAAGATCGCGCTGCACATCGACGTGACCCGCGGCCGCGATCCGCACCACATCGCCGAGGCGCAGTTCAAGGCCGTCGCGCGGGCGCTGCGGGCGGCCGTCGAGGTCGACCCGCGGGTGCGAGGCATCCCGAGCACCAAGGGCGTGCTGTGACCCCTCGGGTGGTTGTGGTCGACCACGGCTCGGGCAACCTGCGCTCCGCTGAGCGCGCGCTCGCCCGGGTTGGCGCCGACGTGATCGTCAGCCCGGACGTGTCCGCTGCCGAGACCGCCGACGGCTGTGTGGTGCCCGGGGTCGGCGCTTTCGCGGCCTGCATGGAGGGCGTCGTCGCGTGCGGCGCCGATGTGATGGTCCGCAAGCGGCTCGCTGACGATCGGCCCGTGCTCGGGATTTGTGTGGGAATGCAAGTGATGTTCGCGCGCGGTGACGAGCACGGCGTGCGCACGGACGGCATTGGCGCGCTGCCCGGCGAGATCCGCCGGCTGCGGGCCGAGCGAGTGCCGCACATGGGTTGGAACACCGTTTCCGTACCAGCCGGATCGCGGGTTTTCGCCGGCGTCGAGGACCAGCGGTTCTACTTCGTGCACTCGTACGCGGCTTGCGACGTTTCGGTGCTGCCTCCCGACGCGCTCGTCACCACCACCCGCCACGGCGAGGACGACTTCATCTCGGCCGTCGAATGGCGAGCCTTGACCGTCACCCAGTTCCACCCCGAGAAGTCCGGCGACGCCGGCGCCGACCTCCTCTCCTCCTGGGTCCGCTCGCTCCGCTAGCGGTCAACCAGGTGCAGGGACAGTGTCCGATCGAGGTAGGCAGTGAGGTCGGCGACCTCGCGTACGACGGCACCGATGTACCCGTCGGGGCGGATCACGACGAAGGTGCCGGGTCGGACGCCGTACGCGCGGCGGATGTCGGCGGAGTCGACCGAATAGCCGCGTACAGCCGGGCCGTAGAGCGCAAACTGGTCCAGCGGCTGTCCGAAAGCCAGCACGGTCAGGTGGGATCCGCGGTAGAGGTCGAAAAGTCGGCCGGTCCCATAGCGGCCGTCCGGTGCGCTCACGCCGGCTCCCGGGCCGACACTCAACGAGCTGTCCGGATAGCTCGGGTGGTCGTAGCGGCCGCGTTTGTTCAGGCGAGTGAGGTACGGCCTGACCAGCAGCGGGAGGAGCGGGCGCAGGAAGGCCGGCGGTCGGGCGGCAGTGGAGAAGGTGCGGTCGCTCTCGGCCAGCACGGCCCGGGCGACCGGCAGCCGCTCCTGCTCGTACGTGTCGAGCAACCCGTCGTCGGCGTGACCGCGCAGCACCCACCCGAGTTTCCAGCCCAGGTTGTCAGCATCCTGGACCCCGGTGTTCATCCCGAAGGCGCCGAACGGGCTGTGCACGTGGGCGGCGTCGCCGGCCAGGAACACCGGGCCGACGCGGTAGGTGTCGACCATCCGGAGGTGGTAGCGCCAGACCGACAGCCAGTTCGGGTCGACCAGACGCAGGTCCAGGCCAGTACGTTCGCGGGCCAGTTTTTCCAGCAGCCGCGCCGAAGGCTCGGGGTGGTCCGGGGGCACCGAGGCGACGAGCTGCCACCGGCCGCCCTCGCCGGACGGGCGTGCCACGAACGTGTCGGCCCCGAGCCAGATCTGGGTGGCATTGGAATGTGCGAGCCCCTCGACGTACGCGTCGGCGAGCAGAACCTGGACGTCTTCCTCCGTACGACCGGAAAACCGAAGCCCCAGCCGCTTGCGGACGGTGCTGCGGCCGCCGTCGCAGCCGACCAGATAGGACACCTGGGCGCTTTCGCCGGTGTCCAGCTCCACCACCACCCCGCCGGCGTTGGCCTGGAAGTCTCGTACACCGGTGCCGAATTCCACCCGTACGCCGAAATCGGCGAGCCGGTCGCGTAGGATCTCCTCGGTCTTGAACTGGGGGAGGGCCAGCGAGTTCGGGTAGGGCCGGGTGGCGCTCGGTTTGTCCTGCCCGATCGAGAAATCCGCGAGCAGTGACCCGCCGAGATGCACCCGGGTGCGGGCCGCGACCCAGCCGGCGGCCATGAACCGGTCGGCGATCCCGAGGTCGTCGAAGACCTCCAAAGTCCGCGGCTTGACCGTAAAACCGCGTGATCCCGGCTGAGCCGACGGCGACCGGTCGACGATCCTTACAGACACTCCCTGCCGGGCGAGCACGCAGGCAAGCGTGAGCCCGGTTGGGCCGGCGCCGACCACGAGTACGTCCGTCATGACCAGCTCCGGGCACCGCGCAGGTCAGTCATGAGGGCACTCCTTTGGGAGATGGCGAAGGGGGGATGCCGTGATCAGCGGCGTGCTCTCACTCTGACAGCCACGAGATCGAGTGTCAATATGTACATGTCCGGACGGACACTAAAGCTGCTATGCTGCCGTCATGTCACTTCGCCATGCCCTGCTCGGCCTGCTGGCCGAAGGCCCCGCGAGCGGGTACGACCTGACCAAGCAGTTCGAGGGTTCGCTGATGCAGTGGGCCTGGCACACGACTCACAGCCACGTCTATCCGGAACTGCGACGGATGACCGAGGACGAGCTGGTCGAGGTGGTCGCGACCGCGTCGCGAGGGCGCAAGACGTACGGGATCACCGACCCGGGCAGGCAGGAGCTGCGGCGCTGGCTGCTGGCGGATCCGCTGACCGAGGAGGCCGTCCGCAGCGAGGCCGCGCTGCGGATGTTCCTGCTCGGCAACCTCGAACCGGCCGAGGCGATCAAAATCCTGCAGGACTACGCCGACCGTACGACCCAGCGCCTGGAGACGATGCAGGCCCAAATCAACCAGGCACCGGCACAGTGGCGGGACAACCCCTTCGCGGTCGGCCGACTGGTCGCCGAGCGCGGCCTACGCACCCTGCCGGCCGTACGCGACTGGGCACTGTGGTGCATTGAGCAGCTCTCGCAAGCCCAACGGCCCAGCTGAGCGGCCGCAGCGCCGGATCGGGAGAATGGGTGGCATGACGAACCGCTTGACGTTGTTGCCGGCTGTCGACGTGACCCAGGGGCGGGCCGTGCAGCTCGTGCAGGGCGAAGCCGGCTCCGAGAAGGTGTACGGGGACCCGATCGCGGCCGCGGTGAACTGGCAGAGCGGCGGCGCCGAGTGGGTGCATCTGGTCGATCTCGACGCGGCGTTCGGGCGGGGCCACAACCGGGAGTTGCTCGCCGAGGTGGTCGGCAAGCTGGACGTGCAGGTCGAGATGTCCGGTGGGATCCGTGACGATGACTCGCTGAAGGCGGCGCTCGCGACCGGTTGCCGGCGGGTGAACATTGGCACGGCGGCGCTGGAAAATCCGGACTGGTGCCGGAAAATCATCGCCGAGTACGGCGATCGGGTGGCGATCGGCCTGGACGTGAGAGGTGACAGGCTCGCCGCTCGCGGCTGGACGCGCGAGGGTGGCGATCTCTGGGATGTGTTGCAGCGGCTGGAAAACGACGGCTGTCAGCGGTACGTGGTGACCGACGTGCTCAAGGACGGCATGCTCCGCGGGCCGAACCTGCAGCTGCTGATCGATGTCTGCGCGCGTACCGAAAAGCCGGTCATTGCCAGCGGCGGCGTGACGACCATCGAGGACCTGAAACAGATCTCGCGGCTCGTGCCGAACGGCGTCGAGGGCGCGATAGTCGGGACTGCCTTGTACGAAGGCAATTTCACGTTGCCCGAGGCGCTGGCGGCGGTCCGATGACCGTCGCGGTCAGGGTCATTCCGTGCCTGGACGTGGACGGCGGCCGGGTCGTCAAGGGTGTCAATTTCACCGCGTTGCGAGACGCCGGTGACCCGGTCGAGCTGGCCCGGGCGTACGACGCGGCCGGCGCGGACGAGCTCACCTTTCTGGACATCACCGCGTCCTCGGCCGGCCGGGCGACCACGCTTGAGGTGGTACGCCGGACCGCGGAGTGCGTGTTTATCCCGCTGACCGTGGGCGGTGGGATCCGAGCCGTGGAAGACGTCGACGCGTTGCTGCGCGCCGGTGCCGACAAGATCGGCGTGAACACCGCGGCGATCGCCCGCCCGGAGCTGCTCGGCGAGATCTCCCGGCGGTTCGGCGCGCAGGTCCTGGTGCTGTCGGTCGACGCGCGCCGCGTTGTCGATGGTCCACCGACGCCCAGCGGTTTCGAGGTGACTACGCACGGTGGTCGCCGAGGGACCGGTCTGGACGCGGTCGAGTGGGCCGCCCGCGGCCAGGAACTGGGGGTCGGCGAGATCCTGCTGAACTCGATGGACGCGGACGGTACGACCGCCGGTTTCGACCTGGAGATGATCCGTGCCGTCCGCGCGGTGGTGGACGTGCCACTCATCGCGAGCGGCGGTGCCGGCAGCGTCCAGGACTTCGCCCCGGCGGTCGCGGCGGGCGCTGACGCGGTGCTCGCGGCGAGCGTCTTCCACTTCGGGACGGTGGCCATTCCGGCCGTGAAGCAGGCCCTCCGGGAAGTCGGAAACCCAGTGCGTTGATGTCGCAAGTGGCTGGCTATCGATCAACTGCAAACATTTTTCTGACTGCTTTGTGCATCTATGCCATGATTTGTGGGTGGATAATCGACGGGTGCCGCCGAATCGTTAGTTGACTGTTCGCGAGTGGACGGGCACCGTACCCAACGACACTTACGAATCATGCTCATCCGGGAGACGATCGGTGCCTGCCCGCTGTGCCCCCCGCCGCCTCCGCGTGGCGTGCGAACCGCGATCGGCGGTGGCCAGCGGTGTGGCGGGAGGCTGGGACGCGGTGCTCTGGAGGCCGCTCGCGGCCGAGCCGAAGGGGAGTCGCGGGGCATTCGCCCGGGATGCCACTTTCGGTCCGGGTAAAGGACTCCTGGCTGGCCCTCTGGGCCGAAACGGCGGCCGTAGCCGGTCGTCCGGACTCGCCGGCAAAGCCGGGAATCGGCACCGCTGGCTCCAAGATCCCCGGTACGGTGGCCACACCACGGCCAACCCGGCCGTTGCGCAGGCACTTTCGGCGATGCGGACCGTTCACCGCCGGAGCTCGGCACGGGAACGGAAGTTGCGAGACAAGCTCACGGATCTGGTTGGCGCCCGCCGGCGGCGGACAGCGCCCGCGGCGCAGCCGTCGTCACTCGGTGTAACAGCGCCGGGACGTACTCACCTCCACCGCGTTGGTCGTCATACCCGGCGACCCGCGATGGGGACAACTGGTCGTCGCCCGGCGTGGGGCAGCGACCCACGGCTTTGGAGTGGATATCTTTCACCTCCGGCTCGGCTGAGGTAGTCAGCAGGATCGGTGAATGGCATCAAAAGCCACCATGGTGGTGGCACCTGAAAAACAGAAAGAGGAGAGGCAATGGGCGGACCATCTGAGGTGTCCCGGCGGACGCTGCTCACTCGGGCGGCGGCGCTGGGCGCCCTGGCTGTTCCCGGCGCGGCACTGCTGGACGCCTGCGCCACCGGTGGCGGTTCAGGCAACGCAAGTTCCGACAAGGGCACGGTCACCAAGGACAATCCGCTCGGCGTGAAGGTCGACGCGCCGCTGGACGTGGTGATCTTCAAGGGCGGCTTCGGTGACAAGTACGCCACCGACGCCGAGGCCGCGTTCAAGCAGAAGTATCCGAAGGCGACGATCAAGCACACCGGTACGCAGACCATCACCCAGCAGCTCGCGCCGCGGTTCGTCGGCGGCAACCCGCCTGACCTGATCGACAACTCCGGTGCGCAGCAGCTGGACATGAACAGCCTCATCAGCAAGGGCCAGCTGACCGACCTGACGCCACTGCTGGACGCGCCCTCGTTCGACGACCCGACCAAGAAGGTGCGGGACACCCTGCTGCCCGGTTCGGTTGAGCAGGGTCAGTACGGCGGCAAAGAAGTCTATGCGATGAACTACGCGCAGAACGTCTTCGGCGTTTGGTATTCGCAGGCGCAGCTGGACAAGTACCAGATCAAGTACCCGCAGACCTGGGCCGACATGATCACGGCCTGCGAGACGCTGAAGGGCAAGGGAATCGCCGGTTGGACGTACGCCGGTAAATACCCTTACTACGTCCACTTCGCGATGTACGGCATGATCGCCAAGATCGGCGGTCTGGACGTGATGAAGTCGATCGACAACCTGGAACCGAACGCCTGGAAGAACCCGGCGGTCAAGACGGCGGTGGACGCGTTCGCCGAACTGGCCGCCAAGGGCTACATCCTGCAGGGCAGCGAAGGCCTGACGCACATCGAGTCGCAGACCGCGTGGAACCAGGGCAAGGCCGCGTTCATCCCGAACGGTTCGTGGGTGGAGAACGAGTCCAAGCCGACCACCCCGGCCGGCTTCAACATGGCCGTCGGCGGCCCCCCGTCGGCGTCCGCCGCGGACAAGCTGCCGTACGGGTCGACCTGGTCGGCCTCCGGCGAGCCGTTCATCGTGCCGAAGCAGGGCAAGAACGCCCTCGGCGGCCAGGAACTGCTGCGGATCATGCTCTCCAAGGCGCAGTCGCAGAACTTCGCGAAGCTGGTCAGCTCGCTGACCTGTGTGGCTGGTGCCGCTGACGGCATCCAGCTGCCGCCGGGCCTGACCTCGGCGAACGCGCTGCTGAAGGCGGCCGGCCAGGGCGTCAGCAACCCGCGGCTGCCGGACTGGTATCCGGACCTGGAAAAGAAGTCGCTGGGTCAGAACACCGGTCTGCTGATGCACAAGGAGCTCTCCACCGCCGACTGGATCACCCGGGCGCAGGCCGCGGCCGACGCGGTCGCATCGAACTCGGCGATCAAGAAGTTCAAGCACAGTTCCTAGTCGGTAACCCAGCCTGAAACGGAGTAACAATCAGCGATGCGGCACGGTAGGAACCGGTTCATCGTCTCGTTCTTGGCGGCACCGGTGGCAATTTATCTGATCTTCGTGATCTGGCCATATGTGCAAGCCATCGGCCTGTCGATGACGGACTGGTCGGGCCTGACGCCGACCCAGGATTTCACTGGGTTCGCGAACTACATCAGGTTGGCGCACGACCCGGTCTTCTGGCTCTCGTTATGGCACAACGTGATCCTGCTTATCGTGCTGCCGCTGATCACCCTCACCCTGGGCCTGTTCTTCGCGTTCATGATCAACGTCGGCGGCCGCAAACGAAAGAACCAGACGGTCGCCGGCGTCCGGGGCAGCAAGCTCTATCAGGTGGTCTATTTTTTCCCGCAGGTGCTGTCGATCACCGTGATCGCGGTGCTCTGGGGCGCTATTTACAATCCCAACAACGGCGCCTTGAACTCGGGGTTGCGGGCAATCGGGATCCCATCGACCATCTCCTGGCTGTCCGACCCGAAGCTCGCTCTGGGTTGCGTCATCGCGGTGATGGTCTGGTGGCAGGTCGGTTTCTACGTCGTACTGTTCTCGGCCGGGATGAGCGCCATCCCGGACGAGATCTACGAGGCGGTCCTGCTGGATGGCGCCAACCGTTTCACCACCTTCTTCAAGATCACCTTCCCGCTGATCTGGGACACGATCCAGACCGGGTGGGTCTATCTGGGCATCATCGCGATGGACGGCTTCGCGATCGTCCAGATCATGACGAACGGACCGGGCGGTCCCGACGGCGCCACCACCGTCGTGCCGTTCTACCTGTGGGATTCCGCTTTCAACCACGGGCAGGCCGGCTACGGCATCTCCATGGGAGTGGCCATGCTCATCGTGACCTTGCTGTTCGCCGTCCTGACGCTGCGGTTCTCACGCCGTGAGCGGATCGAGTTCTAGGGGAAGTTGATGACGACTCAGATCCAGAAAGCGGAACCAACCGCAGTCTCGGTGGCGAAAACCCCGACCAAGCCGGAGAAGATTCCCAGCGAGGGCGGCGTTCTCAACGTCTTCTCGCACGGAATTCTGATCTTGTGGGCCGCGATGGTCATTTTGCCGATGCTGTGGGCATTCATGACCTCGTTCAAGACGAACGCGGAGATTTTTGAGGCGCCGTGGGCGCTCCCGACCAAACTGCATTTCGAGAACTGGTCCGGTGCCTGGATCAACGCGAACTTCGGCGCGTTCTTCTTCAACAGCCTCATCGTGGTCGGCGGTGGCGTGATCGGCACCATGATCCTGGGCTCGATGGCCGCGTACGTGCTGGCGAGGTTCGACTTCAAGGGCAACCGGATCATCTACTTCCTGTTCATCTCGGGAATGACCTTTCCGGTGTTTCTCGCCCTGGTGCCACTTTTCTTCGTACTCAAGAACATGGGCCTGCTCTCCACATACCAGGGCCTGATCGTGGTCTACATCGGATACTCGCTGCCGTTCACGGTGTTCTTCCTGACCTCGTTTTTCCGTACGCTGCCGACCTCGATCGCCGAGGCGGCGCTGATCGACGGCTGCGGGCACGCCGGCACCTTCTTCCGGATCATGCTGCCGCTGGCCCGACCTGGCCTGATCAGCATCGGCATCTTCAACGTCCTCGGCCAGTGGAACCAGTATTTGCTGCCGCTGGTGCTCAACTCGGATCGTGACAAGTTCGTGTTGACGCAGGGACTCGCCGATCTGGTGGTGAGCCAGGGTTATGCGGGCGACTGGGGACAGCTGTTCGCCGGCCTGATGATCGCGATGCTCCCGGTCCTGATCGTCTACATCATTTTCCAGCGTCAGGTCCAGGCCGGCATGACGGCCGGAGCCGTTAAGTAGGTTTTCCGGTTTGCTGCAATGCCCCGTGGCCGGCGCCACGGGGCATTGTGCGTTAGAAGTCGAGTCGGTATTCGACCGTGGTTCTGGTCGGCAGATAGCCCAGAATCTCGTTCGTACGCCGCATGGGCAAGTTGGTGTCAACCGTGTCGGTCAGCAGCCCGGACAGTTCCGGATGCCTCGCTCGTACCAGCCGGATCGACTCCGCCTTCATCCAGAGCGCGAGGCCGTGACCTCGATGTGTGGCCAGCACCGCGGTCCCCGAGCCATGGCCGTCGCCGGTCCCGTCGGCTGGCACCACCACATCGGTGAATCCGGCGACCGTGCCGTCGCCGGCGATCGCTGTCACGGTGTGCAGAACCGAGCCGCGGTCGGCCACCGCTTTCGCGACCGTGCGCACCCGTTCGGCGTCCCACCTGATCGCCTTACGTCCTGAGTCGCCCACCGGCATGTCGTTCATCGCGTTGTGCGCGCCGGCCAGCGACTCGGCGAGTCCGTCCGGCGCGACACCTTCCCAGGAGACCAACCGATATCCGGGATGCGGCTTCTCCACGAGCGCGGCGATATCCACTTCTGTCAGGGAAAGTCTGGTATGCACCAGCGTGAGTACGGGTCGGAACCCCTTGTTGACAAGGAAAGTCGCGCCAGACGTGTCCGCCTCGACATCGCTGAGCACGATTTTGGCGCCAGTCGTACGCGCGTGCCCCAAGGCCGTTTCCAGTAACTGCGTGCCGACACCGGTCCGGCGGGCGGCTGGATGTACTGCTCCTTCCAATAAAACCAGGTGGCCGCGGTCAGGCGCGGTATAGATGCGAAGAAACGCGGTGCCAGCGCAGATACCGTCGGCATCAGTCGCCAGCATGGCCAGCCGGTAGTTGGTCGGGCCGTGGTCGTGCTCAGTCCAGGTGGTTATCCGAAAAGACAAGAGATCTCCAAGATGAGGAAGCCAAAAGAGTCGTCACCGAGGTGGCGCTCACCGCAGTCGTACGCATCAGCCGCACACCTCCTCCTCGTTTTTGTTGATCTCGGTTAGCTACAGCGCGAAACTCGCGGACATCAGGGTGGCTATCGCGTCGGCGTCGCCGTCCATCTGGAGACGGGCGGAATTTTGCCGGCCGGAGACGAAAAGGAGCAGCTCGCTGGGTTGGCCGTCCAGGCGTACGGTCGGCTCGCCGCGGTTCGGGCGGATGGTGCGACCGCCGTTCGCGGTCAGCAGCACGCCGACCGGCGCCCGGCGCAGCGCGAGCGGAGCCATGATCCGCAGGTTCGACCAGAACTTCTGTTCCACGTCGGCGGGGATGGCCCGCGGGCCCCATTCTGGCTGGGCGCGCCGGACGTCCTCATGGTGGATGAAGAACTCGGCCAGGTTGACCACGCCGTCGGCGAGCGGGTTGCCGGTCGGCGACCACCAGGCGCCGGAGTCGATCAGGTCGAGCAGCTGCTCGTACGACTTGGCTTCCATCACCTGGGTGCGGACCCGCTCGGTGTAGCCGGCGAGCTGGGGCAGCAGGATACCGAGGCTGCTGTCCGGCCGGCGCTCCCGGATCACCAGGTGCGCGGCGAGGTCCCGGGTGGTCCACCCGGTGCACAGCGTCGGCGCGTCCGGACCGACCTCGCGCATCGCCTCGACCAGCGCCGTTCGTTCCAACCGTGCGTGCGAAGTCATTCCGGCATCGTACGACCGGTGACCGCGGCCGGCTCCCGCTGACGGCTCGATGTGGCGGAGCCGACCCGGATGGTCAGGCCGAGCAGCCCGGCGGCCAGGAAGAGCGCGGCGATGTACCAGGCGGTCGCGGTCCAGCCGGCGGCGCCGTAGACCATCCCGCCGACCGTGCCGCCGACGCTGGCGCCGAGGTAGTAACCGAAGGTGTAAAGGCCGCCGGCAAGCGCCGCGCCGCCGGGGGAGCGGAGGCTGACCGCCGCGGTGGCGGCCGAGTTGCTGGCGAAGAACCCGGCCGTCAGCGCGATCAGGCCGATCAGGATCAGCGGCAGCGAGTCCGGCAGCGTCAGCACTGCCGCGAGCGCCGCGACAGCTGCCGTCATCAGCAGCACGTATCGGTGCGGGAAGCGATCCGTCAGCCGTCCGCAGATCGCCGATCCGGCCGTACCAGCCACGTAAGTCAGGAAAATCAGCCCGACCAGGGTCGCCGGCAGGGCGAAAGGTGCGGCCAGCAAACGAAAACCGAGGAAGTTGTACGCGGTGACGAAGGCGCTGATCGCGAGCCCGCCGATCAGGCACAGCCGGAGCAGCACCAGATCGGACAGGTTTTGCTTCAGTAATGGCCAAAGTGGTGCGGGCGGACGATCTGCGTGCGGTGCCGACGCGGGCAGGATCCGTACTGCCGCGAAGGCGCCGACCAGCGCCAGCAGGCCGGCGATGGCGAGCGCCGCGCGCCAGCCGAGCAGATCGCCGCAGGTCGCACTGAGCACCCGACCGACCATCCCGCCGACGCTGTTGCCGGCCACGTACAAGCCGGCCGCGGACCCCAGCTGCCCCGCCGGCACTTGCTCGGCCAGATAGCCCATGGCCACTGCGACCACGCCCGCGAAGGCCACCCCGGCGAGGCCTCGCAGGACCAGCAGCATCGGATAGCTCTTGCTCGCCGCGCCCGCCAGCGTCAGCACGCTGCCGGCCAGCACCGAGGCGGCCATCGCGCGGCTGCGGCCCAGCCGGTCGGCCAGCAAACTGGCCGGGATGACGAAAACCGCCAGCGCGCCGGTGGTGACCGACACCGTGAGGCTCGCCTCGCCCGGGGTGATCCGCCACGCCGTGGCCAGCACCGGAAGCAACGACTGTCCACTGTAGACAGCGCCGAAGGTGACCAGGCCGCAGAGGAAAAGTCCGAGGCTGACCCGGCGGCGGTTGGCGGTCATGTTCGCAACGTAAGGCTGGTCAGATCGATACGTCCAATACATGATTAATGGGTGACTGATACGGATCTGTATAACGGCGAGTGGACAGATCAGGTGCGGGCGCTGAGCCAGCGACTGTTGCCCTTTCTGGCCGTGGCCACCGAACAGCACGTCACCCGTGCCGCGATCGGGATGGGGGTGCCACAACCGACGGTCAGCCGGGCGATCGCTCGGCTGGAGGAGGAGCTCGGCGTCGCGCTCTTCGCGCGCAGCGGCCGGGGCGTACGACTGACCAGACACGGTCGCGCGCTGCTTCCCGCGGCCGAGCGAGCCGCCCGTGAACTCGCCGCCGGCTGCCAGGCGGTGCTCGCCGAAACCGATCCGGACGCTGGCCGGGTGTCCTTCGCTTTCCTGCACACCATGGCACCGCGTACGGTCCCGGAGCTGCTGCGTACTTTCCGTGCCCAGCACCCGCTGATCACGTTCACCCTGACCCAGGCCAGCACCGACGACATCCGCGAACGCGTTCGCAGCGGCGAGATCGACCTCGGCCTGGTCTCCCCAGGCACCGCTGGCCCCGGCATCGCCGTACGCCCGCTGGCCACCCAGCCGCTTGTCCTCATGGTCCCCGCCGGCCACCGCTTCGCCAGCCGTCGCCAGGTTCGGCTGGCCGAGGCCGCGACCGAGGCTTTCATTTGCCTGGAGCCGCAATACGGCCTGCGGCGGATCTGCGACGACCTCTGCCACGCGGCCGGATTCACTCCACGGATCGCCTTCGTCGGCCAGGAAGTCGAAACCGCCCGCGGCCTCGTCGCCGCCGGTCTCGGCGTCTCCATCCTGCCCATCACGTCTGCCGAAACGACCCCCGGCGCGGTCGCCGTCCGGATCAGCTCCCCGGTCGCCGCCCGTACGATTTGCTTGATCTGGCCAGCGGATCGGGACGACCCGTCGGCGGTTCACGACCTGCATCCGCCGGCCCGGCGGTTTCGCGAGTTCCTGCTGGCGAACGCTGGTCGCCTCCTGGCTGTTTCGGATTAGTTAGGTTCCCCAGAGCCGTCCTTGGTTTGGTCGGGACTGGGTGGGAATGGCGGGCCTGGTTCGGGTCCACTGCGGACGCGACAGCCCTGGTTGAGAGCGGTGTGTTGGGGAGGTGAGCGGCCTGGTTGGGGTGGTGTGTGCTGGGGACGCGACAGCCTGGTTAAAAGCGGTGTGTGCTGGGGAGATGAGCGCCCTGGTTAAAAGCGGTGTGCTGGGGAGATGGGCGCCCTGGTTAAGAGCGGTGTTTGTGAGGGTGCGGCGTCTCGTCTACCAGCCATCAGAAAATCCCGCCCCGCCACCAAAGACCGGTGGCGGGGCGGGATTTTCTGATGGTTACTGCCGATGCGCCCTGTGTTTCTGGCGCCTTCGGCGCGGGCGCCGTCGACTACGGCTACGAGAGTCCGCCTTTGTAGGCCCGCAAAGACCGCGGGCCTGCAAAGGCGGACGCTCCTGCCGGAGGGGCGACAACATCGGCCTGGCGGCCGATGGCGCCGAACGGGGCTGGGTCCCGTTGAAGTTGACCAACTTGATGGGAATGGTGGCGGTTCCGCTCGGGGTGGGGACTGAGGGTCCCGTACAAAGTCGACCAACTTGATGGAAATGGTGACGGTTCCGCGCGGGGTGGGACCGTGAGGTTGGGTCCGTTGAAGTTGGCCGACTTGGTTTAAAAGTGACGGGTCCGGTCGGGGTGGGGACCGTGGGGTGGGTCGCGTTGGAGTGGCCGGCTATGGGGTGGACGGTGCGGGCTGCGCGGGGTTGGCGGGGGTGTTGTTGGGGTGGTGGTTGACGGCTTTGCGGAGCAGGAGGGGGGTGGCCAGTAGGAGGAGGCCGGCGGCTGCGATGGCGAGGCGGGGGGTGGTGACGGTGGCGAGGAAGCCCCAAAGGACGGTCAGGGTGGCGATGCTGGCGTTGCTGGCGATAGACCAGGCGGACAGGGTACGGGTGACGCGGTCGGTGGGAGTTTGTTCCAGGCGGTAGGTGGCGTAGACGGGATTGAAGACGCCACAACACGCGATCAGGATGAACTCGACGGCGATCACGACCAGGAGCCCGGGGACACCGGGACTGACGAAGGCCAGACCGAGGGGCCAGCAGGCGCGCAGCGTCCCGAACGTACGCAGGATCCGGTGCTGACCGAAGCGTGCGACCAGTGGCGGGGCCAGCCGGGAACCCAGCAGGCCGCCGGTGCAGGCGACCCCGAACGCCAGGCCGTACTGCCAGGGAGCGAATCCGAGGCGGCCGAGCATGAGGACGGCGAGCAGTGGGGCTGGGGCCATGATCAGGCCGTTGACCAGGATCGCGTTGAAGAACAACGGACGCAGCGACGGGTGGGTGAGGATGTGCCGCCAGCCGTCGAGCAGGTCGGCGGGCCGCAGCCGGGCCGCGTTGGTACGAGTGGGGTGTGGTTCCGGCCCGCCGATCGCCCGCAGCGCCGCGGCCGACAGCAGATAGCTCACCGCGTCCGCCAGTACGGTCGTGACCGGTCCGAAGATCCCGACCGCGGCCATCCCGATCGGCGGTCCGACCGCGCTCGCGGTCCAGGTGACGGACTCGAACCGGCCGTTCGCGACGAGCAGGTGCTCCGGGCGTACGAGCCCTTTCAGGTACGCGCCGCTGGCCGACTTGAAGGCGATGTCGGCCGCCGCGACGATGACCGACACAACCAGAAGCTGGCCGAAGGTGAGCATCCCGAGCGCGAACGCGGCCGGAATGCTGAGCACCGCGGCGAACCGGGTCAGGTCCGTCGCGACCAGCACCGGCCGCTTGCGGCGGAACTCCACCCACGGGCCGAGCGGCACCGCCACCGCCGCGCCTACCGCGAGGCCGGCCGCGGCCAGCACCGACACCGCGGCCGGACTGGAATGCAGCACCAGGATCGCGATCAGGGTGAACGCGTCGAACGCGAGCCAGGTGCCGAACGTACTGACCGCGTACGCGCCCCAGAGCCATCCGAACCGTCGGCCAAGCGACCGTCTCACCATCGCGCCCTCCTTGCCTCACAACCTCACGTTGGCCTTCACGATCTAAGCGAGCGGCCGGCCAGCGGATCAAACAACCGTTCGGTCGGCGAGCCACAACCGCGCGTTGTTTATCTACTGTGAGGTCATGGACATCGAAGCCGTACGGACCTTCGTCGCGGCGGTGGATGCGGGGCAGTTTCAGGAGGCCGCGACTGACCTGTCGATCACCCAGCAGGCGGTCTCGAAACGCATCGCCGCTCTGGAGAAAGATCTCGGTGTACGGCTGTTCATCCGGACCGCGCGGGGCGCTCGGGTCACCATCGACGGGCAGGCGTTCCTGCCGCACGCCCGCGAGCTGCTGCGGGTCGAGGAGCGGGCCATTGCCTCAGTACGCCCCGACCGCCGAGCGCTGCGCGTTGACGTGATCGGCCAGCGGATCGCCCCGGCCGGCTTGCTGCGCGACTTCCACCGGGCGCATCCCGAGACCGAACTCGACGTGGTCACCCACGTCCTGGACACGGACGCGGCCATCGAGGCGATCCGGTCCGGTGCCCTCGACGCATCCATCCGTGCCGTCCCGCTGCCCGCGCGCCAGCTCACCGACGGCGTCCAAGCGGTCCGGGTCCTCGACGAGCCGATTCACCTGCTGACCGGTCCCGCGCACGCGTTCGCGATCGCTCGTACGATCGCGTCGAACGAGCTGGCCGGGCAGCGGATCTGGATGCCCGGGATCGTGCCCGGCACGGAGTGGGCCGCGTACTACCAGGAGTTCGCGACCGCGTTCGGCGTCACGATTGACGTGATCGGGCCCAACTTCGGCATCGAGCACCTGCTGGACATGCTCGCCGACTCGGCGGCGCTCGCGACCTTCGTCGGCGAGCAGACCCGGCTCGTCTGGCCGGCGAACTACGACCTGCGGCGGGTGGTCGTACGAGACCCGACGCCGGTCTATCCGCACTCATTGATCTGGCATGCGGGCAATCCGCACCCGACTCTCGCCACGCTGCGCGACTACCTGCGCTCCACCCGGCCCACCCTGGGCAGGCCCGGGACCTGGGCACCAGCCTGGTGATCGCGCGGAGTTCCGACTTTCGTCGCCCTAAGTAGCGAAAAGAGTCACAACGTGTGGCGTGGCGGGTGCCGGTAGGGACCCTGTCACCATGGAGGCATGAGCAGCGTACGTGACGATGAGCCGACCGAACCGGAGCAGGAGGAGGCCGCCGAAGCCGTCGTGGTGCCGGCGCCCCCCGGTTTGTCGTTGATCAAGGACGAGGAGCCGGACGCGGCCGAGTCCGACGACGACCTGGCTGGTCAGCGCAATGTCTCGGTGTTCCGCGGCCGAGTCGTCGGCGAGGAGCCGCTCGGGCTGGCGGGCGCGCCGACGCCGCTGCGGGTGGCCCGCTGGATCGCGCTCGGGCTGGCGGTCGCCGGCACCATCGGCGGGTGCGGGGCCGGCGCGGAGGTCGTGCTGCTGAGCCTTGCCGGCCTGCACACCTCGTTCGTCAGCGGGCTGGCCGCGATCGTGGCGGGCAGCCTGGTGCTGGTCTGGCTTCAGGCGTGGCTGGTCGACCGGGCCGCCCGGCGGCGCAGCAGCGGCGCCTGGTTCTGGTCGGTGGCGCTCTGCTGGCTGACGTTGTTGGCGCTGGTGGCCGCCGTGATCGCCGGCTGGGTCACCATTCCGGCGGCGGCCGGCGGCGTGGTGATCAACGTGATCCTGTTGGGCTGCCTGCAGTTTCATCGGGACACTCGGCGCTATCTGGGAGAGGACCTGTGAGATAGCGCTGTACGGTCGGGCCGACGGTGCCCACCAGCGTCTCCAGCGAGGCGGACCTGATGGGCTCAAGCTCCAGCACGTACCGAGCGAAGGCCAGCCCGATCATCTGGGAGGCGACCAGCGGCGCCCGGATGGCCCGCTGGTCGACGGCGAGCTGGCTGGTCGCCGGGCCGATGACCATGTCGGTGACGAACTCCCGCAGCATCGCGGTGGCCTGCGGGTTGCTGATCGCGCTTCGCAGCAGCGCCATGAACGGGCTGATGGTGTCGGAGCGATCCCAGATGCTGAGGAAGAACCGAACCAGCCGCTCACCGGCGCCTTCCGGGCCGCCGGCCATCACGGTGTGCACCAGTTGCGGGATCTCCGCCGGGAACTGCAGAGCGGCCAGAAAAAGGTCCTGCTTGGAGCCGTAGTAGTGATGCACCAGCGCAGGGTCCACGCCGGCCGAGGCGGCGATGCCGCGGATGGTGGTCCGGTCGAACCCGTACTGATGGAACTCACCGCGAGCGGCCGCGAGGATGTCCTCACGAGTACGGGTCTCGCCGCGCGGCCGCCCAGATCGCCGCCGGGCCGGTGCCGTGGCCGCCTGCCGCTGTGCCGGCTGGTCGCCGCCTTCCGGTTCGTTCCGCGCTGCCACCGATCACCCTTCGCTTGTGCTGCCCGCGACCACCGGGTCGCTGCCGCCCATCGTCGCACCTCGGACGGCCGCGGGGTCACAATGGAGGCATGGACACGGCCGTACGCCCCACCGCACTGGATCCCGCGGTGGCGGCGCGCCTCAAGCGGGACGACGCCGGCCTGGTGGCCGCGGTGGTGCAGGAGCAGGGCACCGGGGTGGTGTTGATGGTCGGCTGGATGGACGACGAGGCGCTGCACCGGACGCTCACCACCGGCCGTGCCACCTACTGGTCGCGCAGCCGGCAGGAATACTGGGTCAAAGGCGAGACCTCGGGGCACACCCAGCAAGTCCGCTCCGTCGCGATGGACTGCGACGGCGACGCGCTGCTGGTCACCGTCGAGCAGGTCGGCCCGGCCTGCCACACCGGCCTGCACAGCTGCTTCGAGACCATCGTCCTGCTAGACAATCAACCTCCGCGAACCTGACGTTTTCGTTGTCCACACCGGTGTGTCGGCGACGAAATGGTCAAGCTCGCGGTGGGTTTATTGGGCGTACGAGCCGACGATTCGCTCAAAGGTGTCGCGGTTGGCGTGCATTTCCCAGGCGGTCTCGGCGAGTTCGTCCGGGTTGACGCGGGGGACCGGGCCAATGTCCGCTGGTGCGTGCTTTTCGAAGATCTTGCTGGCATCGCTGCGGTCGATCAGGCCGCCGACGTGGATGACCCCGACGTAGACACCTTTGTCCGCGACCGCTGCGTTCAGATTTTGTACGTACTGACGAAGTCCGCCCAGCGCGATGCCGACGTTTCCGAGCGCTGGCACCGGGCGTACGGCTGACACACCGGAGCCGAGCAGGATGGTGCCGTCGCGGCGTTCGATCATGCCCGGCAACAGCGCTTTGACCAGCGCGATGGGAGCCCACAACGGCATCTGGAACTGGGCCGGCAGGTCATCTGGGTCGACGTCCAGGACATTCACCACCGGCGTGTCGAGATTGGACGGGCTGAACTGGGCCACGTCGATGTGCCCGAACCGTTCGTTGATCTCGCCGATCACCCGTACGAGCTCGCCGCGGTCGGTCACGTCGGCCGTGAAGGCCGCTGCCTCGATCCCGTTGGCGGCCAGCTCCTGAACGTATTTCTCCAGCTTGTCCAGGTTGCGGGCGACCAGCGCGAGGCGGAAACCTTCGCGCCCGAAGCGATTCGCGACGGACCGGCTCATGCCGGGGCCGACTCCGAAGATGGCAAGGGTTTTGGGCATGACTGTGTTGCCTTCCGGGTCCAGTGACTAAATTGAGGTGACCCTCAACTTGAATCGAAGGTAGCACGAAGTTGAGGGATGTCTCAAGTTTTGTACACTGGAGTCATGGCACTCACCGACGGTTCGACCGCACGGCCGGCGAAGGTGTTACGCCGCGACGCGGCCGCGAACCGCCGCAAGCTGGTCGACGCTGCGCATGTGGAGTTCGCTGGCCGGGGACTGGACGTGCCGCTGGAGGAGATCGCCCGGCGGGCAGGCGTCAGCATCGGGACGCTCTACAACCATTTCCCGACGCGTGCGGCGCTGCTCGACGAGGTCATGCCGGCCCGGCTGGCTCCGCTGATCGAGCTCGGCGAACAGGCGCTGGCCTGCGCCGACCCATGGCAGGGCTTTGAGTCGTACGTGCTGGGTACGTGCGAGCGGCAGGCTGGGGACCGGAGCCTGAACGACATCCTGTCGCGCCGCTATCCGGACGCGTCGCTCGCCGAGTCCGCCTGCGGGGAGGGCTTCGCGCAGGTCGGTGCGATCGTCGAGAGAGCGCGGCGAGCTGGTGCGCTGCGGGCGGACTTCACGCTGGTGGACTTCGCGTACGTGCTCTGGTCGGCCGCGCGGATCATCGACGCCACTCGCGCGGTGGCGCCGCACAGTTGGCGGCGCCACCTCGGTTTTCTACTGGACGGGTTGCGTACGGCGGCCGCTACCCCCATCGACGAGCCGCCGCTCACCGCCGACCAGCTCCGCCAGTCGATGGTCAGTCTTGGCCAGGGTGAACAAAAACTGGGCTCTCGGTCAGCTTCAGCCGGACCTGGCCGTCGCTGACCTCGACCTCGTGAGCCTGACCGGCCAAGTCGATGGCGACAAGCCTCCAGTCCTGAGGAGCAGGTCGGGCTGGGCCTGGACTTGATGCTGGCCGGCATCGCCGGTCGGCCGCGGAGGCTGGCGTGTGACGATGGGGGTGTGGCGCAGCAGCACAAGACCGAGAATCCGCCCCGGCGCACCGTGGGCCTGGCGGCTAGCTTCGTGCTCTGCGCGGCCGGCGCCGGCCTCGCGCTTTGGGCCACCACCCAGCCGTGGGGCACCTCCCTCATCCACCAGGTTGCACCCCTCCCGCCGGTCACCAAGTCCATCGCGGGAGGCGCCGTCGCCCCGATCTCCGCCGCGCTGGCCCTGGTCGCGCTGGCCGGAACCCTCGCGTTGCTGGCCCTCAAACGGATCGGCCGTACGATCGTGGGCGCTTTCCTGGCGCTCTGTGGGCTGGGGATCCTCGCCGACGCGGTCGCCGCGGTGGCCGGTCCTGACCTGCGGCCGACCACCGCGTCGATGTCCGTGACAGTGACGGTGTGGTGGGTGTTTTTGGCTCTGCTCGGCGGTTTCCTGGTGCTGGTCAGCGGTGTCTGGGTGGCGTTGTACGCGCGCCGGTGGACGGCTTCGCAGCGGTACGAGTTGGGTTCGGACGGCAAGGCCCGGGTCGCCGCCGGCGGGTCCAACGACGCCGAGACGTGGGACGCCCTCGACCGCGGCGAAGACCCGACCCGGTAGCTCGCGCGGGGGTAGCGTCACCAAGATCGGTAGAGGAGGCGGTCAGTGACCCGTGCGGTGCCTAATGGTGGGGTGTCGTTTTGGTACGCCCAGCTGGGAAAGCCGGACTATCGGCCGGGTTTGCCGGGCGACACGGCCGTGGATGTGGCGATTGTGGGGGCTGGGTATACCGGGTTGTGGACGGCGTACTACCTGAAGAAGGCGCAGCCGGATCTGCGGATTGTGGTGCTGGAGAAGGAATTCGCGGGTTTCGGCGCATCTGGACGCAATGGCGGGTGGTTGACGGCGAACCTGGCCGGGTCGGCGAGTCGGTATGCGGCGAGTCACGGGCGGGCGGCGACGCTGGCGTTGCAGCGGGCCATGATGGCGACCGTTGACGAGGTGATCGAGGTGGCCGCGGCCGAGGGAATTGACGCGGACATTCACAAAGGCGGGAATCTGGAAATAGCCCGGAGTCCGGCGCAGCTCGGCCGGCTGCGGGACGAGTACGAGCAGTTGCGGCACTGGGGTTACCAGGACACCGACGTGTCCATATTGGACGGTGCTGAGCTGGCGGGCAGAATTCGGGTCCAGGGGGCGGTTGGCGGCATCTACAGCCAGCATTGCGCGCGCCTGCAACCGGCAAAGCTCGTCCGCGGGCTGGCGCGGGTCGTGGAGGGTCTCGGGGTGCGCTTGTACGAGCGGACCGAGGTGCTCGACATCGAGTCGCGGCGGGTGCGTACGAACCGGGGGACGGTGACCGCGGACGTTGTTTTGCGATGCCTGGAGGGATTTACCGCCGGACTCGCCGGCGAGCGGCGGAGTTGGTTGCCGATGAATTCTTCCATGATCGTGACCGAGCAGCTGCCGGACTATTTCTGGGCCGAAGTGGGCTGGCGGGAAGCGGAAACCCTTGGCGATATGGCCCATGCGTACATGTACGCGCAGCGCACCGCGGATGGCCGGATCGCGCTTGGCGGGCGTGGCGTGCCCTATCGATTCGCCTCTCGTACCGATCACAGTGGCGCCACCCAGATCCGTACGGTGGCAGCACTTTCCGAGCTGCTGCGGCAGCTGTTCCCGGCGGCCGTCGGAGCGTCCGTGGCGCACGCGTGGTGTGGGGTGCTGGGCGTGCCGCGGGACTGGTGCTCGACCGTACGGTTCGACCGGCCCAGTGGCCTTGGCACCGCGGGCGGTTATGTCGGTCACGGAGTGGCGACGACGAATCTGGCCGGGCGGACGTTGCGGGATCTGGTGCTGCGCCGCGACAGCGAGCTGACCAGATTGCCGTGGGTCGGCCGGCGGGTCCGCCGCTGGGAGCCCGAACCGCTGCGTTTTCTTGGCGTACGGTCGCTTTACGCGCTCTACCGGTTCGCCGACCGGCAGGAATATCGGGGCCGTCCGACCACCAGCCCGATTGCCCGGATCGCCGACCGGGTGGCTGGCCGCTACTGAGCTGACTGTTATCAAGGAGACCAGGACTAGCTATTTGCAGGTCTAAAGGCTGTGTTTTACCGGGCGATGACCGAGCCCGAATTGTCGGTCGGTAGCATCCCACGCATGGGATCGGGCGGGCTCGGAACAGGCCTGAAAAGAGGCGAGGTGCGCGGGAGCGATCGGTCGTGCCCGAATGTGGTTGTGGGCGACCGATGAGTGTTCTCGACGACATTCTCGTCGGGGTGAAAGCGGACGTCGAAGAACGTCAGGCCGCCGTCCCGCTCGACGAGGTCAAAAGGCTCGCGGCCGCTGCTCCGGCGGCAAAAGACGCTCTCCGTGCCTTGCGCGCGCCGGGCGTCGGCGTGATCGCCGAGGTGAAGCGTGCGTCGCCGTCGGCCGGCCAGCTGGCCGATATTCGCGACCCCGCCGCGCTCGCGGGGGAGTATGCGGCCGGTGGAGCGCGGTGTATCAGCGTGCTCACTGAACGCAACTATTTCCACGGATCACTGGAAGACCTTGCCGCCGTACGAGCGGCTGTCGACGTTCTGGTGTTGCGCAAGGACTTCATCTTCAGCTCGTACCAGGTGCACGAGGCCCGCGCCCACGGCGCCGACATGGTGTTGCTGATTGTGGCCGCGCTGGAACAGAACGTGTTGATGGGGTTGCTGGAGCGGACCGAGTCGCTCGGCATGACCGCGCTGGTCGAGGTGCACGACGAGGCCGAGGCGGATCGCGCGCTGGAAGCCGGCGCGAAGGTTATCGGCGTGAACGCGCGAAACCTCGCGACTCTGGAGGTGGACAAGTCCATCTTCGAGCGGATCGCGCCCGGCCTGCCGTCCAGCGTGGTGAAAATCGCCGAGTCCGGGGTGAAGAGCACCCACGACCTCATCGCGTACGCCTCAGCCGGCGCCGACGCGGTGCTGGTCGGTGAGGGCCTGGTGACCGACCGCAGCCCGCGGCAGGCGGTCGCCGACCTGGTCACCGCCGGGTCGCATCCGGCGATGCCGCGGCCGTCCCGATGAGGAGCGCATGACGATCAGCCAAGGCCCGGATTCCCGCGGCTATTTCGGCCTGTACGGCGGACGGTTCGTGCCGGAGGCACTGGTCGCGGCCCTCGACGAGCTCGACGTCGAGTTTCACAAAGCGCTCGCCGACGACGAGTTCACCACCGAGCTGTCCCGGATGCTGCGGGAATACGGCGGCACCCCGAGCCTGCTCTACCAGGCGAAGCGGCTGTCCGCGAAGGCCGGCGCGCGGATTCTGCTCAAGCGCGAGGACCTGAACCACACCGGCGCGCACAAGGTTCGCAACGTGCTCGGCCAGGCGCTGCTCACCAAGCGGATGGGCAAGCAGCGGGTCATCGCCGAGACCGGCGCCGGCCAGCATGGTGTCGCGACCGCGACGGCCGCCGCGTACCTCGACCTCGAGTGCACCGTCTACATGGGCGAGGAGGACACCCGCCGGCAGGCCCTGAACGTGGCCCGCATGCGGATGCTCGGCGCCGAGGTGGTGCCCGTCAAGTCCGGCAGCCGGACGTTGAAGGACGCCATGAACGAGGCGTTCCGCGACTGGGTGTCCACTGTGGACCACACGCACTATCTGGTCGGCTCGGTGGGCGGCCCCCATCCGTTCCCGGAAATGGTGCGCGAGTTCGCGGCCGGCATCGGGGTGGAGGCGCGGGCGCAGAGCCTGGCACTGCTCGGCGGGCTGCCGGACGCGGTCTGCGCGTGTGTCGGCGGCGGATCGAACGCGATGGGCATCTTCCACGCGTTCATCCCAGACGCTGACGTGCGTCTTTACGGCTTCGAAGCCGGCGGTGACGGGGTGCAGAGCGGCCGGCACGCGGCCAGCATCACCGGCGGCTCACCCGGCGTGCTGCACGGCGCCCGTACGTACTTGCTGCAGGACGCGGACGGCCAGACCATCGAGTCGCACTCGATCTCGGCCGGCCTGGACTACCCGGCCGTCGGACCGGAGCACGCGTGGCTTGCCGACACCGGCCGCGCCACGTACGAGGCGGTCACCGACGCCGAGGCGATGGAGGCTTTCCGGCTGCTGTGTCGTACGGAGGGCATCATCCCGGCGATCGAGAGCGCGCACGCGCTGGCCGGTGCCGTGCGGCTGGCGCCGCAGCTCGCGCATACCCTCGGCCGGGAGCCGATCATCCTGGTCAACCTGTCCGGTCGCGGCGACAAGGACATGGAGACCGCAGCGAACTGGTTCGGTCTGTTGGGGGAGAAGTCGTGAGCGTCGCTACCGCTTTCGAGAAGGCGTCCGGCCGGTCCGCACTGGTCGGCTATTTGCCCGCCGGCTATCCGTCGGTGACCGGCGCGATCGACGCGATGAAGGCGATGGTCGACTCCGGCGTCGACATCATCGAGGTCGGTCTGCCGTATTCCGATCCGGTGATGGACGGCCCGACCATCCAGGCCGCCGCGCAGGCCGCGCTGGACCGGGGGGTGCACACCGCGGACATCCTGCGGACCGTCGAGGCGGTCGCCGCCACCGGCGTACCGACCGTCGTCATGACGTACTGGAACCCGATCCTGCGATACGGCCCAGAGCGGTTCGGGCAGGACCTCGCGAACGCTGGCGGCGCCGGCCTGATCACGCCTGACCTGATCCCGGACGAGGGCGCAGACTGGATCGCGGTCGCCGACAAGCACAGCCTCGACAAGATCTTCCTGGTGTCGCCGTCGTCCACCGACGCACGGTTGGCCGCCACCGTCGCGGCCTGCCGCGGTTTCGTCTACGCCACGTCCGTGATGGGTGTGACGGGCGCGCGGGCGAAGACCTCCGACGCCGCGCCGACGCTGGTCGCGCGCGTACGTAGGGTTGCCGGCGGCCTGCCGATCGGGGTTGGCCTCGGCGTCAGCAACGGTGAGCAGGCCGCCGAGGTGGCCCAGTTCGCGGATGCGGTCATCGTCGGGTCGGCGCTGGTCCGGTGCCTGCTCGACGCTCCTGACGAGGCCGCTGGCGTACGCGCCGTGGCTGCCCTCACCACCGACCTGGCTGCCGGCGTCCGCTCCTGACCCCGCCCGCCGGGGCGTGTTCAGCGGGGCTGGCGGTCACCGGTAGCGTGGCGGCGTGACTTCGGCCTCCCTGGCATCGCTTCCCAGCCCGACCCAGAACGTGTGGTTCCTGTTCGGGTGGATTCCGCTCCGCGCGTACGCGTTCGCCATCATCGTCGGCATCGTTGTCGCGGTGTTGCTGACCGACCGGCGACTGCGGGCCCGCGGCGGGCCGCCCGGCGCGGTCACGGACATCGCGCTGTGGGCGGTGCCGTTCGGGATCGTCGGCGGCCGGATCTATCACGTGATCACCACCCCGGAGCCGTATTTCGGCGCCAGCGGGCATCTGATCGACGCGCTGAAGATCTGGAACGGCGGCCTCGGGATCTGGGGTGCGGTGGCGCTGGGCGCGGTCGGTGCCTGGATCGGCTGCCGCCGGCTGGGCATCCCACTCGGCGTGCTGGCCGACGCGGCCGCGCCCGGACTGGTGTTCGCGCAGGCAATCGGCCGGCTCGGCAACTGGTTCAACAACGAGTTGTACGGCGCCCAGACCAACCTGCCGTGGGGCCTGGTCATCCACCAGATGGACCCGGCGACCGGGCATGCGGTGGCGACGTTGCCGGGCACGTACCACCCCACTTTTCTGTACGAGCTGCTGTGGAACATCGGCGTCGGCCTGCTGGTGATCTGGGTGGACAAGCGTTTCCGGCTCGGTCACGGAAGGGCGTTCGCGGTGTACGGGATGGGTTACACGGTCGGCCGGTTCTGGATCGAGGCGCTGCGGATCGACGACGCGCACCATTTCCTTGGTCTGCGGCTCAACGACTGGACGTCGATCGTCGTCTTCCTCGCGGCGCTCGCGTACTTCCTGTGGCAGCGCGGGCCGCGCGAGAAGCTCCGGATCGTGGACAACCGCAAGGTCGAGTTGGTCGCCGAAGGCGCGGCTGCTGAGAGTGACTCTGAGGGCTCGGTGGGTGCCGCATCCGAGGACTCGACGAGCGCGTCCGACGCATCGGCGGGCAGCGTCGAGACAGCCGGCGAAACCAAGGTGGACGTGACGAAAACGGACGCTGAGCCACCGTCCGGTGACAGCCCGGCGGACACCCCCGAACCGGAGTCCGCGGACCGCGCCTGAGCGCCGCTGGATTTACCACGTCAAGGCCCGTTTACGCAGCTCAGTATGTCCGTGCCCGGCGGTGGCATCGATCACTCGCGGCGAGATCGCGCCCGATGCCTACAGCCGTGTAACCTCGGAAGGTGCGCCGGCGATCCCGTGCGCAAACTTTGTCATCCGCCGGGCCGGAACGCTGGCCCGTCCCCCAGGGCCAATGATGTCCCGCCCCCGCCCGGTGCACTCGTGCGGTCTGCCTTGACCGAGAAAACGAGTGCCCATTAACGACGAGGGAGCCTGCCGGTGAATTTCTCTGCGGTTCCGCCTGCCCAAGGTCTTTATGACCCGGCATTCGAACACGATTCCTGTGGTGTCGCCTTTGTTGCCGACGCCAAGGGCCGACGCTCACATCAGATCATTGCCCATGGACTGACAGCCGTTCATAACATGGAGCACCGCGGTGCCGCCGGCGCCGAGGTGAATTCCGGCGACGGGGCCGGCATCCTCTTCCAGGTGCCGGACCGATTTCTCCGCGAGGTGGTGGATTTTCCGCTGCCCGACGCGGATCCGGACGGTCAGCTGGCGTACGCGGTCGGCCTGGTTTTCCTGCCAGCCAACGATGACGGCGAGGCCGCCGCGCGGGACCTGATCGACGAGGTCGTCGCGCAGGAGCAGGGCCAGGTGCTGGGCTGGCGTCAGCCGCCGGTGGATTCGTCCATGCTCGGCCCGACCGCACTCGGCGTGCTGCCCAGGGTGCGGCAGATTTTCCTGACTTTTAGCGACTCCGCCGGCAATCTTCGTTCCGGACTGCCGTTGGAGCGGATGGCTTTCGTCGCCCGCAAACGCATCGAGCGGATTTCCGCGGAACGCGACTGCGGTGTCTACTTTCCGTCGCTGTCCAGTCGCACGATTGTTTATAAGGGCATGCTAACCACCGATCAGCTGCCGTCGTTTTTCGGCGACCTGACCGATCCGCGTACGGACAGCGCCATCGCCCTGGTGCACAGCCGGTTCTCCACGAACACGTTCCCGTCGTGGCCGCTCGCGCATCCGTACCGGATCATCGCCCACAACGGCGAGATCAACACCATCCAGGGCAACCGGAACTGGATGCAGGCCCGCGAGGCGTTGCTTGCCACGCCGGCCATTGATGAGGCATTCGGCGGCGATGTCGAGCGGATTTTCCCGATCTGTACGCCCGGCGCGAGCGACTCGGCGACTTTCGACGAGGTGCTGGAGTTGCTGCACCTGGGCGGTCGGAGCCTGCCGCACGCGATGTTGATGATGATTCCCGAGGCCTGGGAAAACAACGCCGACATGGATCCGGCGCGGCGGGCTTTTTACGAGTTCCATTCGTCGCTGATGGAGCCGTGGGACGGCCCAGCCTGTGTCGCTTTCACAGACGGCACACAGATTGGTGCGGTGCTGGACCGCAACGGCCTGCGGCCGGGCCGCTGGTGGCGGACCCGCGACGACCTGGTCGTGTTGGCCAGTGAGGCCGGCGTGCTGGAGATCGACCCGGCCCAGGTGGTCGCGAAGGGCCGGCTGCGGCCGGGCCGGATGTTCTTGGTGGACACCGCTTTGGGCCGGATCGTCGAGGACGACGAAATCAAGGCCGAGTTGGCCGCCGAGCAGCCGTACGACGAATGGTTGCACGCGGGCCTGACCCGGCTGGGAAACCTGCCCGAGCGCGAGCACGTCACCTACGGGCACGAGTCGGTGCAGCGCCGGCAGCAGACTTTTGGCTACACCGAGGAAGAACTCCGGATCATCCTGACGCCGATGGCGACCTCCGGTATGGAGGCCATCGGTTCGATGGGCAGCGACACCCCGGTGGCGGTGCTGTCCCATCGCGCCCGGCTGCTTTATGACTATTTCTCGCAGCTTTTCGCGCAGGTCACCAATCCGCCACTGGACGCGATTCGCGAGGAAATCGTCACCAGTGTCGGTGACACCATCGGGGCGGAGCAGAACCTGCTCATTCCCGGCCCGGCCAGCTGCCGGCAGATCGTGTTGCCGTTCCCGGTGATCGACAACGACGAGCTCGCGAAGATCGTGCACATCGACGACGACGGTGACATGCCGGGATTCCGGGCGGTCACGGTTTCCGGCCTTTACCGGGTGGTCGAGGGCGCGGCCGGAATGAAGGCTCGGCTGGTGGAGATCTGCCGGCTTATTTCCGAGGCGATCGAGGATGGCGCCCGGATTATCGTGCTCTCGGACCGGGATTCCACCGCGGATCTCGCGCCCATTCCGTCGCTGCTGCTGACTGCCTGCGTTCACCATCATCTGGTGCGGGAGCGCACTCGTACGCGCGTCGGTCTGGTCGTGGAGGCCGGCGACGCCCGCGAGGTGCACCATGTGGCTCTGCTGCTGGGATACGGCGCCGCCGCGGTCAACACGTATCTGGCTTTCGAGACCATCGAGGACATGGTCTCCGGCGGCCAGCTGACCGGAATCGCGGCGCAGAAGGCGATCCGGAACTACGTGAAGGCGCTCGGCAAGGGCGTCCTCAAGGTCATGAGCAAGATGGGCATCTCGACGGTCGCGTCGTACACCGGCGCGCAGGTGTTCGAGGCGATCGGCCTCAGCCAGGACCTGGTTGACCGCTACTTCACTGGTACGACAAGTAAACTCGGCGGCGTCGACCTCGGGGCGATCGCCGCCGAGGTGGCTGCTCGGCACGCCAAGGCGTGGCCGGCGAACCCGGCCGACCGGGCGCACCGGCGCCTGGACGTGGGCGGCGAATACCAGTGGCGCCGCGAGGGTGAGGTGCATCTTTTCAACCCGGAAACGGTTTTCCTGCTCCAGCACTCCACTCGTACGCGCAAATACGAGATCTTCAAGCAATACACCTCGGCCGTGGATGACCTGTCCAAACAGGCCGCGACTCTACGAGGGCTCTTCGACTTCTCCTCTGGTCGCAAGCCCATCCCGATCCAGGAGGTGGAGCCGGCCAGCGAGATCGTCAAGCGGTTCTCCACCGGCGCGATGAGCTACGGCTCGATTTCGATTGAGGCGCACGAAACTCTGGCGATCGCGATGAACTCGATGGGCGCCCGGTCCAACACCGGTGAGGGTGGCGAAGACGCCGATCGGCTCCGCGACCCGCGCCGGCGCAGCTCGATCAAACAGGTCGCGTCCGGCCGTTTTGGTGTCACCAGCGACTATCTGGTGCACGCCGACGACATCCAGATCAAGATGGCGCAGGGCGCCAAGCCCGGTGAGGGCGGCCAGCTGCCCGGCCACAAGGTCTATCCGTGGATTGCCCGTACGAGACATTCCACCCCGGGCGTCGGCCTGATCAGCCCGCCGCCGCACCACGACATCTATTCGATCGAGGATCTCGCGCAGCTGATCCACGACCTGAAGAACGCCAACCCGGAAGCGCGGATCCACGTCAAGCTGGTCGCCGAGGTCGGGGTGGGTACGGTCGCGGCCGGCGTCAGCAAGGCGCATGCCGATGTCGTGCTGATTTCCGGCTATGACGGCGGTACGGGCGCCGCGCCGCTCACCTCGCTGAAGCACGCGGGCGCGCCGTGGGAGCTGGGTTTGGCGGAAACGCAACAAACCCTGCTGCTGAACAACCTGCGCGACCGAATCGTGGTGCAGACCGACGGCCAGCTCAAGACCGGCCGAGATGTCGTCGTTGCCGCGTTGTTGGGCGCTGAGGAGTACGGTTTCGCCACCGCTCCGCTGGTGGTTTCGGGCTGCGTCATGATGCGGGTCTGCCACCTGGACACCTGTCCGGTGGGCGTCGCCACCCAGAACCCGAAGCTGCGGGAGAAATACACCGGCAAGGCCGAATATGTGGTGACCTTCTTCGAATACATCGCCGAAGAGGTTCGGGAGTTGTTGGCCGAGCTGGGATTCCGGTCGATCCAGGAGGCGATCGGGCACGCTGAGGTGCTCGACACCCGGGCCGCCGTCGATCACTGGAAAGCCTCCGGGATGGACCTCTCGCCGTTGTTCGTGGTGCCGGAGCTGCCCGAAGGCACGTCCCGGCACAACACCACCGAGCAGGACCACGGCCTGGAGAAAGCGTTGGACAACACGCTTATCCAGCTCTGCGAGGGCGCGTTGCTGGATGGTTCGCCGGTGAAGTTGGAATTGCCCGTACGCAACGTCAACCGCACCGTCGGCACCATGCTCGGCTCCTTCGTGACCCGGCGATTCGGTGCGGAAGGCTTGCCGGCCAACACCATCGACATCACTTTCACCGGCACGGCCGGCCAGTCGTTCGGCGCGTTTGTGCCGCCGGGGGTCACTTTGCGACTGCTCGGCGACGCGAACGACTACGTCGGCAAGGGTCTTTCCGGCGGACGTATCGTGCTGCGGCCGGATCCCGTCGCGCCTTTTGAGGCGGAGCGCAACATCATTGCCGGCAACACGATTCTCTATGGCGCGACCCGCGGCGAAGCGTTCATTCGCGGCATCGTGGGGGAGCGGTTCGGCGTACGGAACTCCGGTGCGCTCGCCGTTGTCGAAGGCGTCGGCGACCACGGCTGTGAGTACATGACCGGCGGCACGGTCGTCGTTCTTGGGCCCACCGGCCGGAACTTCGCGGCTGGCATGTCGGGCGGCAGCGCGTACGTCCTGAATCTCGACCCGCGGTTGGTGAACCGCGAGATGGTCGACCTCGAAGCAGTGTCCGCGGAGGATGCTGACAGGCTGCGGAACATCATTGGCCGCTACGAAGCCGAAACCGGTTCGCCGGTGGCCGCCGAGCTGCTGGCCAACTGGGAACGGCGCAGGGCCGCATTCACCAAGATCATGCCGCGGGACTACCGCCGCGTGTTGGAGGCCACCCGGCAGGCCGAAGCGGCCGGCCGCGATGTCGGCGAGGCGATCATGGAGGCCGCACGTGGCTGACCCCACTGGTTTTCTCAAGTACGGCCGGGAACTTCCGCAGCGGCGGCCGGTCGACATCCGGATCTCCGACTGGCGCGAGGTCTACCAGGACTTTGACTCCGGCAAGCTGCGCAGCCAGGCATCTCGATGCATGGACTGCGGGATTCCGTTCTGCCACAACGGATGTCCGCTGGGCAACCTGATCCCGGAGTGGAACGACCTGGTGCGTACGGACCAGTTCCGGTCCGCCATCGAGCGCCTGCACGCGACGAACAACTTCCCGGAATTCACCGGGCGGCTCTGTCCAGCGCCCTGTGAGGCCGCGTGCGTACTCGGTATCAACAGCGATCCGGTGACGATCAAGCAGGTCGAGGTCGAGATCATTGACCGCGCCTTCGCTGAGGGCTGGGTGACGCCGTCTCCCGCGCAGCTGAAATCTGGCAAGAACGTCGCCGTCATTGGCTCGGGCCCAGCCGGACTCGCCGCGGCTCAGCAGCTGACTCGTGCCGGCCACGATGTCACTGTTTACGAGCGGAACGACAAAATCGGTGGGCTGCTGCGTTATGGCATCCCGGAATTCAAGATGGAAAAGCGCCATCTGGACCGCCGGTTGGAGCAGATGTCCGCTGAGGGCACCGAATTCCGTACGAGGGTGAACGTCGGCGCGGATCTCACCGCGGCGCAGCTGCGGGCGAATGCGGACGCGATCGTGTTGGCGATGGGTTCGACGGTGCCACGCGACCTGCCGGCTCCTGGGCGTGAACTTTCCGGGATCTACTACGCGATGGAGTATTTGGAGCCGGCCAACCGGGTCCAGAACGGCGACCTCGCTGAGCCGCCCATCGATGCCGCTGGCAAGCATGTGGTGATCATCGGCGGTGGCGACACCGGCGCGGACTGCCTCGGCACGGCACACCGGCAAGGAGCTTTGAGTGTTACGCAGCTGGAGATCATGCCGATTCCGGCGGACGTACGCCCGGAAAACACACCGTGGCCAACCTGGCCGCTGATCATGCGTACGTCCAGTGCGCACGAAGAAGGCGGCGACCGGGTTTTCTCCGTCAACACCGAGAAGTTCGTCGGCGACGCGGCTGGCAACGTGCAGGCGCTGTCGTTGCATGAGGTCACGATGGTCGACGGCCGTTTTGAGAAGGTGCCCGGCAGCGAACGCGAGCTGCCGGCGCAGCTGGTGTTCCTGGCGATGGGTTTCACTGGGGTCGACAAGAGTTCGGACCTGTTGGACGAGCTGGGCACGGTCGTCGGCCCGCGCGGCACGGTGGCGCGGGACGCGGCATGGAAGTCCACTGTGGACGGTGTGTTCGTGGCCGGCGACGCCGGCCGCGGCCAGTCGCTGATCGTCTGGGCGATCGCCGAGGGCCGCGCCTGCGCCGCCGCTGTCGACGCTTACCTCACCGGCCACACCCAGCTCCCGGCCCCCATCAACCCCACCACCATGGCCCTGATCGCCCGCTAGCCGGTGGTGGGGAGAAGGGCGAGGAGGGCGGCGGCCGCCGGAGTGGGTGAGCGGGTGGCGGCGGTGACGACCAGAAGCGAGCGGCTGATGGGCGGGTCGGTGGGTAGGGCGACGACTGGACGCGACGCCGTACGCAACGTCATCGGCGGGAGCAAGGCGACGCCGAGGCCGTAACCGACGAGGTCGACCTGGGTCGTGATCGTGTCGACTTCACAGCGGATGCGGCGGTCCAGGCCGACCGACGCGCAGGCCGCGTCCAGGGTCGCCCGGAGCGCGGAATCGGCCCGGTACTCGACAAAATCGAGGTCCACGAGGTCGGCCAGTCGGACCCGGCTCCGGGCGGCCAGCGGGTCGTCGGCGGCGACGGCCAGTACGAGCGTCTCCTCGCCGAGCGGGACCGACCGGACCCCGGTGGCGTGCTCGCCGAGCGGAAGGTCCACGAACGCGAGGTCCAACCGGCCCGTCACGGTGTCGTGGACGAGCGCGCTGACGTTGGCGTTGCGCACCTGGATGGTGATCGCTGGATGCCGCCGGTGATAGCGCGACAGCAGCGCCGCGAGGTCGAGGATTCCCAGCGTTTGCAACGATCCGATGGTCAGTTGGCCGCGCAGCAGTCCGTGCACACCAGCCACCGCGTCGCGTCCGTCGTCGGCGGCGGCCAGCGCCCGGAGAGCGGCCGGCAGCAGGGCGCGACCGGCTTCGGTCAGCTCAACGCGGCGAGTGCTGCGTACGAACAGGCTGCCGCCCAGCTCACGTTCCAGCGCACGGATCGAAGCGGACAGGCTCGACTGGGTGAGGTGCAGCTGGGTCGCGGCGCGGGTGAAGTGCCGCTGCTCGGCGACCGCGACGAAGTGGCTCAGCTGGCGGAGCTCCATTGAGTGATCATATCGATCTCAACAAGCGGAATTATCAATTTTATCTCTGGATCACGATGGCGCAGACTGGGGTACGTGAAAACGAAAGCGATTGTGTCCGTGGCGTACGCGTTCGCCGCGATCATGGTCGGTACCACGCTGCCGACCCCGCTCTACCCCATCTACCAGCACCAACTCGGCTTCGGCAGCGGCCTGACCACGGTCATCTATGCGGTTTACGCGGCCGGCGTACTGGTGCCGCTGTTGCTGTTCGGCCGCGCGTCCGATGTGCTCGGCCGCCGTCCGGTGCTGCTGGCCGCGCTGGGCGTCTCGGCCCTCAGCTCGCTGATCTTCCTGACCGGGCCGAGCCTGCCGGTGCTCTTTCTTGGACGGGTCGTCTCCGGTGTGTCGGCGGGGCTGGTGACCGCGGCGGCCGTCGCGACGATGGTCGACCTTGCCGACCCACACCACCGCCGCGTGGTCACGATGGCCGCCACCGCCGTCAACATGCTTGGCCTCGGCTGCGGGCCGCTGCTGTCCGGCCTGCTGGCCGACCTCGTGCCGCTGCCGCTCTACCTCCCGTACGCGGTGCAGTTCGCGCTGCTCGTACCGGCGACGGTGCTGGTCTGGCGGGCTGCACCGGCCACCCCGGCGGCGTCCGGGAAGGCGTTCCAGCGGCCACGGCTGGCGGTGCCACCGGAGGTGCGAGGGGTGTTCGTGCCGGCGGCGATCGCGGCTTTCGCGGCTTTCGCAGTCCTCGGGCTACTGACCGCGGTCGAGCCCGGTCTGCTCGCGACCACCCTTCACCAGACCGGGCACGCGGTGGCCGGCGCCGTGGTGTTCTCGATGTTCGCCGGCTCGGCGCTCAGCCAGCTCGTCTCGTCGCGCTGGCGGGACCACCTCGCGCTGCCGGCTGGCTGCCTCACGCTGGTCGTCGGGCTGGCCGCGATCGGCATCGCGCTGGCGCTCGCGTCGCTGCCGTTGCTGGCGATCGGCACCATCGTGGCCGGCGCCGGGCACGGCCTCAGCTTCCGGGCCGCGATGAACGCCATCACCGAGTACGCGCCAGCGGACCGCCGAGCCGAGGTCGTCGCCGCTCTGAACGTGGTCGCGTACGTCGGGATCTCCATCCCGGTGGTGCTGGTCGGCCTGGCGACCGCGGTCGTGGATCTGCGTACGGCCGCGATCGCCTTCGCGGTGGTGATGTCGCTGGTGGCCCTCGCCGCGATGGCCGCGCTGTTGCGGCTGAACCGGTCCGGCGCGGTCGTCACGTCCGCTGGCTGAGGACCTCCCGCAGGGTCGCCGCGAACTCCGCGGGCTTGCCCGGCATGCCGTATTCGTCGCCGAGGAAACCGCCGTGGTTGCTCGGAAAAGTCACTGTGGTCGTGCCCAGTCGCGCGGCCACCGCGCGCGTCGCGCGGGCCGGCAGCTGGTCGCTGGACTCCGCGCCAACGCCGAGTACGAGGCGGCTTGACGCCGACCCGATGGCGTCGAAATCGTGCTGGTAGTAGTTGCACGAGATGATGTTCAACCCGAGCAGCGCGTCGTTCCGGGTGCCGTCGTCGTCAGTTGGCAGCCCGAAGTCAGCGGGGTTGGGCGCCGGTTGGTCGGCGAAGTCGGCGGTGAACAGGCCGTCGTGGCTTACCAGGGCGATGAACTTCGCCATCGCGTGGCCGCTGCCGCTGCGCAGGTAGGTCTCGTGGATGTCCGTACACGCGGCCAGCGCCGCCTCGCGGTCCGGCAGCTCCTGGGTGACCGGCGGCTCGTGCGCCACGAGCGTACGAACCTGGTCCGGATGCTGAGCGATCAGCGCCAGTCCGTTGACCGCGCCGCCGCTGCTGGCGAAGATGTCGACCGGCCCGACGCCGAGCGCGGTGATCAATCGGTGCAGGTCATCGGCGTGTTCGTCGGGAGTGTTCTGCAGAGCTCCGTCGGTACGCTCGCTGCGCTCTGAGCCACGCGGGTCGTACGTGACGACCGTACGGTCGGTGAAATAGCTCGCGAGCGTACCGAATCCGCTGGCCGCCATCGGCGACCCGATCATCAGCAGCGTCGGCTCGGTGTCCGCCTCGCCTTCTCGCACGTCGTAATGCAGCACCGCGCCGGGAACTTCCAGTGTGTGCATTTTCGCCTCAGTCATGTCTTCTCCTCCTTGCCAGCTGTGACTCACCATGCCGGCGAAACTCATCGGTCCTTCGCCAACTCGCTCAGGAGAGCAGTCGGTCGTACGCGCCTTCGCTACCGCGGCGGCAACGGATGATAGGGCTGGTAGAGGCCGATTTCGGTGCCGCCGGGCAGTGCGATCGCGGTGATCGCACCCCAGCGCTGCTCGTCGACCGGCTTGGTGAAGGTGACGCCTTTCGCGGTCAGCTCCGTCATGGTGGCCGGGAGGTCGTCGCACATCAGGTAAAGCTCCTGGCGTGGCTCGTCGCCGGGATGGACCGCCAGTTCGGCGGGTGGCATCGCGAAGATCAGCCAGCCGCCGCCGGCGTCCGCGCTGGGATAGTCGAGCACGTCACGGAAGAACGCGCGGACTTCCTCGGCGTGGCTGCTGTAGACGATGGTGTGCAATCCAATGATGGCCATAGCTGTGTCTAGCGCACCTTGCTATCCGGTGGCGAGCTTGGCCAGCAGGCGGGTGAGTTGGGCCTGTTCTGGCTCGGTGAGCCGGGCCAGCAGCTCCGCGCTCATCCCGTCGACGACCGGCCGGGCACGTCTGAGCAGCTCACGGCCCCCAGGAGTCAGCCGCAGGAGCTTGCGGCGACGGTCCTGCGGGTCCACGGCCCGCCCGATCAGGCCACGACTTTCCAGGCGGAGCAGCAAAACCGCGAGAGTGGCCTTGTCGGTGGCGGCTGCCGAGGCAGCCGCGGACTGCTCGAGGCCGGGCTCGGCCTCGATCGCGCGCATGACGGCATACTGCGGCTTGGTCAGCTCGGGCACCTGGGCCTGCCAGTGCGCGTTGTGTTCCTGCAACACGATCCGCATCTGGTGGAATGCCGGCCAGTCCATCGAGCTAGTATAGGTCGTAGACGAATCGTTCGTGTACGAATAGTCTTCCCCCATGAAGGTGATCGTGGGCATGACCGGCGCGACAGGTGCGCTGATCGGCGTACGACTGCTGGAAGCGCTGCGGGACCTGCCGGCGGTCGAAACGCATCTGGTGATGACGCGATGGGCGAAAGTCACGCTGGAGCTGGAAACGTCGTACGCGGCGCATCAGGTGACCGCGCTGGCCGATGTCGTTTACGGCCCGGGGGACCAGGGAGCGCCGATCTCGTCGGGGTCTTTCCTTACCGATGCGATGATTGTCGTCCCATGCAGCATGAAAACGCTGGCTGGCATTCGCGCTGGTTACGCCGACGGGCTGGTGGGCCGGGCGGCTGATGTGACGCTGAAGGAAAGGCGTCGACTGGTGCTGGTGCCGCGCGAGACACCGCTCAGTGAGATTCATTTGGAGAACATGCTGGCGCTGGCCCGGATGGGTGTGTCGATCGTGCCGCCGATGCCGGCTTTCTACAACAACCCCAAAAGTGTCGACGACATCGTCGATCACCTCGTGGTCAGGATTCTCGACCAGGTCGGACTGCCGGCGTCGGACGCCGGCCGATGGAACGGACGCGGCTGATGGCGTACGACGACCTTCGGGCCTTTCTCGCCGAGTTGGACAAGAACGGCCAACTGCTGAGCATCTCCGAAGAGGTGACGGCCGAACCCGACCTGGCGGCGGCGGCGAACGCGGTCTCCCGTGTCGAGGGCTCTCCGGCGCTTTACTTTGACAACGTGCAAGGCTTTCGGGACGCGAAGATCGCGTTGAACGTGCACGGGTCGTGGCCCAATCACGCCCTCGCGCTGGGGCTGCCTCCGGACACCCTGGTACGCGAGCAGGTCGAGGAATTCGCTCGCCGCTGGGAGAATTTCCCGGTCCCGCCGGTGCGCCGCGTCAGTCCACCGTGGGCCGAGAACACTCGTACCGGCGACGAGGTCAACATCTTCGACGTGCTGCCGGTGTTTCGCCTCAACGACGGCGACAGCGGCTTCTTCCTGGACAAGGCCGCAGTGGTTTCCCGCGATCCGACCGATCCCGGGAATTTTGGGAAACAGAATGTCGGCATCTACCGGCTGGAAGTCAAAGGACCGCGAAGGCTCGGCCTGCAACCCGCACCCATGCACGACATAGCGATTCACTTGCAGAGAGCGGAAGAATCTCACGAGGATCTGCCGATCGCGATCGCTGTGGGCAACGATCCGGCGATCACGCTGGCAGCGGCGACTCCGATGGCGTACGACCAGTCCGAATACGAGCTGGCCGGTGCCCTGCGCGGCGAGCCGGCCCCGATCGCGACCGCGCCGCTGACCGGTCTGGACGTGCCGTGGGGATCGGAGGTGGTGTTGGAAGGTGTTGTGGAGGGCCGAAAACGGGAGCTCGAAGGCCCGTTTGGGGAGTTCACCGGGCACTATTCCGGCGGTCGCAAGATGCCGGTCGTACGCGTCGACCGCATTTCCTATCGTACGAACCCGATCTACGAGTCGCTCTATCTCGGCATGCCGTGGACCGAGCTTGACTACTTGATCGGACCTGCCACCTGCGTGCAGCTCTACCAGCAGCTGAAGGCGGATTTCCCGGAAGTGCAGGCGGTCAACGCGATGTACACGCATGGCCTGCTCGCCATTATTTCCACCAAGACTCGTTATGGCGGTTTCGCGAAAGCGGTCGGGATGCGGGCGATGACCACACCTCATGGCCTCGGTTATTGCAAGATGGTCATCGTGGTCGACGCGGAAGTCGATCCTTTCGACCTGCCGCGGGTGATGTGGGCGATGTCGACGAAAGTGAACGCCGCCGCCGACCTGGTCAACCTGCCGAATCTGTCCGTGCTGCACCTGGATCCGAGCTCGGAACCGGCGGGGATCAGCAACAAACTCATCATCGACGCGACCACGCCGGTCCCGCCGGATCGGCGCGGGCGGTTCGAACAGGCGGTGCATGACCTGCCCGAGACCGGCGACTGGGTGCGGCGGCTTCAGGCCGTACGAAAGGGAAAGCCGTGACCTGTCCACGGTGCGACCACAGCACGATCGCCGTCATGGCCACCTCGCCGGTGCCCGATGTCTGGGAGCTGTTGCGTTGCGCACGGTGCGGTTATGCGTGGCGTACGACCGAGCCGGCCCGGCGCACCACCCGCGCCGCCTATCCGAAGGTTTTCCAGCTCACCCAGGCCGACATCGACGCGGCGGTCGAAGTTCCGGTCGTACCAGAGCAGTAGCTTTGGGCATCTGTTGTGATGTGCGGCTTTTGGCCTGTTCGGGTACGTGACAGGGTGACGAAGATCGCTCCCCGTTCTGCATCGGTTCACCCGGTCCCGATACTGTGTCGCCCATGAGTAGGCGCGCGAAGATCGTCTGCACCATCGGTCCTGCCACGTCCTCCCCGGAGCGGGTAAGAGCCCTGGTGGACGCAGGCATGGACGTTGCCCGGCTGAACTTCAGCCACGGCAGCCACGAAGACCACCAGGCGGCGTACCAGCTGGTCCGGGAGGCGTCCGACGCCACCGGCCACGCGGTCGCCGTGCTGGCCGACCTGCAGGGCCCCAAGATCCGGCTCGGCCGGTTCAAGGACGGGCCGGTGGAGTGGCTGACCGGGGAGACGGTCACCATCACCACCGATCCGGTCGACGGCACCCACGACCTGGTCTCGACGACCTACGACAAGCTGTCGAAAGAGGTGTCGGTCGGCGACCGGCTGCTGATCGACGACGGCAAGGTCGCGGTCGAGATCACCGCGCTGGACGGGCCGCGGATCCGCTGCCTGGTCATCGAGGGCGGGCCGGTCAGCAACAACAAGGGCATCTCGGTGCCGGAGTCGGCGCTCTCGGTGCCGGCGCTGTCCGAGAAGGACATCGCGGACCTGAAGTTCGCGCTGGACCTGCGGGTGGACATGATCGCCATGTCGTTCGTACGGGAGGCCAGCGAGGTCGAGCTGATCCGCCAGATCATGGACGAGCACGGCGGCGGCCGGCTGCCGGTGATCGCCAAGCTGGAGAAACCGCAGGCCGTCGACAACCTCGAGTCGATTGTGCTGGCCTTCGACGGCATGATGGTGGCCCGCGGCGACCTCGGTGTCGAGCTGCCGCTGGAGCAGGTGCCGATCGTCCAGAAGCGCTGCATCCAGCTCTGCCGGGAGAACGCGAAGCCGGTCATCGTGGCCACCCAGATGCTCGACTCGATGATCGAGAACTCCCGGCCGACCCGCGCCGAGGCCTCTGACGTGGCCAACGCCGTGCTCGACGGCGCCGACGCGCTGATGCTGTCCGGCGAGACCGGGGTCGGCAAGTTCCCGATCCTGACCGTGCGGACGATGAGCAAGATCATCACCTCCGTCGAGGAGGCCGACTGGGGAGTGCCGCCCCTGCAGCACGACCCGCGTACCAAGGGCGGTGCCATCGCCCATGCGGCGAAGAACATCGCCGAGGTGCTGGACGCGCGCGCGATCGTCGCCTTCACGCTCTCCGGCGACACGGTCCGGCGACTGGCGCGGCAGCACACCCGGCTGCCGATCCTGGCTTTCACGTCGATCCCGGCCGTACGGAACCAGCTCGCGCTTTCCTGGGGTGTCGAGACGTTCCTCACGCCCATGGTCGCCCACACCGACGATATGGTGCGAGCGGTCGATGCGTCGCTGCTGTCGATCGGGCGGTTCCCGGCCGGTGACAGCGTGGTGATCGTGGCCGGCAGCCCGCCCGGGACGGCCGGTTCGACCAACGCCGTCCGGGTGCACCAGTTGGGCTCGGACACCACCGGCTGACAGGAGTAAGACGTTGGGGGACCCGCTGCGCGGCCAACCGGCCGTCGACCGGCTGCTGAAACTGCTGGACCTGGAGCAGCTGGAGGTCGGTTACTTCCGTGGCGTGAGCCCGGAGGTGTCGCTGCAGCGGGTCTTCGGCGGTCAGGTTGCTGGCCAGGCACTGGTGGCCGCCAGCCGTACGGTGTCCGTCGAGCGCTCGGTGCACTCACTGCACGGCTATTTCATCCGCGCCGGCGACCCGGCCGTGCCCATCCTCTACACCGTCGAGCCAGTACGGGACGGCCGCTCGTTCACCACCCGGCGGGTCACCGCGATCCAGCACGGTCGTGCGATTTTCTTCATGTCAGCTTCGTTCCAGGTGACCGAAGAAGGTTTCAGCCACCAGAGCGAGCTGCCCGAGGGGGTGCCAGCTCCGGAGGAGCTCCAGCCGGTCTGGGATGTCGTACGCAGGAACCTCCCTCCGGACGCGCCGTGGAACGTGATGGACCACCCGATCGACCTGCGCTACGTCGGGGTGCCCGGCTGGGTTTCGGCCGGCACCCGGCCGAAGTCGGATCGGCAGCAGGTGTGGATGCGGATCGACGGGAAGCTGCCCGATGACCAGGCGTTGCACGCCTGCGCTTTGACGTACGCGAGCGACCTGACGCTGCTGGACTCGACGCTCGCCGTGCATGGCAAGACGTGGGCCGAGGTCAGCAGCGCCAGCCTCGACCACGCCGTCTGGTTCCACCGGCCGTTCCGCGCCGACGAGTGGTTCCTCTACGACTGCAGCAGCCCGTCGACCTCCGGTGGCCGCGGCCTCGCTTCCGGCCGCTTCTTCACCGCCGACGGCACCCACATCGCCACTGTCCTGCAGGAAGGCCTCATCCGCCCGGCCCGTCCCCGATAGCGTTCAGACGGCGGCTTGTATGGTGGCCCAGGCGGCAGTGACGTGGGCGCGGGTGGTTTGCGGGGCGCCGATGGCGAAGCGCAGGGTGTAGGCGCCTCTGACGCGGGTGTGGGTCAGGTAGAGCTCGCCGGCTGCGTTGAGTGTGCTGAGCAACTCCTCGTTGGCCGCGTCCTCGCCGCGCAATCGGAAGCACACCAACGAAAACTGGTGGTCGGTGACGATTTCGAAGCGGTCGTCGGCCTCGACGAGTCCGGCGAAATATTCGGCGAGGGCGACGCCGGAGCGTACGTGCGCGCGCATCCCTTCAGCGCCGTACCACCGGATGACGCTCCACAACTTCAACGACCGGAACCTGCGGCCCAGCGGCGCGTGCCAGTCTCGGTAGTCGATCACCGCGTCCGACTCGGTGGCGGTATTTCGCAGATATTCCGGCAAAACACTGAGGGCGCCAATCAGTGCCGCGCGGTCGCTGGTGAAGAAGATGTCGCAGTCGAAGTTGGTGAGCAGCCATTTGTGGCCGTCCGTGCAATACGAGTCGGCCAGCTCGACCCCGTCGTGCGAGTCGCGCAGCTCGGGGCAGAGCGCAGCGGCGCCGGCATAGGCGGCGTCGATGTGCAGCCAGATGTTGTTGGCCTGGCACAGCTCACCGATGACCCGGACCGGGTCGACGGCGGTGGTCGACGTCGTACCGATGGTGGCCACCACCAGTGCCGGCGTGAGCCCAGCGGCCTTGTCGGCGGCGATCGCCTCGGCGAGCTTGTCGGTCCGCATCCGGAGCTTGTCGTCGACCTCGATGACCCGCAGTTGCGCGGACCCGACCCCGGCCATGTTGACCGCTTTTTCCACGCTGGAATGGGTTTCCGTCGACGTGTAGACAGTGAAGCGGCCGTTGGCGCCACGCTCGCGCACCTGCCCGCCGCTGGCCCGGTGCAGCGCCGCGACCACCGCGACCAGCGCCGCCGACGAGGCCGAGTCCTGGATGACACCGCCGCCGGCCGACGTCGATCTGTAGGCCGCTGGGAGGCCGAGCAACTCGGCCATCCAGTCCATCACCCGGGTCTCGACCTCGGTGCACGCCGGGCTGGTCGCCCACAGCATGCCCTGCACGCCGAGCCCGGCCGACAACATGTCGCCGAGCACGGACGGACCGGTGGTGGGAGCTGGGAAATACGCGTAAAACTGCGGATGCTGCCAGTGCGTGATGCCGGGCAGCACGATCTCGTCGAGGTCGGCCAACATGTTCTTGCTGAAGTCGGCGGACCGCTCGCCCTGCTCGGGCGGGTGAGCGGGCAGCCGGGCCGCGATCTCGCCAGGCGAGACCTGCGACAGGACCGGATATTTCTCCACTCCGGCCCAGTAATCGGCGATCCAGTCGACCACGGTGTGGCCATGGGCGCGGAACTCTTCGGGCGTCATGTGCGGCGAATCTGTCACGCCTTTCAGCGTACGGACGCCCACCGACATCGAATGCCCTTCAGGGCAGGGTCAGTGGGTAAGGTCAGCGATCGCGACGACCTTCTCGATGCGTACGCGTACGAGCAGCTCGCCCGGCGCCGCGTTGCGCTTGCCGTAGTCCTCGGCCGCTTCGGCGCCCATATAGCGGCCGCCGAGTCGGGTTCCCCAGGTCAGCAGGTCGTCCAGGTCTTCGCTGATGGTGGCGGTGCCCTGGATCGTGACGAAGGAGAACGGCGGGTGCGGGTCGTCGACGGAGATCGACACCCGCGGGTCGCGTACGAGCGATTTTCCCTTGACCGACGTCGAACCGGTCATGAAGACGATGTCGTCCCCGTCGAGGTCAAACCACACCGGCGCCACGTGCGGTCGGCCGTCGGCTCGTACGGTCGCGACCATCCCGGTCCGCGTCCCGTCGGTGATGAACTGTCGCCACTCTTGCTCGGTCATCGGGTGCGCTGCCATATCGGTCACCCTAGCTCCGCGCCCCGCGTCCCGCTCTCTCGGTGTTGATCTTGTTTAGTTGGCCTACCCAAAGCGGACATGCGTACGAAATATCCCTTTTGGATAGGCTAACTAAACAAGATCAACAACGGGAAGCGGGACGGGAGAATAGCAGGTGGGTGGCGGAGGGAAGTGGGTTTCCACAGGGGGAAGGGGGATCCACAGATTGCGGTACGGGCGCGGTGAACCAGGGGAAGCGCTGCCAGGTTTGGGGGCATGGCGAAAGAGAAACCGCTTCCTGCGTTGCCGGTGGGATTCCGGCGGGAGATCGCGCTTGAACGTGGGGTAAGCGCGAGGCAACTCCGTGGAGCGCGATTCGAGCGACTCTCGTACGGCAAGTATGTCGTTCGTGGTCGGTCTGGCGACGGGTGGCAGGCGCTGCTCGCGGCTCTGCCGCCCAGTGCCGCAGTTAGTCATGTTTCTGCTCTGCGGCTGCTCGGTTGTCCCATACCGTGGCAGCTCAGCGAAGACGAATCGCTACATGTCACGGTGCCGCAAGGGCATGGGTATCCGCGCCATCCGCTCATCACCGCTCACGGCCGGATCCTGCCGCCCGAGGATCGGATGATCCTGGACGGCACCTCGGTGACCAACGCCGAGCGGACATTTCTCGATCTCACCACCGAACTGTCCGCCGAGTCTTTGGTCGTCGTTGGCGATGGACTGATTCGAGCCGGTTGGACAAGTCGCGACCACCTGCTTGCGCGAGCGGAGGCTGCGTACCGACGACGTGGCGCGCTTCTCGCCCGTAAGGTGACGCCTATCCTGGATGGCCGTTCTCAGTCACCGCCGGAAAGTATGTTGCGGTTTCGGATCATCAGCGACTATCTCCCAGCACCCGAACCGCAATGCCCAGTCACCACGGCATCCGGGGTGGTCGTCGGTCATTCCGACCTCGGTTGGAAACGGTGGCAGGTCGCCGCCGAGTACGAAGGACGACACCACGCCGACGATGATGAGCAGTTCGGCTACGACATCGAGCGATACACAGCAATGGCCGCCGCGGGCTGGATCGTGTTACGGGCCGCCCGCAGCGACCTGCGCGACGGCAGTCGCCGCTACCTCGCGCAGGTCCGCCGCACCCTCGCCAGCCGCGGCGCCCCCTGCTAAGTACAAAAACGTTGTTGATCTTGGTTACTTTGCCTACCCAAAGCGGACATGCGTACGAAGTATCCCTTTTGGATAGGCCAACTAAACAAGATCAACAACGGGAAGGTTAGCGGATGTGCAGGCCGGAGATGGCGCGGGAGATGACCAGGCGCTGGATTTCGCTGGTGCCTTCGAAAATGGTGAAGATCTTGGCGTCCCGGTACATTCGTTCGACGGGGTGTTCGCGGCTGTAGCCGGCGCCGCCGAGGATTTGTACGGCGCGCTCGGCCGACCAGACGGCGACCTCGCCGGCTTTGAGCTTGGACATCGAGCCTTCGGCGGCCTCGAAAGGCTTACCGTTGCGGCCCATCCAGGCGGCCCGCCAGACCAGCAGCCGGGCGCAGTCGATCTCCATTTTCATGTCCGCGAGGGTGAACGCGATCGACTGGTTGTCGATAATCGGCCGGCCGAACTGGACCCGATTTTTGGCGTATTCCAAGGCATAGTCGTACGCGGCGCGGGCGATGCCGACGGCCTGTGAGCCGACCGTCGGGCGGCTCAGCTCGAAGGTCTGCATGGCGGCCTGCGAGCGGCTCTGCTGGGGCGCCTTGCCGGCCTTGACGTCGCGGGCACGAGCCAGCCGCTCGTCGAGTTTGTCCTTACCGCCCAACAAACACGAGCCTGGCACGCGTACGTCGTCAAGGAAGATGTCCGCGGTGTGCGAGGCGTGCAGGCCGAGTTTCTTGATTTTACGGGTGGATTCCAGGCCTGGTGTGCCAGGTGGCACCACGAAGGCCGCCTGCCCGCGAGCCGCCAGCTCTGGATCGACGGACGCGACCACCACATGTACGTTCGCGATGCCGCCGTTGGTGATCCAAGCCTTCTGTCCGTTGAGGACCCACTCGTCCTTGGCCTCGTCGTAGCGGGCCCTGACCTTCATGGACGACACGTCGGAGCCGGCTTCTGGCTCTGATACGGCGAAAGCGGCGACCTTGGGATCGTCCGCGTCACCGAAACACTGCGGCACCCATTCGGCCAGCTGGTCGGGCGTACCAGCGGAGAAAATGCCGGCGACGCCAAGCATCGTGCCGAAAATCGCCAGCCCGATGCCGGCGTCGCCCCAGAACAGCTCCTCGTTGGCGATCGGCATCGACAGACCGGTCGGGTCGGCCCAGAAGGTCGCCATCGTTTCGAAGCTGTACAGCCCGATCTTGGCCGCCTCGGAGATGATCGGCCACGGCGTTTCCTCGCGCTCGTCCCATTCCGAGGCGGCCGGGCGCAGTACCTCGGCGGCGAAACCGTGCACCCAGTCGCGCAGGTCCCGCTGGTCTTCGTCCAGTTCCAGGGAAAAGGTCATCTCACGCTTTCGGGATGTCGAAGTAGTTGGTCAGCCCGGCGCCGAGCGCGAGGTCGCCGGCCAGCTGCAGCTTTTTCGTCATGAACAGGGTCGGTCCGGAGGCGTTTCCGGACACCAGCCTGAGAAAGTTGACACCGTCGGTGGTGATCGTGAGGCGCGGCTGTCCCTCACTGCCGGGGCCCACGGTGCAGCCGCCGTTCGCGATGTGCAGCTCGTACCGGTCGTACTCACCGTCCGGGCGGCCGCTGATCCGCCACCGGATGATCGCGTCCATCGAGGTGATCTTGTCCTTGCGGACCCGCCGGGCCATCTGCGCGAAGATCTCGTCGAGCACCAGGTTGCGGTGCTCGCCGGTCATCAGCTGCTCGAGCTCGTCCTTCGGGGTCGTCTTCACCAACCGGGCGAGCTCGGCCGCGTCCATGTTCGCGAAGTCGAGTTGGCTGGGATCGAACGTGGTCATCTGGCGTCCCTTCTTACTTACCAGTAAGATTACTTGCGGGTAAGTTTAGGACCTGATGGATAGAGTGCGCAACGTGACCGGGAAGACCAAACGGCTGCCACGGTACGTACGTGAGCAGCAGATGTTGGACGCGGCGGTGCAGATGTTCGCCCGCCGCGGCTACCACGCTGCCTCGATGGACGAGGTGGCGGAGCTCGCGGGTGTGTCCAAGCCGATGGTCTACCTCTATCTCGGCAGCAAAGAGGAGCTCTTCCTGGCCTGCATCCGCCGCGAGGCGGGCCGGTTACTGGACGCGTTCGCTGGCCAGGTTAACCAGGCGGATGCTCCTGACCAGCAGCTTTGGCACGCGCTGCGGGCCTTCTTCGTGCTGGTCGCGGAAAATCGGGATTCGTGGCGGGTGCTGCACCAGCAGGCGCCGGCGCACGGCGAGCCGTTCGCCGGCGAGGTGGCCGCGATGCGTACGGCCATCATCGCCTTCGCGGCCGACCTGATCGACCAGAACATCCGCTCGCGGGGCGTGTCCGAGGCCACCGAGCACGACGTGTCCGCGCTGGCCCACGCCCTGGTGGGGGCGGGCGAGTCGCTCGCCGACTGGGCCACCGAGCACCCGGACGAGGACCCCGCGACCACCGCTCGCCGGCTGATGAACTTTGCCTGGATGGGCCTGGACAACCTGCTGCACGGTTCCATCTGGCGGCCCTGAGCGCGCTAGAGGGTGTGCAGATGGCCTGCGAGGTGCGGAGCGCGGCCGGTGACCGAGAAGTCCCAGCCGTCGGGCGTACGCGATGCCGAGAAAGTGGCTCGGCTGGGGAGCGGCAGCGGCTTGGCGAAGTCGACGGCCACCTCGTACGAGTCAGGTAAGCGCGAGTCCAACGTGGCCAGGCAGCGGGCCTTCGTATACATCCCGTGCGCGATGGCGGTCTTGAAGCCGAAGAGCCGGGCGGTCGCCGCGTGCAGGTGGATGGGGTTGCGGTCGCCGGAGACGGCGGCATAGCGGCGGCCGGTGTCGGCTGGCAGCCGCCAGATCGCGGTCGGTGGGGTCACCGCGACGGGCCGGTCGGACGACCCGGACCCAGACGACGTGCGGTGCAGGTACGTGCTGCGGCTCGTCCATGCCAGGCCGTCGCTAGTGTACGCCTCGGACATTATCGCGAACTGGATGCCGCGCCGGTGCTCTGCCAGATCCGACGCGTAAACCCGCAGCTCAAGTGTGTCGTCGGCGGACAGCGGCCGGATCTGGGTGATCACATTCCGGATGTGTACGAGGCCCATCAAGGCAAACGGGAAGGCCCGGTCCGACATCAGCCGCATCGCCATCGGGAAGGCCAGCATGTGCGGATAGGTGGACGGCAGGCGGTCGCTGGTCGGGAAGCCGCAGACCTGCGCGTACGCGGCCAGATGCGGACGCGAGACCGTGACACCGGGCATCGTGAGCGACGTGTCCGGCAGGATCCCGCCCGTCGGCCCGAGTCCCGGAAGGCTGCGCATAAGGACGGTCGCGTACGTACGAGCGAGGCTTGGTTGTTCAGTGACCAGCATCAGGCCCCCAGCAGACTCTGGCCGCAGACGCGCACGACGCAGCCGCTGACGCCGGCCGAGCCGGGGTGCGCCAGCCAGGCGATCGTCTCGGCCACGTCGATCGGCAGGCCGCCCTGCGCGAGGCTGTTCAGCCGCCGGCCGACCTCGCGAACCGTGACCGGCATGCTCGCGGTCATCTTCGTTTCGATGAATCCAGGCGCCACCGCGTTGATCGTGGCGGGCAGGGAATGCAGCCGGGGCGCCAAAGTCTGGGCGAGGCCAATTACACCCGCTTTGGTGGCACCATAATTCGTCTGGCCAGCGTTGCCGGCGATGCCCGCGATCGATGCCAGGCCGACGATCCGTCCGCCCGTACGAAGCACCTGGTGCTCGACGAAATGGTCGTTGATTCGCGCCGGTGCCACCACATTCACCGCGAGGACCGAGTCCCACTGGGCCTCGCTCATCCGGGCGAGCGTCTTGTCACGGATGATGCCGGCGTTATGGACGACGATGTCGACGCCCTGATGTCGAGTCGACAGGTGCTCGGCGAGCGCGGCCGGCGCCTTCTCGGCGGTGATGTCCAGCTGCAGGCTCGATCCGCCGACCGCGTTGGCGACTCGTGACAGGTCCTCGCCCTGCGCTGGTACGTCGAGGCAGACGACGTGAGCGCCGTCGCGGGCCAGCGTTTTCGCGATGGCGGCGCCAATTCCGCGGGACGCACCGGTCACCAGGGCGACTTTGCCGGCCAGTGGGCGGTCGTGGTCTTGCACTTGCGGTATCTCGGCCACGCCGACGCGTACGACCTGCCCGGAAACGTACGCGGACTTGCCGGACAGGAAGAACCGCAGCGTCGATTCCAGTGCGTCCTCGGCGCCCTCGGCCACGTAGATCAGCTGTGCGGTGGCGCCGCGTCCGACCTCTTTGCCGAGCGATCGTACGAAGCCTTCCAGCGCTCGCTGAGCGACCGCCTCGGCGACGTTTTCTGTTGACTCAGGCGCAGTTCCGAGGACCAGGACGCGCCCGGATGGACGCACCGACCGGACGACCGGATGGAAGAAGTCGTAGAGCTCGCGCAGCTGCTCGGGGGCAATGATCCCGGTCGCGTCGAAGACGAGTCCGTATGGCGAAGCACTGTCCGCCGTTTCGATACCAATGGCTTCCAGGGTCTTCGTCAGGGTCGACAGCAGTCGGCCGTGCCCGCCGAGCAGCACCGGCCCGGCCGCGATCGGTTGGCCGGGCTCGTACCGGCGAAGGCGGACCGGCCGGGGCAGGCCGAGTCGCTGGGCGACTGCCTTGCCTGGACCGGAGGAGACGAACTGCTGGTAGAGATCGGCCATACCCCATCCTTACTTGCGAGTAAGTCTACTCGCAAGTATGGTCGGTTTCACCCGCTCTCGCCAGTGCCAGGAGACTCGTATGAGCCCGCAGATCCGCCGCGTGGGCATTGTCGGCGGCAACCGCATCCCGTTCGCTCGCTCCAACAGCCGGTACGCGACGGCGTCCAACCAGGACATGCTGACCGCGGCTCTCGACGGTCTGATCAGCCGGTTCTCGTTGCAAGGGGAGTTGCTGGGCGAGGTCGTCGCGGGCGCGGTTCTCAAGCACAGCCGCGATTTCAACCTCACCCGGGAAGCCGTGCTCGGCAGCAAGCTGGATCCGCGTACGCCCGCGTACGACGTGCAGCAGGCCTGCGCGACCGGGCTGGAGACGGTGACGCTGGTCGCGAACAAGATCGCGCTCGGCCAGATCGAGGTTGGCATCGCCGGCGGGGTGGATACCGCGAGCGACGCGCCGATCGGGGTCAACGAGGATCTGAGGCGGCTGCTTTTACGTTTCAACCGCGCGAAAACTCCACTGCAGCGGCTGGCCCTGGTGGGATCGCTGCGGCCCTGGCAGATCGTGCCGGAGATCCCGCGCAACGCTGAGCCGCGGACGGGCATGTCGATGGGTGACCATGCGGCATTGACCGCCGCCCAGTGGGATGTCGGACGGCAGGAGCAGGACGAGCTGGCCGCGGCGAGCCACCAGCACTTGGCGGCCGCGTACGACGACGGATTCTTCGACGACCTGGTCACACCGTATTTGGGGCTGACCCGCGACCAGAACCTGCGGCCCGATTCTTCGGTGGAAAAGCTGGCGAAACTCAGACCCGCGTTCGGAGATCGGGACACCGGCACGATGACTGCCGGCAATTCCACTCCGCTGACCGACGGCGCCTCCACCGTTTTGTTGGCCAGCCAGGAATGGGCAGAGGAGCACCACCTGCCCATCCTCGCCTACGTTGGTGACGTACAAGCCGCGGCCGTGGACTTCGCGCTCGGCGAGGACGGGCTGCTGACCGCGCCGGTTTATGCGGTGCCCAAGTTGCTTGCTCGCGCCGGTCTGTCGCTCGCTGATTTCGACTACTACGAAATACACGAAGCGTTCGCCTCACAGGTGCTGGCCACCTTGAAAGCCTGGGAAGATCCGTCTTTCTGCAAGGAAAAACTAGGCCTTCCCGGAGCTCTGGGCACTGTCGATCGTACGAAGCTGAATGTGCACGGTTCCTCGCTTGCCGCCGGTCACCCCTTCGCGGCCACCGGCGGCCGGATCGTCTCCACGCTGGCCAAGATCCTGCACGAAAACGGCGCAGGCCGCGGGCTGATCTCGATTTGCGCCGCCGGCGGCCAGGGCCTGGTCGCGATCCTGGAGACCTGACCCCTACCTGATTTTTCCAAAGAACGTACGGATGCCGGCGACCAGCGAGGCCGGCGCTGCCATCGCGACCATGTGGCTGCCGCTGCGCCCATCGCCCCAGTCCACAATGGAGTTTCGTCGCTCGGCGATCCGGCGTAGCGCCGAAGATCCACCATGAGAGACGCCAGTTGGTACGGCGGTCTGGTCGATCGGCATTCCGGCGGCGCCCTCATAATAGGTCCACGACGAAGACGCCGCGGTCTCGGTGAGCCAGTAAATGCTCGCGTTGGTAAGGATTTTGTCCCGGTCGATCGGCTCGGCCGGCTCCGCGTCGGTCGGCCAGCCATCGAATTCCTTGAACCTTTCCACCAAAAAAGCCAGCTGTGCCACCGGTGAATCGGTGAACCCGTACGACAACGTCTGCGGTCGGTTGGTCAGATAGGGCCCGTAGCCGCTGCCGCCGGTGAAGTGTTTCGCCATTTCAGCGAGGCTCGCGGTCTCCTCGGCGGTGAGTCCGGCGAACTCGGCCGGATCGCCGGTCGGCACCCCGAGGCCGGCGGTGATGTGTGAACCGACCACGTGTTCGGCGTCGATGACGGCGAGCTGCGGGGTCACGAGCGCGCCGGCATCGTTGCCGTGCGCGCCATATCGCTGGTAGCCGAGCCGGCTCATCAGCTCGGCCCAGGTCTGGGCGACCCTGGCGATGCTCCACGGCCGCTGGTCGGCCGGCGCCGGAAAGGGAGAGAAAGCGAATCCGGGCAGGGAGGGCGCGACCACGTGGTACGCCTGCGCCGGGTCGAGCCCGTGCGCTCGCGGGTTGGTCAGCGGGCCGATGATGTCGAGGAACTCGGCGACCGTGTTCGGCCAGCTGTGGGTGAGGATCAGCGGCAGCGCGTCTGGTTCTTGCGAGCGTACGTGCAGAAAATGCACCCGCTGGCCGTCGATTTCGGTGGTGAACTGGGGAAATTCGTTCAGTTTGGCTTCCCATTCGCGCCAGTCGTACGCATCGCGCCAGTAGTCCGCCAGCTCGCGGAGGTAGTCGACCGGCACCCCTGCGCTCCACCGGGCGCCAGGCAGCGCGGCCGGCCAGCGGGTGCGCGCCAGCCGTTGCCGCAGGTCATCGATGCGAGCCTGGGCGATCTCGATGCGGAAGGAGCGGATCTCGGGTGACATTGTCGTCCTCTGGTCGTGGTCGAACCTTGCTGTTGATGACCACACTAGGGGCGGTAGGGGACAGCTTCTGTCCTCTACTTTGCCATTGTCAGGGTGCGTTCGTGGGCTGGCTTGGTCGCGAGCCACGCCAGTGCGGTGGCGAGGACGTACGCGCCGCCGACCGCGATCAGCGGTGCTGTCAGGGCCGGCCCGCCGGTGGCCACCAGCAGCGATCCGAGCAGGGCCACGCCGAGTGCCCCACCGGCCTGCCTGGCAGCGTTGAGCACGCCGCTCGCGAGGCCGGCTCGGTCCGCGTCCAGCGCGCCGAGCGCGACCGAGGTCATCGCCGGCATGGTGAGCGAACACAGCCCGAGCACCGCGGATCCGGTGATGATGACGGCGATTGACGGGTGCGGCCCGGCGAAACCCAGCATCAGCGCGCCGATCGCGCCGCAGGTCATGCCGGCCAGCATCGGCGGACGGGGACCGAACCGCGCGGTGAGGCGCCCGCTCGCGGTGGCGCCGACGCCGATCATCACGGTTAGCGGGAAAAGCGTACCGCCGGCCGCCAGCGCGGTCAGATGATGGCTCTGCTGCAGGAAAAGCGACAGGCACAGCAGCGCCCCGTACAAGCACAGATTGAAGAGCAGACCGAGCAGTACGGTCGCGCTGAAGGCGGCAGACCTGAAGATGGACAGCGGCATCATGGGCGCGGCCGACCGACTTTCGGCCCAGCCAAAGGCGCCCGCGGCCACCGCGCCGACGGCGAGCAGGACCAGCGTCAGCGGGCTCAGCCAGCCGCTGTGCCCCGCCTCGATGCATCCGGCGGTCGCGGCGGTCAGCCCGACAACGCCGGTGATCATGCCGGCCACATCGAATTTGCGTGTGTGGGTAAGGGAAGTCTCAGGTACGGCCCGGAGCAGCAGCACCACGGTGAGGGCGCCGATCGGGAGGTTGGCGAGGAAAATGATCCGCCAGCCGGCGAATGCGACCGTCAGGCCGCCAAGGACCGGACCAGCGGCGAGGCCGAGGCTCGCGATCAGTCCCCAGACCCCGAGCGCCCGCGCTCGCTCGCGACCGGTTGGGTAGAGCCGCGCCAGCAACGTCAGCGAACAGGGCAGCAGGGCCGCCGCCCCGATTCCCTGCACGGCCCGGGCCGCGACGAGGACTCCCAAGGTGGGCGCCGCCGCGCAGGTGGCCGACGCGATCGTAAAGAGCAGCAACCCGGCGAGATAGATCCGCCGGGCGCCCCACTGGTCGGCGAGCGAACCGGTGGTGAGCAGCAGGCCGGCGAGCGCGAGTGTGTAGCTGTCCACGATCCACTGCAGCCCAGTCAGCGTCCCGCCCAGGTCCTGTCCGATCGCCGGCAGCGCGACGTTGACGATCGTCGCGTCGAGCTGGATCAGCAGAAATCCCATGCAGATCGCGATGAACGCCATCTTCGGTTTCGTTGTGACCATGTGTTCTGACGCTAGGCCCGGAACAGTTCGGCCCCCGCCGAACTCATGGGCGTACGCCGCTGGCCACCTTCTCGGTCAGCGGTGTTTTGACAGTTCGGCAGTGGCCCGGGTTAGCGTAGGGGCTGAACCTTGGGTCAGGAGGCTGCTATGCGCGGACCGGTACGGATCGGCAACTTCTCCGGCTACCTGGGCGACCGCTTCACCGCGATCGACGAGGTGATGGCCGGCGATCCGGTGGACGTGCTGATGGGCGACTACTTGGCCGAGGTCACCCTCGCCGCGCTTTCCGGCCGGGACGGCCGCCGCGGGTATGTCAGCTACTTCCTCGATCAGATCAGGCCACATCTGGCGGCGATCGCTGAGCGGGGAATGAAAGTCGTCACGAATGCCGGCGGCTTCGACCCCGCTGGCCTGGCCGACGCGCTCTTGAAAGCGGCGGCAGAGGAAGGCGCGGACGTACGGGTGGCATATGTCGAAGGCGATGATGTGTTGTCGCGGCTGCCGGAATATGAGCGCGCTGGCCATTTAATGGAGAACCTGGACTCCGGTGAACCGCTGTCGGCATGGGGTTTGGAACCGTTGGCAGCCAACGCGTATTTGGGCGGCTGGGGAATTGCCCGCGCGCTCGCCGAGGGTGCGGACATCGTGGTTTGTGGCCGAGTAACCGATGCGTCCCTGACGGCCGGGCCGGCCGCCTGGTGGCACGACTGGGCGTTTGACGACTGGAATGCGCTGGCCGGAGCCGTCACCGCGGGTCATGTCATCGAATGCGGTCCGCACGCCACCGGTGGGAATTTCTCTGGATTCACCACGATCCCGCACCTGCTGGTGCCAGGTTTCCCGATCGCCGAGATCGCCGCGGACGGCAGCAGTGTGATCACCAAGCACGCGCGCGACGGCGGCGCGGTCACGGTCGACACGATCACTGCCCAGCTGGTGTACGAAATTCAGGGCCCGCGCTATTTGAATCCCGATGTCACGGTCCATTTGGACACCGTCGAGCTGGCGGCGACCGGTCCGGACCGGGTGGAAATCCGTGGCGCCACCGGCTCGCCGCCGCCACCGACCACCAAGGTCGCCGTTTTCGCCTTGCTGGGTTACGAAATCGTCAACACCATATTTGTCACCGCGCCCGAGGTGACCGCGAAGATCGACCTGCTGCGAGCCCAGATCGGTCGTGACCTGCCGGCCGGTGTCGAGCTGAGTTTTACCCGGATTGGTACGGCCGCTGACGATCCGCAAACACAGTGGGACGCGACGGTCGCGCTCCGGGTGATGGCCACCGCCGCCGAGCGCGAGCCGCTGGCCCGCTTCGGCCTGGCTCGTCGCCTCAGTTCGCTTTACTTGCAAAGCATTCCGGGATTCTTCCACGACGGCGCTTCGCAGCTGACCGGTACGCCCAAGCCGCGGATCGACTACTGGCCAGCGCTGCTACCGCTGACCGCGGTCGATCATCGGACGTTTTTCGAAGGCCAGACGTACGAAATCTCGCCGCCCGAGCAAAGCGAAACAGCGCCGCAGCCGGTCCATCCGGAGCCGGTTGGCGCTCTTTCGCCGGAGGACGTGCGAAATCTGCCGCTCGGGACTGTCGCGTACGCACGCAGCGGAGACAAGGGCGGCAACAGCAACGTTGGCATCTGGGCCCCGGACGAGCGGGTCTGGCCGTGGCTGCGGCTGGCACTGTCCACAGTGGAGCTGCGGCGGCTCGTACCGGAAATCAAGGAGCTTGAGGTGATACGCCACGAGTTCCCGCACCTGCGTGCGGTGCATTTCGTGCTGCGTGGGCTGCTGGGCACCGGTGGCTCGGCGAACCTGCGGGTCGACCAGGTCGGCAAGGCGGTGGGAGAGTATTTACGCGCCAAACACGTGCCTATTCCGGTGCGGCTGTTGTCCGAGCAGGGGAGTGTCGATGTCACTGACTGACCGTCTCGCCAAGGCGGCCGCCAACCCGGCCACCGACGACGACTTCGACCCGCGCGCCACGCTGGCCGAGGTGCTCGCCGGCATCGGCGTCGACCTGGCCGACACCGGCGGGAGTTTTTCCTTCCAAGGCGCCGATCCAGTAGTGCCGAGCACGTTGCGGTTGGGAGCCGCGTCGGCGATCGCGTTGGCGGCGAAGTCGGCCACCATCGCGAAACTGTGGCGGCTACGCGGCGGGCCGGGCCAGCACATCGGGGTCGACCTGCGGGTCGCACCGCACCGGCTGTGCCCGTTCTATGACCGAAAATGGGAGCTCCTGAACGGATATCCGCCAGGCTCGCCGGCGAACGCGACCAACGCGCTCGGGTTGGCGTTCTATCGTACGGCCGATGATCGCTGGGTGATGCCACTGAACCTCTACCCGAAAATCAAGGTGGCCGCACAGAAACTGCTGAATGTGCCGGACGACGCCGATGCCGTCGCGGCGGCCGTGGCTCGCTGGCGAGGACGCGAGTTGGAGGAGGCTGGAGCGGCCGCCGGGGTGGTGATGCCGATGCTGCGCAGCACCGAAGAACTGCTGACCGAGCCGCATTATCGGGACGTGCTGGCTGACCTCCCGTTGATCGAGATCACCAAAATCGGGGACAGTGAACCGGTCCCGTTGCCGCCCGGCGCCGCGCAACCACTGTCGGGCGTACGAGCGCTGGGAATGGGACACGTCATCGCTGGGGCCGGAGTGGGGCGGGCGCTCGCGCTGCATGGCGCGGACGTACTCAACCTCTGGCGGCCGTACGAGCTGGAACACGATGTCACGTATGCCAGCGCGAATGTCGGCACCCGATCGGCCACCGTCGATCCGCGTTCGTTGGAAGGAAAGGAAAAGATCCACGCACTGCTGGCCGGCGCGGATGTTTTCTATGCCAACCGGCGACCTGGATATCTGGATCAGATCGGTCTCTCGCCGCAAGAGGCCGCGGCCGTACGCCCCGGGATTATTCACGCGACCGCCTCGCTGAACGGGCCGCACGGGCCGTGGGCGGATCGGGTCGGTTTCGACCAGACGGCCGGAAGCCTGGTCGGCATGATGACGTTGGAGGGCGACGGCGACCGGCCCGCGCTGCCGCCGATCATGGTCGTCAACGACTACGTCACGTCGTGGCTGATGGCCGCGGGCATTGTCGAGGCACTGGCCCGGCGGGCTGTCGACGGCGGCAGCTACCGCGTGCATGTTTCGTTGACCCGGGCCGCATTGTGGATCCTCAGCATGGGCATCTTCGACCGGCCGTACGCGCTGCGGACCGCTGGCCAGGGGACCGAGCACGCGTATCTCGACCCGGAGACCTTCGTCGCGGACACCCCGCTTGGCCGCTACCAGGGTGTCACCGACCAGGTGTCGATGTCACAAACCCCCGGGCACTACGACACGGTGCTGGTGCCGCGCGGCTCCTGCCGGCCGGAGTGGCTCGCCGGCTGAATTCGGGCTCAGCCGTCGGATTGTTGACAATCGGACAGTCGGCTCGTACGTTGCGGAGACCGCCCGGAGAAGGAGAGGCATGCCCCGATACATCACCATCTCCCTGGACAAGCGCGGCGTGACCTGCCGCGCCCGCCTGCTCGACGAGGAGGCGCCGCGTACGTGCGCCGCCGTCTGGGACGCCTTGCCGCGGTCCGGCGACGCCTATCACGCGAAGTACGCCCGCAATGAGGTTTACACACTGCTGCCGGCCTTCGCGGAACAGGCGCCCGGCCCGGAAAATCCCACCGTGACGCCGATCCCGGGCGATGTCTGCTATTTCGGTTTCGAACCTTGGCAAATCGGCAACGCGTCTTACGGCTACGACCAAGGGAGTGAGGCCCACAGTGGTGAGCACGTGGTCGATCTCGCGCTCTTCTACGGTCGCAACAACCTGCTGATCAACGGCGACCAAGGCTGGATCCCAGGCAACGTTTTCGGTGCCATTGAAGAAGGTCTGGCCGAGATGGCCGCCGCCGCGCAGGACCTTTGGCTGCGTGGCGTGGAAGGTGAGACATTGTCCTTCCGACGCGCCGACGTTTAGACCTTCTTGGCGGCGAAATCCAGCAGTTCTTCAGTGAGCTGGTCCTGATGCGTCAGGTAGATGGCGTGCGGCGCGTTCGGATAGACGGCGAGCCGGCTGCCGGGCACCAGGGCCGCGATCCGCTGGCCGCACAGCTCCGGCGGGGCGGACACGTCGTGGGTGCCCTGGACCACCAGCGTCGGCACGGTGATTGAGACCAACTCAGCCCGGAAGTCGGCTTCCAGATTGGCTCGGTAGCAGTCCATCGCCGCCTGGAGTGACACCCGTAGGCCGTCCCGCTGCGTCCATTCCTGACTGGCCACCGAAACGTCGCACCCCGGCACGTCCACGCCGACGTACGGCCCGATGTTTTCCACGCCCCACTGGGGAAGATCCTTCTTCATACTGTCTCGAAGCAGGTCTGTGAGCGCCGGATCGATGCCGTCCGGATTGTCGTCGGACCGCAGCAGACGCGGCATGGTGGACCCGACCAGCGCGACGCCGGCGACGCGCGCTGACCCATGCCGGCTGAGGTAGCGAACCACTTCGCCGCCGCCCATGGAATGCGAGATCACGGTGACGTTGGCGAGGTCCAGATGTTCCAGTAGCGCGGCCAAATCGTCGGCCAGTGTGTCGAAGTCGTACCCGCGGCCGGGGTCGTCGGACCGGCCGTGGCCGCGCCGGTCATAGCAAACTGCCCGAAAACCGCGCTCGGCGGCGGCGAGCATCTGGTATTGCCACATGTCACCGCTCAAAGCCCACCCGGCCAGGAAAACCACCGGCGCGCCGGTGCCCCAGTCCCGGTAGAAGAGGTCGGTGCGGTCAGTCGTACGCAATGTCGGCATCAGTATTCCCTCGCTCACACGGGTTCGTCGATGGAGGGAATTTTGGCAGCCCGGCGTCACTCGCGCGATTACCCGTGAGGTGATGCCTGATGGCGCAGGGGGCTACTCGATGCTGTCGTCTGACGCCTTTTTTGATGCGTACTCTGGAAAGAAATCGTCCAAGAGATCGGCAATAAGCTTCGTCGCACCGAACAACGAGTTGCTCGCCCACTCGCAGTCGTCATACAGGAGCGTGGGATTGCGGGCGTCCCTGAGTCGAGGATCGTCTGGGCGGATCCGCGCTATTTGGCAGAAGGCAAGAGTGCGGTCGGCGGCAGCACACATCATCGACCAGGCGATTAGTTCGGTCTTCAGTGCTTCAGGCGCCAGCCGATCGTTCGACTGGGCGGACTGGAAGGAGATCCAGCTTCGCCTGATCTCCTCATCGTGAGGGGTCGCCGTTGCCGTGCCTGTACGCAGGAGAGGTCGATGCCAGCGAGCCTCCGCGAAGGCGCGCTGGCGCAGCAGGTGGCCCGCGCTGAGAACGAGGAGGCGAGCCGGATCGAGCCGAAGACGGACTTCGCTCGGCCGCCATCGATGGATCCAGTCCAGAAACAGTTGGGTGGCGTCGATTTCGCGGGACCAGGTCCACAGGTCACGAGCCGTCTGCATTCGGCTGATCGGTGGGTCGACCAAGGCTGTGTCTCCTTGACTCGTGGACTAACAGGGTGGTGGGCCCGGGTGCCGGCGCTGGCCCCATCGCCGGCACCGGGCGGTTCAGGCCGGCCGGGCGGTCGGTGGGACCCTGCGGATGGCGGCCGCGACCGGGGTGTTTTCAAGTATCCGCAGCAAAATCGCCTCGACTTTGACGGTCGGGACGTCGGCGAAGGTGTACGCCTCGCCACTTGCCGGCATCCAGGCGATGTGCGCGACGCTGGCCCGGGAGTGCAGGCGGCTGCACCACTGGTCGTACCGCTCCGCCCACATCCGGTCGGACAACGGTCGCGGCGCGGCTACGGCGAACATCGCGCGCATGCCACGCATCCCCAGCGGCCCGGTGAGCCGGTGGTCGTACGGCATCCCGGCGGCTCAGATCAGCGACGCGTGGACCGCGCGCACCCGACCGCGTACATGATCGGCGACCGTACGCCACCGGCCGTCGTCTTCGGTGCGGATCAGCGGGTGTGAGCAGAGCCGGCATTTGCGCAGCTCAAGGACCTCGCCGGCGGGCCGGCAAAGGATGCCGAGGCGTTGCCCCGGCTGATGGTGGTGGGTGTCCCGCATGGCTACTCCCGGATGGCGGTGGCTTTTGTCGTGCAACTTCACTGAGCGCTACCATCCCACTGCAAAGGTGGCAGCGCAAGTCTAGCTAGAGAGAAGTTGCAAAAAATGACAGACGACCGTGAGAACTGGCAGGATGTACCGGTGGCCCGTTCCTATATCCGCGCAAGGCGCATCGGCATCGCGTTGCAGGGTTTCCGCAAGGATGCCGGCTTGACGCTGGAGCAGGTGGCCGCCGAGCTGTCGATGAACAAGTCGACGATCAGCCGCATCGAGGCCGCCCAGACGGTGACTCGACCGCAGACCGTCCGGATGATGCTGAATTTGTACGGCATCCAAGACAAAGACGAAGTCGAGCGGTGGGCGCAGCTCGCCAAGGAGGCGAAAACCAAGGACGCCTGGTGGTCCGGCTTCGACCTCCCCAACCGCCTCGCCGACCTGGTCGCCCTGGAGACGGACGCCATTTCGATCTCCGTCTACGAGGCGTCGGTGGTCCCGGGAATTGCGCAGACGGAGCGGTACGCGCGAACAATAATTGAGGATCAGGCGCCCGTTCCGCTCACCGAGGCAGTGATCAACGAGCGAGTCGAGATTCGTATGCGCCGCCAAGAACGGCTTGTAGCAGACGTCGACCCACCGCAGGTTGCGATAATTTTGGACGACAGCGTGCTCCAACGCTCGGTAGGTGGCCCGGAGGTCATGAAAGACCAGGCCCAGCGCCTTATTGAACTCGGACATCGACCGAACATCACTGTTCAGATCGCGCGAATAGCGGACGGAGTCCATCTTGCGCTGCCCGGCTCGGTGACGCTGCTGGAGTTCAACGACCTTATGCCGGCAAGCATCTACCTCGATACCGTGGCGGGTGATTTGCTGATCGACGCCCCCGAAGCTATTCAACGGGTGCAGCGCGCGTTGAAGGCGATCCGGTCCCATGCTTTGTCGCCGGACGAAAGTCGCCGCCTTCTTGAGATTGCGGCAAAATAGGAGTATCACCCATTGAGAGAAAGGACTCCACGATGCTGGCCCCAACGTGGCGCAAGTCCAGACGTAGTCAAAGCGACAACAACTGTGTTGAGGTCGCGGACGTACCGAGGATTTTGCTCGTGCGCGACTCCAAGCTCGGCGAACAATCCCCTCATCTGGGCTTCGACCCAGCTCGGTGGCGTACTTTCGTGACTGCGGTGAAAGTTGACGGTTTCACCGCCTAACCAGTTCCGTTTCGTACGGCCTCGCAGGTCATCCTGTGGGGCTGTACTCGTCGGTGCATGACGCCCCGCTTACGCGCGCTCACTTGGTACGCTGAACACTCATTGCGGGCTGCATCACGGGTGGAGGACTACACGTGGCCAAGGTCATCGTCCCTGTCGGCTTCGACGGCGGCCCCCTCTGGGACGGCGAACCCGAAAGCGGCACAACCGCGCCGACGGAGTTCGAGATTGCTACGCCCACCAGTGTCGTGTCCCTCAGCTTGGACGAGTACAAGGTCTGGTTGCTCAGCTTCGCCGACCCGGAAATGGCCAACCGTTGTCAGTTTGATCGAGTCCATCTCGAACGTCTGGCGGACCTTGAATTTGCCTCCGATGGACAGGCAGTGGTGGAGTCCCTCTCTAAGCAGGGCCTCCTTGCCGAGTTCGACCCCGAGGGCCCGTCCGGCGTCGAGTTCCTGAAGCGCTACCGGCTTTTTCCCAACGGGGATGCGATGGGAAACACTGGCGATGAGCGGCACTACTACCGTATTGGCCGCGAAGGACGCGTGCTGGTCAAGGTCATGTGGGCGGTGTACGTGATGTGGCAAAGCAGCGTCTACTACCCGTCACTTTGGGACGCGCTGACCGAGTATCACCAGACTCTCGACGAACCGTTGCTTGAGCTCGACCAGATGGCGCAGCTTCTCGCTGCATCGGTTCCTGGCATCGTCACCAACCGGTGCGGGTTCGTGCAGGCGACATGAGTGGTGCCGCCGCAGGTCGGGGGAGACGCCGAGACGATTCGTCTGTCCGGGGCTACTGCGCGTTGGTGGGGTGACTGAGAAGAAACAGCAGGACGACTTTCTCAAGGACACCAAGAAATCTGGCCTGCGTACTCTCGCGCTGACGCCGATCCAGTGGGTGACCAGCACTTTCACCACCACAGCTCTCGCGGGATCGCTGACAGTGCAGGCGTTGCTTGCCACGTCAGGCAAAACCGCCATCACTCTCGGCGTCGGTGCCGGACTCGCGCTGGGCATGGGTGCCTGGAACAAGATGCGGGATGCGCGGGCGGCCAGCAAGCAAATGGTCAAGGACCGGGCAGATGGCAAGGATCCCGATACACCGGCGTTGGAGAAGTTCAAAGAAACCGACGAATCCCTGGGTTCTCTCGGGCATCGTGTGCATGGCCTGCTCGCCACCACATCCCGGTTCGCGCGTAAGGCCAACCAGCGCCTAACGAACGTCGAGCAGGACACGGCTGCGCTCAAGGCGGCCGCCACTCAGCCAACAGGGGTCGGGCCGGAGGTCGAGCAGCAGTTTCAGGCCATGCTGGAGACCGCACTTGCTGCCGAACGCGCCCGAAATGACGCAGTGCGTGAGCAGGATCACCAGACAATCGTTCAGTTGAAGGGGGAGCTCGCCGAGGCGAGAGCGACCATTACCCAGTTGGGACAGACAAGTGTCGCGCACGGCGCTCGACTGTCCGGGTTGGAGCAGGGCGCGGCTTCGAAAGAGTATGTTGACCAGCAGCTCGCCGCGCGGGATCAGGTGGCGGAGAATCGGCAGCGGGCTTTCGAGCAACGCAACCATACGTTGTTGGAAACGCACCAAAATCACGTCAGTTCTCGGCTCGATGAGCATGAGTCGCGGCTTGACCGCAATGACGAGAAAATGGGCGCGGTCGAAGGTGTTGTCGTACGCCATGGCGCCGGTCTTAAGCTTGCCGAGGCCGCATTTCGGAGCCTTGTCGGTGCCGCGCCGCAGCCGCCCGCATCACCACCAGCGGCCGCCCCAGCGCCGCTGTTGAGTCCGGACGATGCCGCACGCGCTCGCGGTGTTCAGGCTGGCGCCGAAGAACTTCGGGCGAAGGCGAACGCTTCCCGTCCGAAGCCGGCACGCCGGAGCGCCACCCCGCCACCCCAGTTTCCACCCCAACAGCCGCCGCAGCACCGCCACCGGCCGCCGACGCCATAATCGTACGGAACCGCCGAGGGTGACGTTCTGGGGGTGATTACTCCCGATTTCTACCCCACAACGTCACCCTCGCGAAGGCGCTACCAGCTGCGGCGGCGGGTGATGGCGGCGCGGATTTCGGCGATCATGCGCCGAGGGTTGTCGCGTACGTCCTCGACGCCGAAGCGCAGCACGAGCCAGCCGGCTCGCTCCAGCGCTCGTGCGCGATCAACATCGGCGCGCTGCTGTGCGATCCCAAGGTGATGTTCCCCGTCGTACTCGATGGCGATCTTGAACTCCGGCAGTGCGAGGTCGACGCGCGCGATCACGTTGCCCAGCACGTCCCGGACGACGACTTGGGGGGTCACCATGATGCCCACCGCGTGGAGCATCATCCGGGTGCGGGTCTCCCAGGGCGACTCAGCCCGCTCATCGGCGGCGAGCAGACTCAAGCGAGCGATCTTGACGCCGCGGCGGCCGGCTTTGATGGCGAAAGCGAGTTGCTCTGGAGTGCTTAGGCGGCGGTGCAAGATCGCGTCGGTTAGTGCGACGTGGTCGTAGTAAAGACAACGCGATGCGAGGTCGAACCACGTGCGGCTCACCGACGTAGTCCGCATCCCGTTGACGAGCCGGACGTCTCCGGAGTCGAATTGGTTCTTATGGACCCGAACTCCCGGCCGATGCCGAGGTCGGGGCGTCACACACACCGTGACATGTACGGGCGAGTGACCGGACTGACCGCAGGGCAGCGGCAACTGCCACTGCGCTGCGGCGGAAAGATGACTGAGCGCCGCATTGTGGCCGACTGCGGTGAGCGCGGCCTGATACGGCGTAGCGTCGGTGACGCCCCCGCGTTGGACGTAGACACCCCGAAAGGGACGGGACCAGCTGCCGTCTTCAGGCCGTGGTCGGTTACGCCGTCGGCCAGGGCCTTGGAGCGAGTGATGGGATCAGACATTTCCCCATAGTCGACTCAGCGCGTACGCCGTCTCGGGTTTTCCACAGGCAGACCTTGCGCGAGGGTGACGTTGTAGGGCTCAAATAGGGACAATTCGGCGCCAGAACGTCACCCTCGCGCAAGGGATCAGGTCAGGGAGGTGGTCCAGAGGGCTAGGGCTTCGTCGATCTGGGCGGGGGTGACGATCAGTGGTGGGATCATGCGTACGACGTTGCCGAAGGGGCCGCAGGTCAGCAGCAGGAGGCCGTTGGCGGCGGCCGCGGCGTGTACGCGGGTGGCCGTGGCGGTGTCGGGGGAGCCGTCGGCGGTGGTGAACTCGCAGGCGAGCATCAGGCCGAGGCCGCGTACGTCACCGATTTCCTTGTGATCGGCTGCAGTCGCGCGGAGTCCGGCGACCAGCCGCTGGCCTTGGACGGCGGAGTTTTCCACCAGTCCCTCGGATTGGATGACATCGAGCGTCGCGACGGCCGCCGCGCAGGCGACCGCGTTGCCGCCGTACGTGCCGCCTTGCGAGCCAGGCCAGGCTTTTTCCATCAGGGCGGCCGGTGCGGCGATGGCTGACAGCGGGAAGCCGGAGGCGATCCCTTTCGCCATCACGAGGATGTCAGCGCGGCTGTCGAAGTGGTCGTGGCCCCAGAATCGGCCGGTACGACCAAAACCGGTCTGCACCTCATCGAGAATCAGCTGAATGCCATAGCGGTCGGCGCGTTCGCGCAGGCCCGCGAGGAAGGCGGTGCTGGCGGGCACGTACCCGCCCTCGCCCAGGACCGGTTCGACCAAGAACGCGGCGGTGTCATCTGGAGCGGACTGGGTGGCGAGCAGGAAATCCAGCTCCCGCAAGGCAAACTTGGTCGCGGTGTCCTCGTCCCAGCCGTAGTGGTACGCGTGCGGGAAAGGCGCGACTGACACGCCGGCCATCAGCGGCGCGAAGCCGGCGCGGACCTTGGTGCCGGACGTCGTCAGAGAGGCGGCCGCGACCGTACGGCCGTGGAAGCCGCCGGAGAAGACGATGATGTTCGGCCGGCCGGTGGCCATCCGGGCCAGCCGGATCGACGCCTCGACGGCCTCGCTGCCGGAGTTCGCGAAGAAGAGCGTGTCGATGCCGGCGGGGAGCACCTCGCCGAGCCGCTCGGTCAGCGCGAGCAGCGGCTGGTGCATGACCGTTGTGTACTGCCCGTGGATCAGCTTCGCGACCTGCGCCTGCGCTGCCTCGACCACCCGGGGATGGCAGTGCCCGGTGCTGGTCACACCGATGCCGGCGGTGAAGTCCAGGAAACGGCGGCCGGCCGTGTCGAAGAGGTACACACCCTCGCCGTGGTCGACCACCACGGGAGTGGCCTGCTTGAGACGCGGGGACAGCTGTGTCATCGGCTCGGCGCTCCAGAGTTGTCGGATTGTCAACAATATGCATAGCATGGCCGGCGGAGCCGCACAATGTCACAGGCGGGTCACTCCCATGGTCCTGTACGGGGCGCTGCCTTGGTGGGCAGGATGGAGCTAGTTTTCGCCGAGGTAGAGGAGCGTGGCGTGCAGTCAGCGGAAAAGACCGTGATCCAGGCGGTCCATAAGGAGCTCTTCATCGACGGGAAGTGGCGTGCGTCGTCGACCGGTCGCAGCCTGCCGGTGGAGGACCCGTCGACCGGCGAGGTGCTCTGCGAGGTGGCCGACGCGGGCGTCGAGGACGGGCTCGCCGCGCTGGACGCGGCCGTTGCCGCGCAGAAGGACTGGGCCGCGTACGCACCACGCGAGCGCGGCGAGATCCTGCGTCGGGCGTACCAGCTGCTTCTCGACCGCGCTGACGATCTGGCACTGCTGATGACGTTGGAGATGGGCAAGCCGGTCGCCGAGGCGAAGGGCGAGATCACGTACGCGGCGGAGTTCTTCCGCTGGTTCGCCGAGGAAGCGGTACGCATCGACGGCGGCTACGCGACCGCGCCCAACGGTCAGGGCCGTTTCCTGGTCATGCGCCAGCCGGTCGGGCCGTGTTTGCTGATCACACCGTGGAATTTCCCGATGGCGATGGGCACTCGCAAACTCGGTCCGGCGATCGCGGCCGGCTGCACGGTCGTCATCAAGCCGGCGGAGCAGACCCCGCTGTCGATGCTGGCCCTCACGGACATCCTCGCCGAGGCCGGCCTGCCCGCCGGCGTTCTCAACGTCCTCACCACCAGCGACCCCGGCCCGGTGATGGAGCCGCTGATCAAGGACGGCCGGATTCGCAAGATCTCGTTCACCGGCTCCACCGCGGTCGGCAAGATTTTGTTGGCACAGGCCGCGGACAAGGTGTTGCGTACGTCCATGGAGCTTGGCGGCAACGCACCGTTCCTGGTCTTCGACGACGCGGATCTGGACGTGGCGGTCGAAGGCGCGATGATGGCGAAGACCCGCAACATGGGCGAGGCTTGTACGGCCGCGAATCGCTTTTACGTGCAGCGCGGGGTGGCGCAGGAGTTCGGTCGCCGGCTGACATCGCGAATGGCTGAGCTGAAAGTGGGCCGAGGTACCGAAGAGGGTGTGAAGATCGGTCCGTTGATTGACAACGACGCGATCGCCAAGGTCGTCGAACTGGTCGCGGACGCGACCGCGGCCGGCGCCAAGGTGCTGACCGGCGGGTCCACAGTGGACGGTCCGGGCCACTTCTACCCGCCGACGGTGCTGACTGACGTGCCGCGCGATGCGCGGATGGGCCGCGAGGAGATTTTCGGCCCGGTGGCGCCGATCTCCGTCTTCGACACCGAGGACGAGGTGATCGCGGCCGCCAACGACACCGAGTTCGGTTTGGTGAGTTATGTGTTCACCACCAACATCAACCGGGCCCTGCGAGTGTCCGAAAGGTTGGAGGCTGGGATGATCGGCCTCAACACCGGCCTGGTTTCCAACCCGGCGGCACCTTTTGGTGGCGTCAAGCAGTCGGGCGTCGGCCGGGAGGGTGGCCGGATCGGCATCGAGGAGTTCCTGGAAGTCAAGTACGTCGCGGTTGGCCTGTCATGACGACGTACCGGATAGCCAGCATTCCTGGTGACGGCATCGGCGTGGACGTGGTAGCGCAGGCGCGGGAGGTCCTGGACCGAGCCGGCTCGCTGCACGGTTTTGACTTCGCGTGGACCGATTTCGACTGGAGCTGTGAGCGTTTCCTGAAGACCGGCGCGATGATGCCGGCAGACGGACTCGACCAACTCCGCGACCACGACGCTGTTTTCCTTGGCGCGATCGGCTTTCCGGGTGTGCCGGACCATGTTTCGCTGTGGGGGCTGCTGATCCCGATCCGGCGGGCCTTCCGGCAGTATGTGAACCTGCGGCCGGTCCGGCTGCTGCCCGGGGTGGTCAGCCCGCTCGCCGGACGCAGCGCCGACGAGCTGGAAATCGTGATCGTACGGGAGAACTCCGAGGGCGAGTATTCGCAGATCGGCGGCCGGCACAACAGCGGGCAGCCGGACGAGTTCGCCGTCCAGCAGGCGGTTTTCACCCGAGTCGGGGTCTCGCGGGTGATCCGCTATGCGTTCGAGTTGGCTCGTACGCGCGGGGGACAGCTGTGTTCGGCCACCAAGTCCAACGGCATCATCCACTCGATGCCGTTCTGGGATGAGGTTTTCGCTTCCATAGCCGCGGAATATCCGGACGTACGCTCCGAACAGTCCCATGTGGACGCGCTGGCCGCCCGGATGGTGCTCCGGCCGGACACACTGGACGTGATCGTCGGGTCCAACCTCTTCGGCGACATCCTGTCGGACATCTCGGCGGCGATCGTCGGAGGTCTCGGCACCGCGCCAGCCGCGAATCTCAACCCGGAGCGGGATTTCCCCTCGATGTTCGAACCGGTGCACGGCTCCGCGCCGGACATCGCCGGCAAGGGCATCGCCAACCCGGTCGCGCAGATCCTGACCGGCGCGATGATGCTCGACCACCTGGGTGAAACCGCGGCCGCGGAAGCGGTCTCAGCGGCCGTCGACGCGGTGCTGGCCTCGGGCGTACGCACGCCAGACCTCGGCGGCAACGCGACAACAACGTCAGTAGGCAACGCCATCAGCGAAGCGTTGAAGTAAGTTTTGGTGTTTCGCGGCGCGCTCAGCCATTAAGGCGTTTGACGTAGATTTCGCAGATATCGTTGGCGAAGCGTTCCTTGCCGGCGCGGGCTGGTTCCTTGCAGGTGGCGATTTGTCCGTACCCCCACTGCTCGTAGCCGAGGCTCAAATACAGCTTGATGGCGTCCGTGTTGTCCGGATGTACGCCGAGCGCGACCTCGCGGTGCCCGGCGCCGGAGAGGTCTGCCTCGGCTCTCGCGACCAGCTCTTTGCCTATGCCTTGACGGCGGTGGTCGTCGGACACCCACAGATTCATGATCAGCGGGACGGCTGGGAGATGCTCCCGCAGCTCAGGTTCCTCCGCGTCTTCGCGCCAGAGGTAAATATGCCCCACCGGGCGCCCAGCAATGAGTGCGATCAGCAGCTCACCACGGTCGGCCTCGTGCCGTTCCAGCCGGTCGTAGAGCTGACCGAGCCGATCGATATCACGAGCGGCGAGGACGGGCAGATCGCCCATTCCCGCCGCTCGGATGGTCAAACCGTCGAGGGCTGGCACGGTCTCGCTTTGCATCTACGCACATCCTTGGGCGCATGGTTCGGCTGTTCTCAGTGCACCACAGCTGTTGCCAGCATGAGCACCAACGCGCCGATGATCACGGCTGCCACCATCGCTGTCAATATGAATGCGCGGAACAGTTGGGCGACGACCGCGACTGCCGGCTGAAGTTGCCTCATCGTCCAGACAAGCATCAGCGCGACGACGATGAGTACGAGCGTGACGGCTGCGGTGGGGGAGACGGGAAGCCCAGTGGTCGAGGCGACGGCGACCTGGTTTACCCAGGACGCCCGGAGGGTTAACATCAACATGACAAGACCTCGCTTGGGATGAGCAGGCTTGTGGGTCAGAAGGCACCTCTGGTCGCAGTCCGGGGGTGCCTTTCCTTTGCCAGGCGTGCGGATCTGGCGGTCTCAGTGACGGCGGCGACCTCGCCATCTCGGTTTTAATCATCAGATTCTTGCCCTCCTCACTGACTTCAGCTAACTTCAGTGAAGTAGTGTGAACTGACTGTAAACTTCAGCTCTCAGCTGAAGCAAGCGGGCCAGCGCACTCATGTGAGATCGTTTTCCGCCGTACGCCGTCACTTCCGGAGCAGAACATGACCGCCGACTCAGGCGTCACCTTGCCGCAGCGGCTGAAGCAGCTGCGTGCGGAGTTCGGGATCACCCAGAAGCAGCTCGCGGGGGCGATGGGTATCAGCGCGCCGCTGATCTCCTCATGGGAGAAGGTCGGCGATCCGGTTCTTCCGCCGGCCGACCGGCTGGAGTCGTACGCGGAGATCTTCGCCAGTCGCCGGTCCGCCGACGATCGTCGCTGGCGGCCGCTCCGCCGCGCCGATCTGACCGCCGAGGAGGAGACCCGGCGGCAGGAACTGGCACAGGAGCTGCTGACACTCGCCGCCGGCACCATGCCCGATTTCTGGCAGTTTCCCACTGATCAAGTGATCACCATTGTGTGTGCTCGGCTGCCGGAAAACCTGCGGGAGCGGATGCCGTACGTGGACGAGTCCGATCCGGACTACGTGCGGCTGTACAACTACGCGGATCTCGACTCGCTGATCGAGCTGTTCGGGCACATCCGGGCGACCAACCCTGCCAACGAGGTTCAGTTCAAGCTCGCTCATGAGCTTGTCGTGAACGACTACACCAGCCATTTGGTGCTGCTGGGCGGGGTCGACTGGAACGTGGTCACCAGGGAGATGCTCGCGCGGCTCCGGTTGCCGGTCCAGCAGTTGTCCTACGACGCACCGGGCGGGGCCGCCTTCGAGGTGCCCGACCGCAACGGCACCCGCCGGATCTCGGCGATGCTTGACGCCGAGGGCAAAACCCTGCTGGAGGACGTGGCGTTGTTTGTACGCGGCGAGAGCCCGTTGAACCGCAAGCGCACTGTCACCATTTGTAACGGAATGTACGGTCACGGCACCTATGGAGCTGTTCGGGCGCTGACCGATCCACGCTTTCGTAACCGCAACGGTGAATACGTCGCTGCGCGATTCGCGAAGCACGACACCTACAGTCTGCTCTTTCGGGTTGGTATCTTTGATTCGACCGCGGTGACGCCTGACTGGACCGCGGAGGGGACCGTGCTCCACGAATGGCCGGAGGTCGAGTGAGGGTCTCATTGCCTTTCGTCGGCACGCTGGGAAACGATGTCGCCGCGAGCTGCGTCTGTGACGATGCCGTCAGGTGAGCGGATAGGTCATCACTACAGCCACGCTCAGCTGCTTGTTTCGCTGCCTGGCGGCCTTGATCACCGCGCTTCGCTGGACGCCATCGTGGTGCCGACCGCGCGTACGCCGCAGCATTTGGACAATGCGATCGCTTTGGCTCGTACGCTCGACTGTTCGCTTCTCGTCCTGTGCAGCAAGGACGCGCGGGCCGACTGGGCCGCGGAGCGTGCCAGCGGCGTCAAGGACTGCTTCGCGGTCGATATTGGTGCGCCGAGGATGCCGCGCTTTGAGACTTCCGGGTTTCTGCCAAGTTCTTTGAGCCGCCGTACGGACACCAGCCTGAAGCGTAACGTCGGTCTCGCTGTCGCGGTGATGGCCGGCTGGCGCCGGGTGGTCTTCCTGGACGACGACATGGTCATACAGCGGGCCGAAAACGTGCTGGAGGCGGTCCGGCTCCTCGATGAGCTCGCCGCGGTGGGGCTGAAAAACGACGGCTTCCCGGACAATTCGGTGGTGTGCCACGCCTTGCGAGCAGTGGGAAAAAGGCAGGACAGTTTCATCGGTGGCGGCGCACTCGCCGTCGTCGCCGGGCCGAACACCTCGTTTTTCCCCACTGTCTACAACGAAGACTGGTTCTTTCTGCTGGATAGTGACGACGGGCTTAATCCGGTCACGGTGGCCGGTGCGGTGACGCAGGAGGCATTCAACCCGTACGAGAATCCGGACCGTGCCGCTTCCGAGGAATTCGGGGATTGTCTGGCCGAAGGTGTTTATGCATTGCTGGACAACGGTGGTTCTCTTCGGGACGCGGATGATTCCTATTGGCAGCAGTTCCTCAAGGACCGAAGCCTGATGATCGCGGACATCCAGGCTCGTACGCCCGGCCTTGCCTGGCCCCTGGCGGAAAAGAACCAGCTGCGGTTGGCGCTGGAGGCCGCTCTCGGACAGCTGGCCCGGATTAGTCCCCAGCACTGTACGAGCTATCTGGATCTGTGGCAACGCGACCGCAAGCGGTGGCGGGACTACCTCGGGAGCATGCCGGTCGTCGGTGCGCCCGAGGCGCTTCGCAGGCTGGGCATGGTGCCGGCGAAACGGCAGGGGCGGTTCGAGTCGAGGTCCCGGATCGGGACCCTGCGCACCGACTGTCTCGAATGAACGCCACTGCTTTGGCGCTTTTCCCCGTGATTGACGTACGCCGTGTGGCAGGTCAGGCGGTCGCGGCGATGAGGTTCGCGAGGTGTGGGGTGCCGGTCGTGTTGGGGTGGAAGGGCGTCGTGGGTGAGGCGGGAATGACGGGCTCCACCCAGCGGGTGCCGGGCGGCTGGCAGGAGTCGTGGCCGGTGATTCCGCTCGGGTCGACAGCGACGGCCTGGTGAGCGGCGGCCTCGGCGACAAGAGCCGCGTTGAAACTTGTCTGGATCTGGTGGGCATAAGGCACGTCACCAACGGACATTGGCACGGCGGGCCAGCATCCCCTGGTCGGTGGCAGCAGTGGCAGATAGCCGACCACGATGATCCGGGCTTTCGGCGCCCGCTGGTGAATTCCGTCCAGGACAGCGGCGACTTTCGGCTTGACCTGGTCGATCCGGGCGGCGATTTGATCGACGCCACCGGAAGTGTAGTAGCGCTGGCAAGGATTTCCGACTGGGTCGGTGACACTGAGAGCGGCGCAGGTGCCCAGCAGGGTCATCAGGTCGAGGTCGTTGGCGCCGATCGTGACGGTCACCAGGTCGGTGTCCGCGGTGAGGCTGTCGAACTGCGGTGGGTTGGTGCCGAACCCGGTGGATTGTGCGGTAGTCATGTGCGCGGTGGTCGCGCTGCTGCAGCTCGCATCCGTGAAGGACGTGACGCCCAGATCGGCCGCCACCAGCGACGGATAGTTGTCGGTCGAACGGAAACAGCCGGGGGTGCCATGCAGCCGGGTCAGGTCGGTGATGGCCGCGTACGAATCGCCCAGTGCGACGTAGCGGTGGAATTTCGCTGGGCTGGCGGCAGAAACTGGGGGAGCGAATGTCGCGGCCAGTACGGCCGAAGTTGCCAGGGCAAGCCAGACCACGGGTGCTTTCGTGCGCATCGCGCTCTCCTTACTGAGGTGCCGCACCGACGGATGAGATGATGCCCGCGTACCGGAGGTAGAGCGCCGCGGGTTTGGGGGATCCCCAGGTTTGTTGGGCGAGCACTCGCAACCGCGGGAAAATGCCGGCAGCGATCTCGTTTTCGGTCTGTGCGTTGGGGTCGTCGCACCAAACATCGAGCTTCGCGCCGAGATTATGGCTTGGATCGGCGAGATGGGTGCCGTCCACGAAGGTGTTCGGTTCCCACAGGTCATACATCGCGGCCACCGGCGCGGTGAGCAACCCGCTGACGCCGAGGGTGTAGTAGAGCGGTGTGTAGGCGTTGTTCATGACCGCGTGGCCGGCGTCGACGAGTTGCTGTGGTGTGGAGGCCGGGCCCAGCCACGGCAGGGCGCCGGCGGACCAGTGTTCCACCACGATGTCGGCATTGACGGTGAGCGTGGCACCGCCGGGTCTGAGGCCGTCGTTCCACATCCGGGTCGTCTTGCCGGCGGCCCGTACGATCGCGTCCGCCCAGTTTACGTAGCCATAGTAGGCATCTTTGCCGGTCGCGTTCGGCCCGTAACGCGCTTTCGCGTACTGCTCAAGCTGCGGATAGTCGGAGTAGTTCGTGACATATTCGTCGGCTCCGATATGCCAGTAGCGGCTGGGAAACAGCGGTAGGTATTCGGTGATCAGGTCGTGCATCAGCGTGTACGCGGCTGGTTGGGACAGGTCGATGAAACTGTCCGAAACAACGCCGGCCCTGCTCACCAGCCGCAGTTCTGGATGAGCGGTCAAAATCGCGTTCAGGTGCCCGGGAAAGTCGAGCTCGGGCACGACTTGTACATGATACTGAGCCGCGAAGGTGATCAGGTCGCGGATTTGCTGTTTGGTGTAGTGATCCGGTGAGACGATCTCTGGATGTGTCCGGCTTTCCAGCCGGAACCCGAAACTGTCCGACAGGTGCAGATGAAGATAGTTGAGCTTGAGATACGCCATGTCCCGGATGCGGTCCCGCAACCAGGGCAGCGAGAAGTATTTCCGCCCCGCGTCCACCATCAGGCCGCGCTCGGGATAGGCCGGCCAGTCGTCGACAATGCCGGCCTGGACCGTACGACCCTGGTGCAGCAGTTGCAGGATTGTCCGTGTGCCGTTGAAAACGCCAGCATCGCTGCCCTGCACGGAAAGTGTTGTCCCGATGGTGAGCAGATAGCGCTCGTCGGTCGTCGTGCCGCGCCGCAGCTCGATATCACCAGCCGCGGGTTGACCGCCGACGACGGGTACCCAAACACCGGTCAATGACCGGAGATCGTTCGCCAGTACGTGCGCGGTCGAGGCCAGCGTTGGATCGGAAGTCACGACTCGGGTCCGGTCGCCGAAGGTGTAGCTACCGGTGCCGGCGGTCCAACGTTGGACCGCCGGGATGGTCTTCGGCGGCTCGGCGGCCGCCGCCGGTTCCGGGGTCACCAGGAAGGCCGCTGCGAGAGCCAGCACCAGCCCGACCTTGATCATGCGCGCTCCTGAGGCGAATCTGCGTGGTTCTGCCCGTATAGGGGCATCAGTGTGCAGTATTTGCCAGCACAAACGCAAGAGTAGTCTTGCATCTGGATCGATCGACCGTCGTTACGAGTCCATGAAGCACGGCCATCTAACGTACGGACTTATGGATGTCGACGAGGTGGCGGCAGGGCTGGCGGCCGGGCTGGACCAGCAATTGGCGGAAGACGACGCGGCGCGACTGGCCGGCTATCCGGGCGACGGCGGCGGCCGGCAGCCAGTGCACACGGTCTACGTGCCGGCCGACCGGGTGGCAGCCGGGATCGCGGCGGACTGGGGACGGCAGGCGCTTGCCGCGCTGGACGAGTTCCAGCCTGACCGGGCCACGGTGGCCGCTCTCGCCGGCGTCGAGATCGACCTGGTCGACGCGTTGCTGGCGCGAGTACGCCACAAACTCACCGTCGAGCCGATCGAGGACCTGCGGGTGGATGTCGAGGATGGCTATGTGCCGACGCCCGGCGACCAGGACGCCGCCGAAGACGACGCCGTACGGGCCGCGACCGACGCGTTGCGGGCGGATCTGTTGGCCGGCGAGGCGCCGCCGTTTTTCGGCGTACGGATCAAAAGCTTCGAGTCCGGCACCCGGCTCCGCTCGGCTCGTAGTCTCGTCCAGTTCGCCGGCGCGATGTTGCCCAACAGTTTTGTCGTCACGTTGCCAAAAGTCACTTCGGTCGCGCAGGTTCGCGCGATGGTGTGGGCAGTGCGCCGACTGGAGGTCGATTTTGGCCTGGCTGAAGGTTTCCTGCGGTTCGAACTGCAGGTGGAAACAACCCAGGCGGTGCAGGGCGCGGATGGTCGGGCGACCGTGAGTGCGATGGTGCATGCGGCGGACGGCCGGTGTACGGGTCTGCACTACGGCACGTACGACTACAGTGCGGCGGCCGGAATTGCGGCGGCGTACCAAAGTATGGACCATCCGGTGGCCGACCACGCGAAGAACGTGATGTTGCTGGCGGCGGCCGGCACCGGCGTACGCCTCTCGGACGGGTCGACGAACATTCTGCCGGTCGGAGCCGCCGACCAGGTTCACGCGGGCTGGCAGCTGCATGCCCGGTTGGTCCGGAGATCGCTGCAGCGCGGCTTCTACCAGGGCTGGGACATGCATCCGCATCAGCTGCCGACCCGCTATCTGGCGACCTACGGGTTTTTCAGGTCCGCATTCCCAGCCGCCGCGGGCCGCCTCCGGTCCTATTTGGACAGTGCCAGCGGCACGGCGGTGATGGATGAGCCGGCGACCGCGCGGGCGCTCGCGAACGTGCTCGTACGAGGCCTGGATTGCGGGGCTCTGGAGGAAAAAGAGGTTCTCGAAGCGGTGGCGATCGATCGGCTGGCGCTGGCGGCGCTCGTACGCTAAACCACCGGTTGCGGCAGAAAGGCCGCGGCGGCCTCCCGATCGTGGCTGGCCACGACGGTGATGGTTGACGGCAGGGCGTGCAGTCGGTGGATGGCGTAGAAGGCCGCATTCCGGTCGCGGTCCACGAAATTCCCGGGAAAGGGCGCCTTTTCGCGGATCAGGGTGGTCTGCAGGCCATGCCAGATCGCGTCACCGGCCAGCAGGATGTCCCGGCCGTCGTCGAGCGCCAGCAGGACGCCGACACTGCCGGGCGTGTGACCGGCCAGGTCGACCAGCACGACCGAGCCGTCGCCGAAAAGGTCGTGGCTGCGCTGGAAAGTCAGCACCGGCGGGCCGTCCAGCTCGTACGTCTCAAAGTGCCGGTCGTGCAGCGGCGCGAGAACGACGCCGTGCGGTGGGCCGTCGGCGGCGAGTGCGAAATCGCGCTCCGCGGCCAAAGTTCGCACTGGTACGGCCATGGGCAGCTCCAGCAGGCCGGAAACGTGGTCCCAGTGCAAATGGGTCGGCAGGCAGAAGTCCACATCGGACGGACCCAGACCCACCTCGCGCAGCGCCTCCGGCAGGTTGGTGATCGGGCGTTCCGGCTTGACGAAATACCGGATCGGCTGCGGAATTCCGGGCAGCACCCGCTCGTGGACGCCTTCGCACATCGCCGGATCGACGAGAAAGCGGGCCTGCGGGTGCTCGACGAGATAGGTCGTCATGCCGAGCGCGACCCGCGACGGCCGGCGGGCTCCTTCGGCGATGATCGCGGCCGGCACGTAGCGGGAGGACTGAGGGAGCGCGGTCAGGCGTACGGTCGCGCGCACTTTCGGTCGACCGGCGTCGCCCAGGTGGGCGAGGAACCGCAGGTCCGCGCGGCGCGGCACCGCGAGTCGCCCAGCAGTGGCCACCATGGCCGTACCGCACTCGGCCAACAATCGAATGCCATCTGTTCTCATGGGGAGAACTATAGAGACCGGTCTAGTAAATAGCCAGACCGGTCTAGTGATTTTCGAGCGACTACGGACGGTCACTGGGGTGGCTCGCGGCGAGACGGGTCGAGCTTTTCCCGCTGTTTTGGCTATTTTTCGGATCAACGTATAGACGTAATCGTTTTCCCGGAGTAGTTGGATAGCACCAACTATCAGAGGGAGCTCAAATGATAGTTTCCACCAAGCTCGGGCGCTTCGTCCGGAAGGCGACCGCCGGTGCGGTTGGCCTCGCCGCCGGGCTCGCCCTCGTCTTCACCGCCCAGCCGGCGCTCGCGGGCCCCGGCGGCCTGCCTGGCCTGGATGTTTCGCATTTCAACTCACCGGTGAACTGGGCCGCGGTGGCGTCCAGCGGGCAGCGGTACGTCTACGTCAAGGCGACCGAGAACATCAACTACACCGACCCGACGTTTGCCGCCAACTACAACGGTTCCTACAACGCCGGCATCCCGCGTGGGTCCTACCACTTCGCCGTGCCGGACGCGTCCAGCGGCGCGACGCAGGCCAATTACTTCCTCGCGCACGGCGGCGGCTGGTCCGCCGACGGTCGTACGATGCCGGGCGCGGTCGACCTGGAGGCGCACAGCGGGCACGCCACCTGCTACGGGCTTTCACAGGCCGGGATGGTCGCGTGGATCCGCGACTTCGCCAACACCTACAAGGCTCGTACGGGCCGTGACGTGGTCCTTTACACCGGTTCCGGCTGGTGGAACCCGTGCACCGGCGGCAGCAACGCCTTCGCCGCGACCAACCAGTTGTGGGTGGCCAGCTACGGTCCAGCGACCCCGACCATGCCGGCCGGCTTCAGCATCTACACGTTCTGGCAGTGGACCTCGACCGGCCGCAATGCCGGCACGCCCGGCAACACCGACCTCGACGTATTCAATGGCAGTGACGCGGGCCTGGGACGGATCATCAACGGCTGAGCGAAACGCGCCGGCGCCCGGACTTTCCCGGGCGCCGTCTTTTCGTACGAACTAGGAAAAGAACTCGGTCAGGACTGGAGCGATGGCCGCGTCGGCGAGGTTGTGGTTTTGTCCTTCGACGACGCGTACGACCGCACCTTGTACGACGGCGGCGACCGATTCGGCGGCTGGTACGGCCCATGGCGCGCTCGTACCGCCCGCCATCGCCAGTGTCGGGACCGAAACCGAGGCCAGCCGGGCTGACGGTCGACCGTCGCCGCAGATCCGCAGGTCATATGCCAGGGTGTGCGCGATCGCCGTCATGGCAGCCCATCCCGGGCTCTGCTTCACCCCGTCGATGACCTGCTGCGGCATGCCCGTCAGCCGCATGAACCCCTCGGCCGCCCGGTCCCGCTCCCCGGCGGCGGACCACTGCGCCAACTGCTCGGCGACCTCCGCGGGCGACTCGCCGGTGTAGGGCGGCTCGTACGCGGCGACTTTGGCGATCGGCACCCCACCGGCGGCCGCTTCCAGGGCCAGAATGGCCCCCGACGAGTGCCCGTAGACGTACGGCACAGCGCCGGTGGCAGCCACAACGGCGGCCAGATCGTCGATCTCGCGTTCGGTCGCGTACGCGGCGGCGTCCCCGCTGTCGCCGCGGCCACGTCGGTCATAGCGATAGACGGTGTAGCCGCGCAGCTTCGCGGCGAGGGTCGCGCTCGAGCCCCGGTCACAGAACGCGCCGGTGACCAGGACGACGGCTGGACCGGTGCCGGACTTCTCGTACGCGATGGTGATGCCGTCGGCCGACTGAACTTTTTCCACTCGAACTCCTCAACTTGAACGGACTACACCCGCTTAGACGCCTGTAGCGCCGGAAACTCATCGCTGGGCCGGCGAGCCACTGGTCGGACGATTTTGTGCGGACCGCCCGAAACCAGCCGAGTCGACCAGTTTCGGTGAGCCCCTTCCCTGGATGGCCCTCTTCCAACGCGCTCCTTGACCGTGGCGCGGTCCTAGAACGGTGGTTCGGCCGGTGGCGGTGGTGGTGGTGGGTTTGATTTTTTGAATGGTCTGGTGTCGGGATCGTCTTTGTCGTTCAGGTAGATCGATCCGCGGGGCCGGTTTCTGGTGGGCGGACCGGTGTCGTGGCCTGGTTGTGGTGGTTCGGTGAGGTAGATGCGTCCGGTGGGGGTCATGACGGTGTAGGTGCCGTCTGGGTCGAGTCTGACTTTCCATCCGGAGTGGGTTTTGAGTCGGTGGTGGTAACGGCAAAGGCAAACGAGGTTGGTTTCGCAGGTGGATCCGTCTGGGAAGGGGATGGAGTGGTCTTTGTCGCAACGTTGGGCGGCCCTTCGGCAGCCGGGCCAGCGGCAGGTGACGTCTCGGGCTTCGATGTATTCCTGTAGTGCTGTGGATGGTCGGTAGCGGGCGCGGCCGGCGTCGGTGAGTTTGTTGGAGCTGGGGTCGGTGAGGAGCCGTCGCCAGGTGGAGTCCTTGGCGAGTCGGCGGGCCATGCTGGCCGGGATGGCGCCGTATCCGGCCAGGAAAGCGGGCTGGTTGTCCAGGCCGAGCAGGGTGCCGGCTTTCACGACTACTCGCAGGTCGACTCCGGGTTTGCGGCCATGCCTCTGACATGAACAACCCGATGTCGGTGCTTTGGCTGTGGAAGGCGCGTACCCGCAGCCATCCGCACCAGCACCGATGTCGATCGCGGCGCGCTGGCCACGTTCAGCGCTGTCGGTGTCCGAGCCCGGCTCGCCATCGACGATCTCACTGGCGTTGTCACCGTTCAGTTCGCCGCTCGTGTGGTCTGGTGAATCCTGGGGGTCGGTGTTGGAGTCCTCTGGTGGTGTGGGGATGTCGCCGAGGCTGCCGCCGGTGATCAGGTCGAGCAGCGCGTCGGCGCGGCGGGTGTCCATCGACCGCGGATCATCTGGTGGGCAGGAATGTGCGTACGCGTTGAGGGTGGACATGATCGACGCGAGTTCGTCGGCCGTCAGGTACGCCCGCATCCAGGCCATCGAGTCATCCGCCGGCGCCCCTTGCACGCGCCGTTCTTGCTTGGCCTGCTCGTGACGTTCTTCCGCGGCCTGCGGGTCCACCGTGATAACCGCTCGCTGGATCTTCTTGCGGAGCTGGCCGGGAGTGCAGTCACCGGCGTCCGGCAACGTCTTCTCGACCACCTTCGCCGCCAGTTCGGGGCTCAGGTTGGTGAGGGATTCAACAAAAATGCGGGCTTTCGGGTTCGTGATGATCCCGTCCGAGAGCGCCTGCCAGGGGCGTGTCATGCCAAGTGTGTAAGCCGGAGGTGTACCAAGATCGACTGGCCTGTTGGTTGGTCGGAAGGG
>NZ_BAAANY010000018.1:0-122089 GCF_039530045.1 Fodinicola feengrottensis | reverse complement strand
TCCCGAATAACAACAAAAACTCCGACTCGACACGCCGAAACAACCTAACAAAGTACTACTAGGGTGCGGCGCGAAACTGTCGTACCGACGTGAAATTTTGAGCCCCCGCCCTTTCAGAAGGGTGGGGGGTGGGTGGCGGGTTTTCATTACGCAAGTTGACGCGCGCGCGAGATAAGCGCGCGCTCAGGCGTCGACGGTGTGGCCGTCAAACCAGCGGAAGGCTGCCCAAATAGCGAACGCGGCCGCGGACTGGGGATCCACGGCCGCGCACACTGATGCCATCGACCCGGTGGGGTTAGAAGGGTCGCTGGCGGGATTCGATCTGCTGGATCAACTGGGTACGGTCAGCGCCAGTCGCCTTGGACTGCAGCTGCGCGTTCCCAGCGGCGCAATACTTGTCGGTGTTCGGGAAAGTGCCGTCCACCAGGAATGCCGTCGCGATGTTCGCCGCACAGGTGTTCGGAGTGAGCAAATAGACGCCGTGGCCGCCCTGGTTGACGGTGACCAACCGCGCTCGATTTCCGAGCGAGGCACGCATTTGTACGCCACCTGAGTAAATCGTCGCCGGGTCCCGCAGGTTCTGCAGCACCAGGATGTTCGACGGCCCGTTCGAGGTGATCGGCACCAGCGGCTCGGTCGGCGCCTTCGGCCAGAACGCGCATGGCCAGACGTTGCCCGCCATCGCGCCGGAGACGGGGAAAAGTCGGGCGTCGTGTTTGCTGTCGGCCTGATATTGCGGCAGCGACTTCGGCCAGGTCGTGTCACCGCACAGCACGCCGAGCAGCACCACGGCGCTCGAATCATCCGGAGCGGCGTCGAACACCGACGCTATTTTCGCTGCTTTCACCACGTCGGCTTTGTCAACAGACTGCCAAAGCTGAGCCAACGCGGAGAAATTCGCGTCATTGTAGAGCGCGCCACGGGTCGTACCACGGAAAAGGTTACCGGTCATGCTCGGTTGCGGATGCGCGTCCAGCTTCGCGGCCAACCGGAAATACGTCGCTCGTACGGCGTCAGAGGTGGCGCCCAATCCGTAGGTCGCGTTCTGAGCCGCCGCCCACTTGGTGAAATCCGGGAACCGGATCTCGGTCGACGGGCCCCAGGCGCGGAACTCGTTGCGCCAGATCATTTGCGACCCGACCGAGCTGTCCAGGATGATCCGGTCAGTGTGGGTCGCGAAAAGCGACGAATAAACCGCGCCAAGATACGTCCCGTACGAATAGCCGAGGTAGGAGATTTTCGGCTCCCCCAGGCCCATCCGGATCTGGTCCATGTCGCGAGCGGTATTCGCGGTGGTGATGTAGGGCAGCTGCGCGCCACTGTGATCGAAACACTGCTGCACCACTTGCCGCTGGGACGCGACCTGCGCGGCGAACCCGTCCGGGCTCGGGTACGGGATCAGGTTCTGCTGCTGTTGCGCACTGAGTCCGCAGGTCAGCGGGTTGCTATGACCAAGGCCGCGGGGATCGAAGCCAATCAGGTCGTACGACTGCAGGACGCTCGCCGGCATCAGCGAGCCGAAGACCAGCGGCAGGTCCAGGCCGGGACCGCCGGGACCGCCCGGGTTGAGGAGCATCACGCCCCGGCGCTTGGCCTTGTCGGTGGCTGTCAGTTTGGAAACCGCCACGTTTATGTGCGGTCCGCTGGGCCTTTTGTAGTCCAGCGGAACGGAAATCGTCCCGCACTGCAGGGCGGCCGCGCCAGGTTCGGCGGCGATGTCGGGCGGGCAGGCGCCCCACTGGATGGTCGGGGCCGCGGCGGTCACCGGCGCGGCCAGCGCCGGAGCCGCGATGAGGCCGGTCGCGGACACCGCGATCAGCACCGCCGCGAGAACTCCGGCCGGTCGTTTCTTTCGCATGTATTGCTCCCATCGGGGGACATTCATGGCCCTCTTACACTTTCGGTCCAGGACGGTCATTGCGTCCTTCGCGGGGATGAGCTGATCTCGTGCCCACGATTTAGGGGCGTAGTCAGGGAAACGCCGTAGGTGACCAGGCATTTTCCTTTTGCCGCTTTTGTCCGGCATTTCGTGACCGTCGGCGAAGTGGCCCAGGGTGCCGTACGGTGAGGGCCGTGCGAATCCATCAGGAAATGGGATCGGCGGCTGCCCAGCTCGCGACATCACTGACCGACGCGCAACGCGCCGAGATGTGTCGTCCGCTGACCGACGAGGACCTGCGCCGCGACTGGACGTACGTCCCGGCCGACCGGGCCGGGCTGACCTTCGCGGACCTAAATCGCGCCCAGCGCAAGGGAGTCCACCGGCTGCTGGCCACCGCGCTGAGCCCGCACGCGTACGCGCAGGCCGCCAGCATCATGGCGTTGGAGGACGTGCTTGACCTGCGCGAGGGTGGCGCCCGCGGTCGACACAACACCGACTACTGGACAGTTTTCTTTGGCGATCCGCAAAAAGACGACGCCTGGGGCTGGCGGTTCGAGGGCCATCACGTGTCGGTCAACGTGACCGTCGTGGGCGACCAGGTCGCTGTCAGCCCGTGTTTCCTGGGCTCCAACCCGGCGGTCATCGACTACCGCGGCACGGCGGTCATCGCGCCGCTCACCCAGGAAGCGCAGTTGCCTCGGGAGCTGCTGGCCGCGATGGGCGCCGACTGCCGGTCCACCGCGATCGTCGCCGACGCGGCGCCGTGGGACATCCGTACGAGCGACTCGCCGCGCGTCGGCGGCGCCGCGATCGAGCCGGTGGGCGTCAGCGGGGCGAAGCTGCCCGGTGCCGCCGCGGAACTGTTGCGCCGACTGGTCGATCTCTATGTCGACCGACTTCCGGCCGTACTAGCCGCCGATCGGCGCCCTGACCTGAATGAGCTGCAGTTCGCCTGGGAAGGTCCTCTGGAGCCCGGCCAGGGCCACTACTATCGTTTGCAGGCGCCGAATTTCCTGGTCGAATACGACAACACGCAGAACGACGCGAACCACATCCACAGCGTCTGCCGCTTTCCGACCGCCGACTTCGGCGACGACATCCTCGCCGCCCACTACGCGACCCACGACCACTAGTCACCGTCGCCCTTGCCAGTGCCCGTGAAGACCCTGCGGAGCAGCGAGCGGGGGCCAGGATGGGTACGGTTTGGCCATGCCGCTGCCGTTCAGAAGTGCCCTGGTCACCGGGGCGAGTTCGGGGATCGGGGCCGCGATGGCCCAGCTGTTGGCCGGGGTCGGCGTCGACCTGGTGCTGGTCGCGCGGTCCGCCGAAAAGCTCGAAACACTCGCCGCCGAGCTGCGCGAAGGGCACGGCGTCAGCGTGGACGTACTCCCCGCCGACCTCAGCGACCCAGCCGGAATGAAGAAGGTCGAAACCCGGCTGGCGGACGACTCGCGGCCGCTGGATTTGCTGGTCAACAACGCGGCCGGCGGGATGTTCGGCAAGTTCGCCGAACTGGACGCGGACGACTCGACCCGGCTGGTCACCCTGAACGCGATCGCGCCGATGCGGCTGACCCGGGCCGCGCTGCCCGGGATGATCCAGCGCGAACGCGGCTGGGTGTTGATCGTCTCGTCGCTGGGCGCGCTGCAACCGGCCCCGCTCTTCGCGGTTTACACGGCCACCAAGGCTTTCCTGACCAACTTCTCGGAGTCGGTACACGAGGAGGTACGTGACTCGTCGGTGGTCGTGACGGTCGCGATGCCCGGCTTCACCAAGACCGCGATGGGCGACCAAACCGGCGTCGCGGACTCCGGCGCCGGCGCGTTGTTGTGGGACAGTCCGGAAAACGTGGCCCGGATCGCGCTCACCGCGTGCGCGCTCGGCCGGGCCACCATCGTGCCGGGCACACTCAACTCGGCGATCGCGACCACCAGCAAGCTCAGCCCACGCGGGCTGATGCGGCGGCTGTCCGGGATGACCACTGGGCGGATGAGCGCGAACTCCTGAGTCGCGGCGTACGTTTGTCGGCGTGACGACTTCTCTTTCGCACCAGCTGACGGTCGTACGCGCCGGGACGGTCGACTACGTCCAGGCGTGGGAGCGTCAGAAGGAACTGCACGCCGCTCGGGTGGCCGGCGAGATCCCGGACACCGTGCTGCTGCTGGAACATCCAGCGGTCTACACGGCCGGCAAGCGCACCGAGGCCTGGGAGCGGCCGGCCGGTGACACGCCTGTGGTGGACGTGGACCGGGGCGGCAAGATCACCTGGCACGGGCCGGGCCAGCTGGTCGGCTACCCGATCGTGAAGCTGCCCGACCCGGTGGACGTGATCGCGTTCGTCCGCCGGATGGAGCTGATGTTGATCGACATCTGCGCGACCGTTGGCGTGACCGGCGTACAGGTCGAAGGCCGCAGCGGCGTCTGGGTGCCGGCCGACGACCGCGGCCCGGACCGCAAAGTCGCGGCCATCGGGCTGCGGATCGCCAAGGGCGTGACCATGCACGGTTTCGCGATCAACTGCGACGCCGACCTGGCCGCGTTCACCACGTTCGTCCCCTGCGGCATCACCGACGCAGGTGTCACGTCGTTGACTCAGGAACTCGGCGCCCGGGTGCCGGTCGAAGAGGTCATCGCCGTTACCGAGGCCGCTCTCCCCCAGCTCCTCACCCAGCCTTAGCCGACCGGAGGCAGGTCTTGGGGCTCTCGTGATACTCAGCGTGATGTCGGCTCGTCGAGTGCGGCACAATGTCCCGCACTCGATGTCGAGTGCGGGACTTTGTACGGCGGTCGATGAGCTGAGGAACTAACAGTTTCGCGCCGCACCGGCTGTTTTCGGCGGTCAGATCTGTGGACGGATCTCGGACGCGATGAGGTCCAGCTGGTCGAGATCTGACAGGTCCAGAACCTGCAGGTAGAACCGGGTGACCCCAGCGGCCACGAAGGCGCCGAGTTTGTCGACGATCTCGGCGGGCGAGCCACAGAGGGCGTTTGCCTTCAGGTCGGAGACCTCCCGGCCGGTGGCGGCGGCCCGCCGTGCGACGGTGGCCTCGTCCTTGCCGATCGCGACGGTGTTCGCGTACGACAGGACCAGCGCGTCCTTGTCCCGGCCAGCGGCAACGAGGGCGTCGCGTACGACGTCGAACTGCGCGGTGGTCGCGTCGATGTCCCGGAAGGCCACGTTGAACTCGTCCGCGTATTTGGCCGCGAGAGCCGGAGTCTTCTTCTTCCCGGCGCCGCCGATGATGATGGGCGGCCGCGGTGACTGTGCCGGCTTGGGCAGCCCAGGCGAGTCGACGAGCTGGTAGTGCTTGCCGTCGAAGTTGTACGTCTCTCCCGCCGGCGTCGCCCACATGCCAGTGATCAGCTCGAGCTGCTCAGCGAACCGCTCGAACCGCTCGCCGAGGGCCGGAAACGGCAGGCCGAAAGCCTGGTGCTCCTGCTCGAACCAGCCCGACCCCAGCCCGAACTCGACCCGGCCGCCGGACATCTGGTCGACTTGGGCGACTTGGACGGCCAGCACCGCCGGATGCCGGAAGGTCGCCGAGGTGACCAGCGTGCCGAGCCGGATGCGGGAGGTCTCGCGGGCCAGCCCGGCGAGCGAGGTCCAGGCGTCGGACGGCCCGGGCAGCCCGGAGATGGGACCCATCTTGTGGAAATGGTCGGAGCGGAAGAACGCGTCGAAGCCGTTCTCCTCGGTCTTCTTGGCAACGGCCAGCAGGTCGTCGTAGCTGGCGCCCTGCTGGGGCTCGGTGAAAATGCGCAGACTGATAGCCATGACCAAGATCCTATTCACGCCATTGACCTGCGATCATCCCGCCATGGGACGCCCCGCCGCGGCGTCCCGGCGTACAGATGAGGGCGACACGCCGAGAGGGTGCCGGCGGTCGTGGGCCAGCCGGCGGGAATGTCGGTGGGGACGGCTAGCGTGCCTCGCATGGGCCTTGACCTGACCGCGCCAACCAGTTCGCTCGCCGCCGCCGCGGTGGAGCTGACCCGCCTGTTGCCGGGCCGGATCACCGAGCCGGTGCTGGCCGGCGTGCTGGTACGGGCAGACCGCTCTGGCGTCCGGCTCGCCGGCACCGACCGCGAGCGGTTCGCCGACGTGTCGACCGGCGCGACCACGCACACCGAGGGCACCGTGCTGGTGCCGGCCCGGCCACTCGCGGACACCTTGCGGGCGCTGCAGGATCCCGAAGTGCGGCTGGTGACCGAGGGCTCGCGGCTGGCCATCCGTACGCCGTCGGCTCGTTTTGCCTTGCCGCTGCTGGAAATCGCCATTCATCCGGGCATCCCGGCGGCACCCGACTGCAGGGCACGGTCCGTGGCGACGCTTTCGGGGCGCTGTTGGCCGCGGTGGCCGGCGCCGCGTCGACCGAGGACGCGCTGCCGATCTTCACCGGGGTGCGGATCCACAGCGACGGCGACCGCCTGCGGGTGCTGGCCACCGATCGCTACCGGCTGTCCGTCGGCCACGTGCCGTGGGAGCCGGCCACGCCGGAAGCGTCGATCGACGTGCTGGCGCCGGCCGGGATGTTGGTCGACGCGGCCCGCCGGCTGGCGTCGACCGACGAGGCGAGCGTGCACGCCGACGGCGACCGGATCGCGTTGCGCTGGGGCGGCACCAGCGTGTCAACCGTGCTGCTGGCCGGCCAATATCCGGACCAGCAACTGGCCAAACTGCTGGACACCAAGGTCGAGTGCACGATCCAGGCGGAGACCGACGAGCTGGCCGCGGCGGTACGACGCGCGACCCTCTATTCGGGCGCGAGCGGCAGCGTCACGCTGACGACCAGAGACTCCGGCGTCACGGTCACCGGCCACGACCCGCTGGCCGGCGAGTCGGAGGAGACGATCAAGGCCGAGGTGACCGGCAACCACCTGACCACCAGCTTCCGGGCCCGCTACCTCACCGACGCACTGCGCGCCTTCACCGGCGCCCCGGTCCTGGTGCGGCTCCAGTCCGGGATGGCCGCCACCGCGATCACTGCCCCGCCCGCCGACGACGCCCGCATGGAGCTCATCCACCTCGTCAAACCGATGCTCCCGCCGGCCCACTGACCTCCACGACCGAGCGGAGATCAGCACCAGACGAGGCGGACGTTCTCGGGCTCGGGGAAGAGGCGTCGCACACTATCGGCCGTGCTGAGCCGCGCCATTCCGCCGGCAATCAGGTCGACGAGCACCTCGGTCTGCTCGTCCTCGAGGTCCTCGTCCACATAACGAAACTCCAGCCCCCACCCGACGATCGCGGCGTCCGTGAGCCGGTCACCGGCCAGCTCCAGGGCACAGATCGCGAACCGGCGCGGCGCGCTGTCGGTCACCAGTTTGCTGAGCAGCTCAGGCATCTCCACCAGCGGCCAACCATGCCGGAGGAACTCCAGATCATCCAGTCTCCTGAGCCCCGACATGATGATTCCCTTCCCACCCGGTACGCTGTGCGCGCAATGTTAGCGAGAAAGTTTCTCCATAACAAGCTCAGGAAACTGCTGGAAACCCCAGGAGTTCACCTGAAAGGATGTACGACGTGCCCCCGCTGTCCGATCCTCGGATGATCAAGATCCAGCTCGGCATCGAGCTCCGCCAGCTCCGCGAGGACGCCGGGTTCACCGCCGCCGAAGCGGCGGTCGCGCTCAGCGGCCAGCCACCGAAGATCAGCAAGATCGAGAGCGGCAAGCAGGCCATCACGCCCGACGAGGTCATGATCCTCACCGAGCTGTACGACACTCCTCTCAGCCGCCGCACATACCTTGCCGATCTGGCCGGCAAAATCCCCAAACGCAATCGGCGACGCGGCATGCATCGCGACGCCGTGCCGGACTGGTTTCAACGATTTTTGGCACTCGAATCCGACGCCACGACGATGCGGCTCTACGAGGTCGAGATGGTCACCGGACTTCTACAGACCAAGAACTACGCGCGAGCGGTTCTGCTGGCATGGGAACCAGCGGCGGATCCCCGATTGGTCGATCGGCAGGTCGAAACACGGATGCGACGCCAGGAGGTTCTTACTCGCGAGCCTGACCCGATTCAACTGCATGTCGTGTTGAGCGAGGCGGCACTTCACCGCGTGCTCGGCAGTCCCGAAATCATGCGCGAACAGCTAGAACATCTCATCCAGATCTCGCACCTGCCGAACGTCTTCCTGCAGGTCCTTCCGTTCGCCAACCCGAGCGGGATCACGGTGTCCTCGACAGTTACGTTGATGCATCTGGCCGAACAGCGGCTCTCGACCGTCTACCTCGAAGACCTTCGGTGCGACGTACTTATGGGAACCGGAGCAATACACCCGCTATAGCGTCATATTCGACCGTCTACGGTTCGCAGCCCTTACGAGCGGCGACTCACGTGCGTTGATCGATAGAATGAAGGCCGCACACATGTAGTCGATGCGCGAAGAGGCCTTCTCGATGATGACCACGGATTTCTCCGGCGCTGCGTGGCGAAAGTCCGCTCGAAGTCAAGGCAACGGAGGTCAGTGTGTGGAGGTCGCCCAAGCACTACACGTGATCGGGCTGCGGGATTCGAAAGACCCGGACGGTGGCGTGCTGGCCGTCAGTCGTACGACCTTCACCGACTTCCTCACCGCGGTGAAGGCTAACCAACTGCACTGACCCCGGCACCGTACGACGGAGTCCTGCCAGCCTGCGCGAACTCGACGTTTTCGTCGTGGACAGCGGCGTCTTGACGACGAAAACGTCGGGTTCGCGACGGGGCTGACGGGCGACGTAGAGTGCTGGGGTGACGAGTGTGCAGCCTGATGGGCGCAAGATGCTTCGACTGGAAGTGCGCAACGCGCAGACCCCGATCGAACGCAAGCCGCCATGGATCAAGATCAAGGCCAAGATGGGTCCGGAATACACCGAGCTGAAGGGCCTGGTGAAACGGGAAGGGCTGCACACGGTCTGCGAAGAGGCCGGCTGCCCGAACATCTTCGAGTGTTGGGAAGATCGCGAGGCGACCTTTCTGATCGGCGGCGACCAGTGCACCCGGCGCTGCGACTTCTGCCAGATCGACACCGGCAAGCCGGCCGCGCTGGACCGGGACGAGCCGCGTCGGGTGGCCGCGAGCGTACAGGCGATGGGCCTTCGGTATGCGACCGTCACCGGTGTCGCGCGTGACGACCTGGAAGACGGCGGCGCGTGGCTCTACGCCGAGACCGTACGGCTGATCCACGAGGTCAACCCGGGCACCGGCGTCGAGCTGCTGATCCCCGACTTCAACAACGACCCCGACCAGTTGGCCGAGGTCTTCGGCTCGCGGCCGGAGGTGCTCGCGCACAACATCGAGACGGTGCCGCGGATCTTCAAGCGGATCCGGCCGGGCTTTCGCTATCAGCGTTCGCTCGACGTGATCACCAACGCCCGCGCCGATGGCCTGGTCACCAAGTCGAACCTGATCCTGGGCATGGGCGAGGAATATGACGAGGTCGTCGAGGCCATGCAGGACCTGCACGACGCCGGCTGCGAACTGCTGACGATCACCCAATATCTGCGTCCGTCCGTGCGTCACCACCCGGTCGACCGCTGGGTGAAGCCGGAGGAGTTCGTGTCGCTGCGCGACGAGGCCGAGAAGATCGGCTTCGCCGGCGTCATGTCCGGGCCGTTGGTCCGGTCTTCTTACCGCGCGGGCCGCTTGTACGCGCAGGCCGTCACCAAACGCGGCGACTCCCTGCCAGCAAACCTGGCCCACCTCGCCGCCGCGAGCGCCGCCGGCCCCGCCGCCCAGGAGGCCAGCTCCCTACTGTCCCGCTGACCCCCGTTCTGGCAGTGTGGGGGTCAGCGGGTTCGAGTCCCGCGCTGCTGCGATACGCATCGATGATCTCCTGGTTGTCTGTCAGTCGTTGATGGGTTCCCGTTGTTGATGATCATCGACGGGCCCGGACGCGGATTCGACGACTCTGCTCGTCGACACAGACCTGCGGAAAAGGCCGAACGTGATGAGGCTGGCGGTGGCGAGCACCCACACGCCCATCCCGCCGTACAGCGTGACCATGCCGAATCCTCGGGCGAGCGCCGAAGGCACCAGGCCTCCAGTCGGGTCCAGGAGTGTCAGTTGCGGGAACGTGTGGTGCAACGCCACTGGATCGTCGCCGTTCGCCACGTGGGTGGCCAACGCCCGAACCTGCTGTCCAGGCAGTTTTCCGGCCAGCCGTTCCCGCAGACTGTCCAGGATCCCCACCGACAACAGGAGCCCCATCACGGAGATGTTCACGGCCAGCGTCACCAATCGGGCGCTCATGTCGATCCCGGACGCCATGCCCGACCGGTTGCTGGGCACCGAGGCTGTGGTGGTGTTGGTGACCGGAGTGGAGGTCAGCCCGAGCCCGATGCCGCTCAGCAGCAGGCCGGGCAGGATCGTCAGCCAGCTTGGATGGTCGATACCACTGCCGAGGTTGAGCAGGAGAAATCCGCCGCCGATGACGTACAGACCCAGCGGGATGATCACTGACGGCCGATACTTCAGCGCCAGCCGCTCAGCGATAGGCGGCAGCACCAGGGTGGGAAGTGTGAACGCGAGCAACACCACGGCCGCTGTGCCTACGTCGTAGCCGAGGCCGTGTTGTAGGTAGATCGGCAGATAGATGATCAGTGGCCAGAAACTGAAGTTCATGCCCACGCACCCCAGCAGAGCGCCGGAGAACGCGCGAATCCGGAACAGCGAGAACTGGAACATTGCCTGCTTGCCGGTCGTCTCCACGATGACGAAGGCGACGAAAAACGCGACGGACAGCCCAAGGACCGCCAGTTCCACCGGGCTGACAAAACCGAGGTCGGCCCCCTGGGTGATGTAGAAGGTCAGTCCTAGGACCGCGAGGCTGAGTGTGCCGATCCCGCGGATGTCCAGCCGCCTGGCCTCGGGGTCACGGGACTCGCGGACGCCGAGCGCGAGCAGTACGAGCGTGACCGCGGCAACGAACACGGGGACGAGGAAGACCCAGCGCCAGTTCAACACCGCGACGAGGCCGCCGCCTACGACCGGCCCGAAGCCGAGTCCGAAGCCGAACACCAGACCCCACGTCCCGAAGGCCCGGGAGCGCTGCCGCCCCTCCCGGAACTGGTGCGAGAGGATCGCCACATGGCAGATGAGCATGGCGCCGCCGCTCAGGCCCTGCAGCGACCGGCCCAGGATCAGCACAGCGATGTTCGGGGCGAACCCGCAGAGCAGTGACGTGACGCCGAACGCGGCGACGGTGATCGCGAACACCCGTTTGCGGCCGTACCGGTCCGCGAGGACACCGGTCGCCACCAGGACGGTGACGCACGCGATGGTGTACGAGTTCATGATCCATTGCAGGTCGGCGAAGCCACCGTGCAACACGCTGCCAAGGGTCGGCAGGATCACCGGGACGCTGGAGATCTCCAGGCCAAACATGAGCCCGGCAAGACAGATGGCGGTAAGTGCCATCCCGTTCCGGATACGAGAGGGAGCGGTCATGGCAAAGATCGTCGCCGCATTCGCTGCCCAACGGAATGGGAATCCAGCGGCATCCCGCCACTTTAGGCTTGGGATCGAGGCTATAATTATCCCTGTGCCTGTGAATCAACGACCAGTGCTCGATGTGACCGACAATGCCATCCTCCAGCTCCTGCAGCACGACGGGCGGATGACCACCGCGGAGCTGGCGCGGGCGATCTCCATGTCCGCCTCCTCCACCGCGGACCGGGTGCGGCGCCTGACCGACCAGGGCGTCATTCAGGGCTACCGGGCCGTCGTCGACTCCGTCGCCCTTGGATACCCACTGACCGCGTTCATTCGCCTCCGGATGACCAACCCGGCCGGCAAGGCTTTCTACGACCTGTTGAACGGCACTCCGCAGGTCCTGGAGGCGCATTACATCACCGGCGAGGACTGCTTCCTGCTGAAGCTGATCGCCCGGTCGATGCCTGACCTTGAGCGTGTCACCGCAAAGTTCCTCACGTTCGGACAGGTGACGAGCAACCTCGCGTACAGCAGCCCGGTGCGAGATCGCCCACTTCCGCCCAGCGCGGACGAAGGCGACGAGGCCTCCATTCTGGGCGATCAGCATGTCCCCATGCCGGGTATGTAGTCAGCAGAACGACCTACCTCGGGCCGCGCGGGCCGTTCGGGCGGGACGAATTCAGGCGGCGCGGGCGGCGGGTACGCCGAACCAGCTGTCGAGGGCTTCGGCGAGCCCCGTCGAGCCGCCGTCCGGAGATACCCACGCGACATAGCCATCCGGGCGTACGAGCATTCCGGCAGCGCCGAAGCACGTCTCGACCCGATCTTCGTAGCCAGACAACGAAAACGGGCCAACCAGCAAGCCCCTGCCGGACGTGAGAGACCGCGAAGGGGCGAAGCGCCCCACCAGCGAGTCATCGGAAGGCGAATAGTCGATCTCGGTGCCGTTGGCCAGCGCGATGAAATGCCGCTTAACCCCAGGGGTCGGGAAAACTTCGGAAAGCACGTCACGCAGCGCGTCGACCTGCGGGCCGGGACGCATCAAGGCAACCTGCGCACGAGTGTTCCGCAGCACCCACTCCCCGACCCGGTGCCGCTCGGTCGTGTACGTGTCGAGCAGCGCATCAGAAGCCATGCCTCGTACGACGAGACCAAGTTTCCAACCGAGGTTCATCGCGTCCTGCAGCCCGAGGTTGAGGCCCTGCCCGCCAATCGGCGAATGCACGTGTGCCGCGTCGCCGGCCAGCAGAATCCGGCCGAGGCGGTAAGTCGCTGCCTGCCGCGTGTTGTCGCTGTAGCGAACCCCGCCATCGAAGCTGGTCAACACCACGCCCGGGTTCCCGCTCGCCCGGCGGATGCTGTCCTGCATCTCTGCGGCCGTCAGCGGCGCGTGCCGGTCCGCGGGCCCGCCGGTGAACTCGATGGTCGCGATCTCCCCTGGCACCATCGACAGGTTCACCAGACCGCCGGGACTACGCAGGCTCGACTTGATCATGCTGGGATCCGCGAGGGTTGCCGCTGCCGTACGCCCGGTCATGGTCGCGTCCGTCCCAACAAAGTCAATGCCAGCGCTCTTGCGCACCACACTGCGGCCGCCATCGCATCCGACCAGATAAGACGCTCGTACGGATCGACCATCAGCCAGCATCGCCGTCACCGAAGTGCCGTCGTCGATCACGTCGACGACCTCACAACCCGACCAGATGCGTACGCCCAACTGCTCCGCCCGCTCAGCCAGCACCTGTTCCAGCAAATGCTGCTGCAGCAAGAACCCTCGGCCGACGGCTGGGGTGTCGCTCACCAGCGGCAAACCAGCGAAATGCCCTCTTGCTTTGCCTTCCTCCATCATCTTCAGCAGGCCATCGACGACATCCTCATCATCGCTGCCGCGGGACACCGCCAGCCGGCCGAACATCGCCCGCTGCGCGTCCCCCACCGGCCCATCCAGCCCGCGCAGGGCCAGCGACTGCCCACTGCGTCCGTTGATGCCACGCATCCCGAAACTGCGCCGCCTCCGTGCCGCGCCATCCGCGGCCGCCTCCAGCACCAAAGGTTCCGCCCCGGCCAGCTTCAGCTCGCTGGCCAGCAACAACCCGGTCGGTCCGCCACCAATCACCAATATGTCAGTCATTGTCCCACTACTTACTTACGCTGTATGCTTACGACGTAAGTATTACACATACGGTGTAAGTTACGTCAAGGTCAAGAGCGGAGAAGATGCGATGCCCAGGCGCGAGCTGAACCGCGAGAAGGTCCTTGACGCAGCCCTGGAGTTGGCCAGCGAGGAAGGTCTCGACGGTCTTTCCATGCGCAAACTCGCGAAGAAACTCGGCGTCGAGGCGATGTCGCTCTACAACCACGTCGCCAACAAGACCGACATCCTCGACGGCATCGCTGAGCGCGCGTACACCAGCATCGAGCGCGCGGACCCGTCGCTGCCGTGGCCTGAGCGACTCAAGGTGACGGCACTGGCCATGTACAAGACGCTCAAGAAACATCCCATCGTGCCAATGGCGGTGGCCAAAGACCGGGCCAACCCGACCTCGACGGCGGCCCTGCTGCCACTGGACGACATGGTCGGCGCGCTCTTTGAGGCCGGCCTCGACGAAGTGCAGGCCAGGCAGGTGCTGTCGGCGCTGAACGGCCTCGTGTTCGGGTCACTGATGTTGGCGACCGCCGGCTTCGACCGGGAGTTCAGCACGCGAGCCGAGGCCGAGCAGCTCAAGCCGTACCGCACCAAGGTCGACAGGACCCTCATCCCGAACTTCAGCCGGCTCTTCGACGCGATCGAGAACGCCGACCCCGAACGCGATCTGGAGGCCGCACTGGACCTGCTGATCAGTGGCCTGGTGACGCGTACGACTTCATGAGACGAGTCACGAACGGTTACGGCGGCGTCACCCGCCTGCAACACTGGCAGGCCAGGCTGGCAGCATGTCCAGGTAGATAAGGCGCCACCAACCGCTCGGAGTCCGGCATGGCATCTGCACTCGGCGACGTCCTCTTGTGGTCAATCGGTCGACTGCTCCCGCACGGCGGGCAGCGGACGGCACGGCGTAATGCCTGGGTTGCCATGAGCGAGGGAGCCGCCAGGGCCCGGCAACGCCGGGAGGCCGAGACCGCCTTCACATCGGCCGGTGCAGACGCGGGGCGACAGCTCCTTTAACCTCGCCGTATGGCTGAGGTTGTCTACCCACCGGTAATCGCCCTCGGGCGTACGTTTTTCCGCTATCTGGGTCTGCGGTTCGACCTGCAGGGCACCGAGAACGTGCCAGCCAGCGGCGGCGCGGTGATGGCCATCAACCACGTCGGCTACCTCGACTTCACCTTCGCGGGCCTCGCCGCCCTGCCGTCCAAACGGCTGGTTCGGTTCATGGCCAAGGACTCGGTTTTCCGGCACCGGGTGTCCGGACCGTTGATGCGCGGCATGAAACACATCCCGGTCGATCGCGAAGCCGGCGCCGCCTCCTTCCGGGCTGCGTTGACCGCGCTGAAGGCCGGCGAGATCGTCGGTGTCTTCCCGGAAGCGACGATCTCCCAGTCGTTTGAGCTGAAGGACTTCAAGTCCGGCACCGTACGAATGGCCCGCTCGGCCAAGGTGCCGATCCTGCCGACCGTCATCTGGGGCTCACAGCGGGTCTGGACCAAGGGCCGCAAACGCGACTTCGGCCGCCACAAGTATGCGTTGACTGTCGCGATCGGCGAGCCGATGGATGTACCGAAAGGCGTCGATCCGGAAGTCATCAACGACGAGCTGCGCCGTCGGATGACCGAGTTGCTGCACCAAGTTCAGGACTCATATCCGGACAAACCGCGCGATGAGGACGACAAGTGGTGGCTGCCCGCCCGCCTCGGCGGCACTGCCCCAACGCTGGAAGTCGCCACCAAACTCGACGCCGACGAAGCCGACGAGCGTGCCCGCAAGCGCGCCGGTCAGGCCGCCGACTAGCGGCCTGGCCGCCTGACGCTCGGAAGACCCGTTGTTACTAGACTGGCCGCATGGCAAGGGATCCCGACAAGCCGACTATCCGCGCGCGCATCAACACCTTCCGCGAGCGCGCGGGGATGATCTGGCAGGTTTTCACCATCACCCGCAAGCGGGACAAGCTGCTGGTGCCGCTGATGCTCGGCGCCTTCCTGGCGCCGATCCTGATCGCGGCGATCGTCAGCCTGTTCATCGGCTACTGGGGTCAGAGCATGCCGCTGGGCGTCGCGCTCGGCGCGCTGGCCGGCATGGTCATCTTCACCCGGCGGGCCACCAAGGCGCAGTATGACTCGATGGCCGGGCAGCCCGGCGCCGCGCTCGGGGTCATCCAGCAAATGCGCGGCGGCTGGATCTCGTCGGAGACGCCCGTCCAGTTCAACGCCCACCAGGACATGATTCACCGGGTGCTCGGCAAGCCCGGTGTGGTGCTGGTCGGCGAGGGCAACACGAACCGGCTGAAGCACCTGTTCAGCCAGGAGATGAAGCGGGTCTCGCGCGTCACTGGCGGGATCGAGATCTACCGCGTGGTGGTCGGCTCCGAGGAGGGGCAGGTCCCGCTGGACAAGTTGCAGCGACATTTCCTGAAGCTGCCGCGGAACCTCACCGGGAAACAGGTCACCGCCCTGCAGAAGCGGATGGTCGCCATTTCCGGCCCGAACATGCCGATCCCGAAGGGCCCGATGCCCAAGGGCGCCCGGATGCCCAAGAGCGCCCGCTCCCCCCGGACCTAGAGCGGGCTTATTTCGTACGAACCATGACCGACTGGACGGCGCGGTCGTGCCAGCCGCGGCCGTTTTCGTCGGTGATGACGGCTGGTACGAACAGTTGCAGCAGGGCCGCTCGTACGGCTGCCCGCCACAGCCCCAGCGGGCCACCGTCGGGCAGCCGTACGCACGCGATACCCAGCACTCGCATGCCCGGCGTTTGAGCGAAAAACCCCACGAAGAACGTGTATTCCACGAAGAGGGCGACCGCCGACCACGTGCCTGGCGGTTGCGGGTGGCCGGTCACCAGGCTCACCACCGCGAGGGCGACCAGCACCGACAGCAGGCCGTCGACAACGAGGGCCGCGAGCCGACGCCCGAAGCCAGCCAACGCCCCTGGCCCCGATGCCGGCAGTCCGAGGAGCGCACCCCGGTGCTCGGCCGTATGATCACCGGTCATCTCGTTACTCGCCTGACTGCCCACAGCTGCCAGCGTAGCGAGCCGGTCACCAGGCGCCCGACCATGGTGATCGTCACGTCGGCCGTAACCTGCTCGAAACAATGGGGATACGGACGGGCAACGCCGCGTTCGTAGCTTGGACGCATCACCCGAACCGCGACGGAGGACGGATGTTTTCCAGCCAAGACGAGCTTCTGGCATACCTGAAGAAGGAGGACGTCAGGTTCGTCGACGTCCGCTTCTGCGACCTGCCCGGCGTGATGCAGCACTTCAACGTGCCGGTCGAGTCGTTCACCGAGGACACCCTCGCCGACGGGCTTGCCTTCGACGGCTCGTCGATCCGCGGATTCCAGCAGATCCACGAGTCCGACATGCTGCTGGTGCCGGACGAGACGACCGCGTTTCTCGACCCGTTCCGGGAGCAGAAGACCGTCGCGCTGAACTTCTTCATCGCCGACCCGTTCACCCGCGAGCCGTACAGCCGCGACCCGCGCACCATCGCCAAGAAAGCCGAGGAATACCTGGCCGCCTCCGGCGTCGCGGACACCGCGTACTTCGGCGCTGAGGCGGAGTTCTACATCTTCGACTCGGTGCGGTACGACCAGACCGCCAACAGCGCGTACCACTACATCGACTCGATCGAGGGTCAGTGGAACACCGGCGCTGAGGAGGGCGGCAAGAACCTCGGCTACAAGACCCGCTACAAGGGCGGCTACTTCCCGGTCCCGCCGGTCGACCACTACGCCGACCTACGCGACCAGATCACCACCCAGCTGATGGGTGTCGACCTGCTGGTCGAGCGTGCGCACCACGAGGTCGGTACGGCCGGCCAAGCGGAGATCAACTACCGGTTCTCCACGCTGCTGCACTCGGCGGACAACCTGCAGCTGTTCAAGTACATCGTGAAGAACACCGCCTGGGCGGCTGGCAAGACCGCGACGTTCATGCCCAAGCCGCTGTTCGGTGACAACGGCTCCGGCATGCACTGCCACCAGTCGCTGTGGAAAGAGGGCGTGCCGCTGTTCTACGACGAGACCGGCTACGCGGGTCTGTCGGACCTGGCCCGCTGGTATATCGGCGGCCTGCTCTCGCACGCGCCGTCGCTGCTCGCCTTCACCAACCCGACGGTGAACTCGTACCGGCGGCTGGTGCCAGGCTTCGAGGCACCGGTCAACCTGGTCTACTCGCAGCGCAACCGGTCGGCTTGTACGCGTATCCCGATCACCGGCAGCAACCCCAAGGCCAAGCGGCTGGAATTCCGGGTGCCGGACCCGTCCTCGAACCCGTATCTCGCTTTCTCCGCGATGATGATGGCGGGCCTGGACGGCATCAAGAACAAAATCGAGCCGCCAGCGCCGGTCGACAAGGACCTCTACGAGCTGCCCCCGGAGGAACTCGCCGGCATGGCCCAGGTGCCTGGCTCGCTGCCGGAGGTGCTGGACGCTCTGGAAGCCGACAACGAATACCTGCTCGCCGGCGACGTGTTCACCCCTGACGTGATCGAGACCTGGGTGGACTACAAGCGGGAAAACGAGATCGACCCGATCCGCCTCCGCCCGACCCCGCACGAGTTCGCCCTTTATTACGACGTTTAATCCGTACGATTCAGCGGCGGTCGAGGTTCACCCTCGGCCGCCGCTGTCGTACGCTCGCAACGTCGGCCAGACGAGGGAGACCGGTGGCTGTGACGGGTTTGCCCGTACCAACCCAACCGGCGAGGACGACTGCCCGCTGGAGAGCGCCGGAGTGTCGAGCGGCCTTGGCCAAGGAGTGGTATTCCGCTTGCTGGTCCACCAGAGCAACCTAGGCCGTACCTCTCCACCCTCGGCGGCGAGAGCCGAGCCCACGTGGAAGGAGCCCAAGGTTCGGCGGCCGTGCGGTCGACGCGATGGGGCACAATGGCGGCGGTTCCGTCCGCCCTATCTCGGGAGTTCTCAGTGCGAAAGCGTTTAGCGCTAATGGCCGCTGCCCTTGGTCTCATTACGGTCATTCCAGCGCCGGCCAGCGCCGCCACCGAGACGTACGGTGACTATTCGCTGATGTTCGGTCGTACGGCCGGACAGTACTGGGCCGGCGGCCAGGTCGGCGGGCAGTGGGCGTGGAACCCCCAGAGCGCCACCACCAGCGACATCTCCTGGGGCGACCCAGCGCAGTGGCCGCCGGCCTCCGCTGAGCATTTCCTGCGCAGCGGTGACTGGGTTGAGCTGGACGGCTACTCCGGCGGCGCCGGCAAGCCGGTGACCGAAGTCCAGCGGGTCACCTCCGAGACGCTCGGCACCGCCAGCTGCACCGGCATGACCGTGGTGCCATCGGACGGCGGCCGCCAACACTATGCGAAGTGGACGATCCCGGCCGCCGGCTACTGCCTGGACGCGACCGGCACGATCACGTCGACAGTGAACGGGTCGGTCGTGCATTTCCGGCACCGGCAGGTGTGGGGCGCGCCGACCGGGTGCTCGAACGCCTACTTCTCCGGCCAGCGCTGCATTACGCAGCACGAGCAGTGGTGGGACGACAACGCGCACGCGTACGGGCTGCAGATCGACCGTACGCAGTACATCGCCAAGGGCAAGGGGATGGCGTTCGCGATCCGTACGACCGTGCCCGTCACCTGGAACGCCGACGGCCGCTACTTCTGGACCTGGAGCTGACCCTCACCCGCCGTTTCCTCCCCTCCGCTGCGTTGTCCGCATCGACGCGATCCGTGCGGCTGGCCTGCATCCACCGACTCGCGCGAAGAGCGTGGTCCTTGGGTGGTCGGGTCTCCGGGAGCGAGGGCGAGATTTTCTTCGAGTGTGGGACTTTATCCCGCTCTCGGCGTCGAGTGCGGGTTAAAGTCCCGCACTCGACGTCGGGCCTATCGCTGGCGGGGTGGGAGGGGTGGCGGCGGGGCGATGAAGCCCTCGGAGCGGCCCGCCAGCACGGTGCCCTCGGCGAGGGTGGCCGGGTCGGTGCCCAGGCGTACGAGCAGGACGCGGGCCACCACGCGTTTCTGGCCGTCCGCGAAGGCCGGCACGGCGACGCAGAGGTGGAACTCGCGGGCCTGCGCAGCCGCCCACCCGCCGGTGCGGTAGCCGGGCTCGCCGTCGCGTCGGACGAGCTCCTCGCGACCTGGCCTGCTTTGCCGCAAAAACCGGACTGTTGCGCCCGAAACCAGCTGCACCAACAGTGCTGTCTCGGGCTCCGCGGGCGCTGGCCCGGCGGCCGTGACCGACACGAGGGCATGCACCTCGGTCGCTCCGGGCAGCACCATGATCTCCATCCGGAACCCCAGCCGTTCAGGCACAAACGCACCCTATCGGTAGTTGATCTTGGGAGCCTCACCCACCCAAACGGTCACAAACCCTGTTTTTCCATCCGAATCGAGGGCAGTACGTACGGGATGTACGCGAGGCCGAGCGGGTTTCCGGCCGCCAGCAGCGAAATACGGGCGCGGGTGACCGCCGCGCCGATCGGGTGGCCCTCAACGAGAAAAGCGTGCAGGCAGTCCTGCGCGAAAGCGGCCGCCATCGGCTCGAACACGGTGATCTCGGTGCCGATCACCCCGCTCGCCCACGCGTCCTGGACGAAGAAGCTGACGAACTCGATCGCCCGCTCCGGGCTCAGCTCGGTTGTCCTGCAACCGTTGAGAAAAACCAGCGGCCGGCTGAGCGACCAGCGGATCCGTCGCTGATAGAGGTTGTCGGGCGTGATCACCGGATCACCGTCGTGGCCGACCCGCAAGTACGGCACGTCGCCCTCGACTCCGCCGTGGCAGTAGAAATAAACGATCTGCGCCTGCTCGCCGAGCGCTTCCAGGGTGCCCAGGCGATCCCGGCCCATCCGGTAGTCCCGCCACCGCACGAGTCCACGCAAGGCCTCAACATGTCCTTGAGCAGAGGGAAAATCCTGATAGACACCGCCCGCCAACGCGACCCCGTCGCGGTACGGGAGCGTCATCGGCACCGCCGGCCCACCCCCGATGGACAACGGGATTCCCAGCGCGTGCCGGAACCCCCAGAAGCCGCCGGGGCAGACTAGCCGCGGATCCGGCTCGCTGGCCTGTTTGCACGTACCAGTCAGGCATGCGCTGCCGAAGAGTTCGCCTTTCTCAGCGGAAGCCACAAAATCGGCACACAGGCTGAGGTTCGCAGCGTTGCTGTCCAGCGGCAGGTCGTAAAGCATCGCGGCCGGCACCACATGCCCGGCCGATCGAGTCAGCGCGATCTGCACGAAACCCGGGCTGCGCAACGCTTTCCCGACCCGGTCCGCGACGTCGTACGGGTCCGCGCCGACGCCGCGGCCGAGCGCCTGCAGCAGCAGGTGATGCAGCCGATAACCGTTCACAGCCAACAAGATCAGGTCGCTGGTGACCTGCTCCAACGACGGCGGCCGCTCGTACCGATAGTCCTGGCCGGGCTGCCACGGCTCCTCACTGCCCCACGCCACCCTGCGCAGTGCGCTCCTGGCCAGCTGGATCTGGTTGCCGAGCTGACCTTCGCCCAGGGTCGCCTCCGCGCGAAGCAGGTCTCGCCCGTCGGTGGCCATCACCCGCAGCACGTGTGTGCCGCCTTCCTGGCCGATAGTGACGCTCGCTGCGTGTTCTGGTTGCCGTGGCTGGTAAATCGCGTCATCTGGATCCGCGAGCCGATAGTCCACAGTGGACGTGATCGCGTGCGGCGCCAGAATCGACGAGCTCGCCACCTCGGCCTGGATGAGCCTGGACTGCAACAACACCTGCCGCCAGTAAATATGGCACCACAGCCGGGCCGTGCCGGATTTCGCCGGCGTATCGACGGGGAAGAACAACCGCTCGGCGCCGACCTCACTGTCCACAGGGGACGGTTGGTACGACACGAAGGCCGTTCCGTTCGTACGCAACGTGAGCCGCCCGACGGCACGGTCCGGATCGATGCCAATTCCTTCTGGCACACCAAAAAGCGCGACGGTGAGCACCGCACCGGTGGGCAACCCGGGCGGCAGCATCATGGGCGTACGCTCGATCGACTCGGCGACCAGCCGGCCAATGTCCAGCCAGAAGAGGTAACGGCCGCCAGTGGCCAGCGCATAGTCCGGGCTGAGCGGGGTGGCCGGCGACCGGGGCAGCGCGAAACCGGTGTTCACCACCGCCGGCGACAGTGGCACCGGACGTGGGCGAAGCAGCTCCCATTCCTGCGCCGGCTCAGATTCTTCGGCCGGCTCGGCGGGATGGGGGTAGGGCGCTGCGCTGATCTGCCGCCTCCGGTATTGCTCCTCCCCCATCCAGGCCTGCGGATCGTGGGATCCCAGTGGCGGGCCAGGTTGCTGTCCTTGCTGGCTCCCGAACGCGGGCGGCGAATAGGGAGGCGCTGAACTCACCCGGATTTCGGTACTGGCCAATATATTCGCACCGTCCGGGGCCGCCGGGTCCAGCAGCCAAACCTGCGCGCAGAGGCCCCCGCCAGGACCTGACCACGGCAGTCGCAGCACCAGGTAGAGATATCGCGTACCCGCGAGCCAACCGGTCAGCCGAACCCGTACCCCGTCCTGCTCCGGAGGCGCCAGCGCCAGCCCACCGGACTCCCGAAGATCGGTGATCTTGCTGCCGCCGACGCCGTGGATGACCAGGTCGGCATCGGTCACCCAGCGGCCGTTGTCGTTTGGCTCGGCCCGAATCGACAGCATGACGTGCATCGTGGTGTCGCCGTAGCGCGGGACAAGAGGCGCGATAGCACCGAAACTGAAGACAAGCGGTTCGGTCATCAGCGCCGCGGGCCCGATTCCGCGGTCTCGCCCATCGCGCCACCACCACCTGGACCGTCCGGGACCTTCTCGTCCGGCGCCGGTCCTTTGCGTCGCCCGTCGATGAAGTAGTCGACGCCGAAGTTCCGCGACGAGATCACCAGCACCGCGAGGATCCCCAGATAGCCGAAGAAGCCCAGGAACAGGCCAATGCCGTACGCGCCGAACAAGTCGGTCCCAGCCGGGAACAGCGCCAGCACCGCGCCGCCGCCGACCGCACCAACCAGGCCGGCGATGTCGGCGAACCGGACCGGCGAGGAGCGGTGCCGGTTGATGTAGTAGACAAACCAGCCGATCAGGAAGCCGAACGCGCCGGCACCGAGCATCTGGATCGCGGTCGCCTGCTGCATCCGACCATTATGCGATGTCCACCCCACCCCGGCACCCTTACGGTCCAGCCGACCACGGCACCTGTGCCGGGTGCGCGCAACTGCCCGTACGCATAAGAAATATGACTGTCACGCTCGTCGCCATTGTGAGGCAGACCACACGACAGCAACACCTGGCATTCTACGACAAAAATCGGACTGTTCGGACAAACTCCTCACGGTATGCAGGATGCCAAATACTTTTTGCGTGTCCAGACGGCGTCTTTTCTTCAATTCACAGGTGAAACATAGGAGCGAAAGAGCGACGGCAAGCACCTACACGGCGCGAGTGCCATGCTGGTTCACCCGCGCGGCCACAACGAAGTGGGCGTGGAAATGCGAGGGAGCTATCCCATGGATCTCCGGAGTTCGGGCACTCGACTGTCGCCGGTCCGGTTGCCCCTGCCACCCGGTGGCATCGAACTTCCGCGGCCAGCGGCCGACCTGATCACGATCGGCCCGCCGATGGTCTTCCGATCGACGTTCCGATCGACATTCCGATCGATACGGCCTGCGCCGTGGTGGCGCCGATTCCGACAGAAAATAGTCTGCTGAACCCGCCGTTTACGTCGTCCCAGCCACAAAACATGGGTGATGAAAGCAGCGGATTCTAGACCGGGAGCTGTGTCGACCGGCACAGTCTTGACGCAGCTCGAACGGCCCGCGGATCAATCTTAACGGGATCCATACACGGCTGGATCTGCCGCCGGTAGGTCGTGGCTCCTTATGCTCCGGACGTGCCGTCTCCCACCTCGTGGTTAAAGCGGCTGGTGGTCGGTCGGCCGTTCCGCAGCGACAAGTTGGGCGAGACTTTGCTGCCCAAGCGGGTCGCGCTGCCGATCTTCGCCAGCGACCCGCTGTCCTCGGTTGCCTATGCGACCCAGGAAATCCTGCTGATCCTCAGTCTCGCCGGGCTGACCTTCTTTCACCTGGCACCGTGGGTCGGCCTTGCCGTCATCGGCCTGCTGACCGTGGTGGTGATCTCGTACCGGCAGGTCGTCCGCGCCTATCCGACCGGCGGCGGCTCGTACGAGGTGGCCAGCCGCAACCTGGGCCGCTCGGCCGGGCTGGTGGTCGCGGCGGCGCTGCTGGTCGACTACATCATGACGGTGGCGGTCTCGGTGGCCGCCGGCGTGGACAACATTATTTCGGCGATCCCGGAACTGAATCCGTATCGACTTGGCCTGAACCTCGGCTTTATCGTGGTGCTGACAGCCATGAATCTTCGGGGCGTCCGCGAGTCGGGCCGCGCGTTCGCGGTGCCGACGTACGCGTTCGTGGTCGGCGTGCTGGTCACCATTGTGATCGGCCTGGTCCGGACCGCGAGCGGGCACCCGCCGGTGGCCGAGAGCGCCGGCTACGGAATTCATCCGGAGTCGGTGAACCTGACTACCATCGCGGTGGTTTTCCTTGTCCTGAGGGCGTTTTCCTCAGGTTGTACGGCACTGACAGGGGTCGAGGCGATCTCCAACGGGGTGCCGGCTTTCCGCAAACCCAAGAGCCTGAACGCGGCCCGTACGATGACCGCGATGGGAGTGCTCTCCATCGCGATGTTCGCCGGGATCACCGTGTTGGCGCTGATCACCAAGGTCAGGATCGCGGAGAACTCGTGTGACCTGACCGGATTCGCGGCCTGCGCGACAACTCCGCAGCGAACGGTGATCGCACAGATCGCGGCTGCCGTTTTCGGCGGTGACCATAACGTCTTCTTCTATTACATCCAAGCGACCACCGCGCTGATCCTGATCCTCGCGGCGAACACCGCGTTCAACGGCTTTCCGTTGCTGGGCTCGATTCTTGCGCAGGACCGTTATATGCCTCGGCAGCTGCACACCCGTGGCGACCGGCTGACCTTCTCGAACGGCATCATCGCGCTGGCCGGCGTGGCGGGCGTCCTCATCGTGGTGTTCGACGGCTCGACGACCCGGTTGATCCAGCTCTACATTGTCGGCGTTTTCACGTCCTTCACACTCTGCCAGGCCGGCATGGTGCGGCACTGGAACAGGGCGCTGCCGCATGCGACGAGCACGGCCGAGCGGCTGCGGATCCACCGCTCTCGGTTCATCAACGCATTCGGTGCGTGCATCACTGGTGTGGTCCTGGTGGTCGTGATGGCTACGAAATTCATCAACGGCGCCTATCTCGTGGTGATCGCGATTCCGGTGCTTTACGTGATGATGCGCAGTATTCACCGACATTACAGCCGAGTCCGCGAGCAGCTCCGGCCGGACGCCACCAGCGACATCCTGCCCAGCCGCGTACACGCCGTCGTACCAGTGTCCACATTGCACAAGCCAACGCTACGGGCGATCGCTTTCGCGCGGGCCAGCAAACCGGACACGCTGACCGCGATCACCGTGAACGTGGACGACAAGGAAACGCAGGCTCTTCGTACGGAATGGGAAGAACACAACATTCCGGTGCCGCTGACCGTCGTCGAGTCACCGTACCGGGAGATCACCCGGCCACTGGTCGAGTACGTGAAGAACATCCGACGGGTCAGCACCCGGGATGTGGTTTGCGTCTATATCCCGGAATACGTCGTCGGGCACTGGTGGGAACACCTGCTGCACAACCAAAGCGCGCTGCGGCTGAAGGGCCGGCTGCTGTTCGAACCGGGCGTGATGGTGACCAGTGTGCCGTGGCAGCTGGAATCCAGCATCGGCCCGCACCGCCGCCGCCCGCAACACAGCCCCGGCGAGGTGCGCCGCGGCATCGCCGACCCACACCTGCCCTCTCCACCAGCCAACCCCTCCCCTGCCGACCACCACCGCGAACCCGCCGCCGTCGACTAACTCAACGCCGAAGGTGACGTTCTGGGGTCAATATGCCTCTTGGGTTCAACCTCACCCTCGCGAAGGTCACGACGTGACGTACACGAGGCTGAGTTCGTCACCGGCCACCAGTTCCACTGCCCTGTCGAAGGTCACGACTACCTGATCGCCATCGGTGCTGAGACGACCATCCACTACCCGCAGGTGGCTGCCGTGCCGGAGCAGGCTGACCTCCACGGAACGACAGGATTTTGGTAGTTCCGTGCTGAAAGACCGCAGCGTGAGGGTGCCGTAGCGAAGGTCGATGGAACTGACCTGTTGGTGGGTCCGCCGGGTCTGCCGGTAGCTTCCCCAGCCAGCGGCGACCGTGAATGCCGCGGCGAAGTTGTCTGGACTGATTTTCGGTGCGAAGCCGAGACGACCGGCCGGGCCGTGATAGCTGTAGCCGCACGCGGCGAGATAGACGCCGTGGCTCATCATCGCGCGCTGTAATGATCGGAGCACTCAATTTCGTTGTACGGGTTGCGTTTACTGGCCGAGTATCGGTCGTGGATGGCTCGGATCACGGCCAGCCCCTGGGTGATCATCCCCTCCCCGATCAGGTGCGCAGCAAGCTGGTATTCCTGCCCGGTCCAGACCTCGTCGAAATAGCCCACCAGCCCGGGAACGCCGGCACCTGGCGCGATGTCATTCCCACCGTACGGCCACGTGCACATGATCGTGCCGGGCTCGCCGTCCTCGTTGTAGATCCGGCGCGGGCCCTTGATTCCTTTGGTTCTCGCGTACGCCGCCGGGTCGGGCAGGAAGTTGTTCCGGTAGATATTGGCCAGGGCGGTGTCGGTCTTGGTTTTGTCGAAAACCCTCGGCAGCCCTAGCTGAAGGGCATAGTTCTGACCGAAAAGCTGGTCGATGAAACAGCCGCGGTTGGAGTTCGTCGCCGACAGGTGTGCCCGGTCGAGTTTCTGCTCGAAATAGCCGTACGTGCCATTCCACAGGCTGTCGTTCAGGTATCCGCTTCCCCTGTCGGCCAACGCCTGACAGGTAGCCGCGAAAGCGCTGTCGCCGACCTCGCCGGCCATCGCCACGGCGGCTCGCAACATCGCCACGTAAAGCCCGGTCAGCCATGGAATTTCGCCGTACCAGTCCTGATCGAGGGTGTTGTGCTGGCGCCCCTCCAGGACGCCATCGGCGCCATGACCGTCGGCCGCATCCTGATTGATGAGGAACTGGATCGCCAGCTTCGTCCTCGGCCAGACCCGGCGCAGAAAACTGTCGTCAACCGACATCAGGTGCTCGCGATAAATCCGCAGGATCGTGCCGGACTGTCCGTCCGCGGCCCACGTACGGTCGGCCTCCTGCCGAAAACCCATTTGGCCGGTGGCCGGATCGAATCCGGTGCCGAGGTCACCGATCTCCCGGGCCGAGCGCTCCAACTCGGGAAAAAGCCTCGCCACCGACTGCGCATAACCCCACACGTGCTGGCAGGTGCCGTCGCAGGAATAGATTCCCTCCTCGGCGTAAAACCGACCGTTGGCGAAGTACTGACAGGTCATCGTCGCGAGCGTGGACGCGGGGGCGAGAGTGCGTTCCAGGAACCAGTGCGGCAGTGTCGAATCGGCATACCAGGTTGTTTCCCACAGGCGAGTCGCGGCCAGTGCGGCGGCGCCAGCGCTGCCGGCGACCCGGGCGATCACCTTGCTGGCACTGGAAAAGTCGTTCTGGTAGTGCTTTCGTACGCTCGAATAGTCCTGCACCGCGGAGAAAAACGGCGACGGCTTGGGAAAGAACCACGACACGGCGAACCGGACCGTACGAGTCTGACCCGGACGCAGGTGGACAGGCACACTGACGGCGGCCGTGATGGTGCCATCGCCCGGCGCGACTTCGGTAGGTCCAGCGATGCCGTCGAAAATGGCATCCAGCGAGTCGGCATTCGCGATGGAAGGCTTCACGGTCGCGTCGGATTCCAAGGCCGCCAGCGCGAAAGTGCCGTGATCAGGTAGATCTTCGTACGCGATCACCTCGGCCGGCTTGTCGGTGAACCAGATCCGGTCGCAGTTGACATGACCCCAGCCGCCAATCCGGCTGTCCACGATCTCGATAGTGGCCGTCTTTCCTTCGTACGCGCTGACGTCGTACCACTGAGTGAGCATCGGCTCAGCATTCGCGCCGGTGAAACTCGCGACCACCTGACCGCTGACAATCACGTTGAGGCAGGCTTCACCGATCCACGCGCCGCCGCCGACCGCGGCCGCGACGTACCGGCGGGAAACGATGAAGGGTGGGCTGGTGAGTTTGCCGGTCTCGTCGTCGGCTTTCTGAGTATCACCGGCCGGGCCCCGAAAGTTCTGCGACGTGACGAATCGGTCGCCGGTGATGTGCATGTCACCTGAGCCTTTCATGTACGCCGACATCTCGGCCCTGGTGAGCGGCCCAGGCCCGAACGCGGTCCCCTCTACCGTCCACGGCGCGTACGTGCCGCGTTCCCAGTCCTCGAACAGAATGTCCTCGCGCGGCGCTCCGAGTTGGCCGGGCGCGCCGGAAAACTCCACGCCGCGCGCTTCACCGGTCTGGAATGTCTTGCTGCGCAAGATGATCGGCTGGGTCCCACGGCTGTCCAGGTTGATCGGCGAGTCCGTCCACCCGGCGATGGTCGCGGTGATCGGGTGGTTTCCGGTGTTGCGCATGGTGTAGGACAGGCACACCGCGGGAAGGGTGGAGTCAGCCACCGAGGTCGGTACGAATGTCGAGCTGGCTTCCAGTGAGACCGCCAGTGAACCATGGTGGTCGGCGTACTCGACCCGCCCTACCGGATATCGCCCGACGAACGACACCTTCTCAAAACCCTTGCTGTCCAACGATTTCGTCCGAGCCGGGCCATCGCCGCCGACCCGTACGGCGAAGCCGTTTCGAAATGGCGAACTGACCTGCAGCGGGTCCACGTAATGCGGCCCGTTGCAAATCGCGCCGCCCTGCCGGAAATTCCGCGGGTTGTCCACATCCCAGAGCCACAACCGACCGTCACCAGACAGATAGACCTGCCCCGCACAGGCTCCGCCGACCGGCATTCCCACCGTTCCCAGCGCGGCGCCGGTGACCTCGGTGGGCATCCCGCGAGCGGTCAGCTCCGCCACGAACTCGGCGGACAGGTGCTTGTCCGCCGGCACCTCGACAAGGTTCTGCGAGCTGATGCCCATGGACGCGGCAGCCCGCTCGGGCAGCGACATCGCTCCGATCCCGATGGCCCCGGGGCTCAGGAAGACTCGCCGATTGACCCCGCCGCCGCACAGCTTTCTCGCAGTGTCATCAGTCATCGGCGCTCCCACATAAGGCGACATAAAGGATGTGAAATCGATTTCCGATGAACGTAACGACGACCCAGACGACGGTCAAGGAGGTGGGCCGACAGTGGCCTCAGCCGGCGGCGGGTTCCTCGCTCGGAAACAGGATCGGAGTGAGCAGATACCGGGCGCGGTCGGGGGTGGCCGGGTTGGCCAGCCGCGGCAGGATCGCGGCCCGGAGTTCTTCAACCATGGCGACGAGTTCCTCGTGATTGAGCCAAATCCCGTGTTGTTGGTAGCCGACCGGATCGGCCGCCGGGTTGGCGTTCTGGCGGTCGAGGTACGCGTTGAACTCGGCGACCAACACGGCCACCACCGCCGCGAATGCACGCCGATGATCCTCGGGCGACAGTGCCGCGACCGCGTCGGCGTCGACGGACGCCCGGTCCTGGCGCAACCGATAGTGGCGCTCGACCGCACCGCGTACGCGCCGTTCCTCGACCACTTCCAGGATGCCGCCGGCCGCGAGCAGGTCGACGTGCCGGTAGACCATCGCCTTCGACACGTCCGGCAGCCGCTCGCTGAGCTGGGCGGTGGTGAGCGTACGACCGCCGCGCATGGCGTGCACGATCCGCAGCCGGGCCGGGTGCGCCAGCAGTTCCAAGGTGTCCACTACCCAACAATCTCACGCGGTGATACCGTTCGCAAAACGCGAGAAAGGTTGTCCCATGGTGGATAGAGATGCGGCGGCGGTCGGTACGGCGGTCGTCGAGATGACCCGGAACGGGCGCTTCGCCGAGGTCGAGGAGCTGTTCGGGCCACGACTGCGAGCGGCTGCGTCCGCCGACACCCTGCGGATCGGTTGGGAAGGTGAACTCGCCCGAATCGGGCCGGTTTTGGCCGTCGGGGAGCCACTATCGGAGCCAGCCAAACCAGGGCTCGTACGCGTGAGCATCCCGGTGACCTGTGAGCGTGGCGGGCTGACGGTGGTCCTGGGTGTCGATGACGACGGCATGGTGCAAGGCATGCGGCTCGCGCCGCCGGCCGGGGGCGCTTGGGAGCCGCCGGGTTATGCCAACCCGAAGCGGTTCGCCGAGCACGAGGTCACCATCGGCGACGGCCCCTTCGCCGTGCCAGGCACCCTGACCGTGCCCCGCGGGCGCGGCAAGTTTCCTGGCGTGGTCATGCTCAGCGGCGGCGGAACCTTCGACCGAGACGAGACCAGTGGCGCGAACAAGCCGTTCAAGGACCTGGCTTGGGGGCTCGCCAGCCGCGGCGTGGCGGTGGCCCGGTTCGACAAGGTGACGCACGTCCACAGTGAGGTCGGGTCCGAGCCGGGTTTCACCATGGCGGATGAGTACGTGCCGCACGCGGTCGCCGCGGTCCGCTTGCTCCAGTCGCAGCCAACGGTCGATCCCGAACGGGTTTTCGTCCTCGGCCACAGCATGGGCGGCAGCGCCGCACCCCGGGTCGCGACCGCCGAGCCGTCGGTCGCCGGTCTGGTGACCCTCGCCGCCGATGCCCTGCCGCTCAGTCAGGCTGTCGTACGGGTCGCCCGCTATATCGCCGAGCTGACTCCAGGCCCCGAGATGCAAGCGGTGATCGACACCATCACCCGGCAGGCCGCACTCGTCGAGAGCCCTGACCTGTCCCCCGCGACTCCGGCCGCGGACCTGCCTTTTGGTTGGCCCGCCTCGTACTGGCTGGACCTGCGCGGATACGACCGGGTCGGGACCGCCGCCGCACTGGACAAACCACTGCTCATTCTGCAGGGCGGCCGCGACTACCAGGTGACCGTCGCCGATGATCTCGTACGCTGGCGAGCCGGACTCGCCGGCCGACCAAACGTCACGATCCGCGTCTATGACGCCGACGATCACCTGTTTTTCCCTGGGAAAGGCCCGTCAACACCGGCCAGTTACGAATCGCCGCAACACGTGGATCCGGTGGTCATCGCCGGCATCGCCCGCTGGCTGGCCGCCAGCTGACCCTTACAGGCGGGGGTCGACGGGCTCGGATTCCAGTGCCAGCACTGCGAAAACACACTCGTGTACGCGCCAGAGCGGTTCGCCGCGAGCCACCCTTTCCAGTGCCTCCAAGCCCAACGCGTACTCGCGGGCAGCCATCGACCGCTTGTGCCCGAGGCCGCGCGAACGCAGCTGCGGGAGGTGCTCGGTGTAGTCCGGGCCGTAAATGATGCGCAGGTATTCCCGGCCACGCACCTTCAGCCCTGGCTGCACCAAACCACGACTTCCGCGTACGAGATTGGCCGCTGGTTTGACGACCATGCCCTCCCCGCCGGCCGCGGTCAGCTCCTGCCACCACGCGATTCCAGCTTCCACCGCCTGCGGGTCCGTAGTGTCCACATAAGACCGTCGAGTTTTGGTGACCAGGTCAGGGTTCGCCGCGACCAGCCGGTCCGCCCACGCCAGGTGGTCGACGTGCGGGCGATCGTGGTAGGTCACGCCTTCGGTTGCCAGCAACTGGAAAGGCGCGATCCGGATGCCGTCCAAATCGCGGGTCGGCCAACAATAGCGCCTATACGCCTCGGTGAAGGCGATCGCGTTGGCGGCCCGCGTTTGGGTGCGGCTCAGCAACTCGTCGACTTCCAGGCCACGACCGGCAGCCTGGCCGAGCACGTCGGCCACCGCTGGCAGCGCCCTGCGCGCCGCCGCGCCCACTGCCGCGTACTGATTCCGCAGCAGCCCTTCGGCTTTCGCGCTCCACGGCAACAGTTCGGTGTCCAGCAGCACCCAGGAAGTGTTCAGCTCCTCGAAAAGTCCGGCCGCGGTCACGGCTTCTCGCAACCGGTCGACGAACGGCGCCATCATCGGCGGCTCGAAGAACGGCCGCCCGGTCCGCGTCCACACCGCGCCGGCGCTGCCTTCGGTCATCCCGAACCGGCCTTCGGCCGTGGCGAGATCGCGGCACACCAAGGCAACCGCCCGCGAGCCCATGTGCTTTTCCTCGCAGACCACCGCATCCACGCCTTCGGTACGGTACGCGTCGAACGCCTGTCGCGGGTGTTCCAACAGGTCCGGCAGCGACGAGGTGGCCACCGGCGACATCGTCGGTGGGAGGTAGAGCAGCCAGCGCGGATCGACCGCGAACCGGCTCATCACCTCCAGCGCGGCGGCCGCGTGGCCTTCCCGCACGGTCACCCGGCCCTGCAGCCGGGTCTCGATGCCACCGTTTGTCAGGACATCCTTGATATCCAGCACACCCGGGTCCCGCCGGCCGGGCTCGGCCGGTGCGGCAGCCGGGTCCTTCGGGAACGGCCTGGCCGGCTCGTAGTGGACCTTGTCGGCCGGCACCGAGACGACTTCCTTTTCCGGGTAACGCAAAGCTGTCAACCGGCCGCCGAAAACGCAGCCGGTGTCCAGGCACATGGTGTTGTTGACCCACTCCGCGTTCGGCACCGGGGTGTGCCCGTACAACACCATGGCCCTGCCGCGGTAGTCGTTCGCCCACGGATACCGCACCGGCAGCCCGAACTCGTCCGTCTCGCCGGTGGTTTCCCCGTACAGGCAGAAAGAACGGACCCGGCCGGATGCCCGGCCCTGGTAGCGCTCGACAAGTCCGGCGTGCGAGACGACCAACCGGCCGTCGTCAAGGACATAGTGCGAGATCAGGCCGTCGGTGAACTTCTCCACCGCGGCACGGAAATCCTCGGGCTCGGCGGCCAACTGTTCGAGCGACTCGGCGAGCCCATGCGTCACTCGTACGTTCTTCCCGCGCAACGCGCGCACCAGCTTGGCCTCGTGGTTGCCGCTGACGCAGTACGCGTCGCCGGCCGCCACCATGCCCATCACCAGCCGCAACACGCCCGGGGTGTCCGGTCCGCGGTCGACGAGGTCACCGACGAAGACGGCGCGGCGGCCGGCCGGGTGGTGCGCGCCCACCGCGCGGCCGTCGTCGTACGCGAGCGTGTATCCGAGTTTTTCCAGCAACGACTCCAATTCGGCGCGGCAGCCGTGCACGTCACCGATGACATCGAAAGGACCGGTCTGGTCGCGAAGGTCGTTGAAGAGCTTCGTACGGACGATCTGAACGTCCGCGATCTCCTCCTCGCTGCGCAGCAGGTGGACATTGCGGAAACCTTCCTTGCCCAGGCCTCGCAGGCTGCGCCGCAACTGGTCTCGCTGCCGGCGCAGCACGTGCGGCCCGAACTGGCGGTCCGGCCGGGACGCGTTGCGATCCGCACAGAGCCGCTCGGGCAGGTCGAGCACGATCGCCACCGGCAGCACGTCGTGCTCGCGGGCCAGCGCGACCAGCTTCTTGCGTGCTTCGGGCTGCACATTCGTCGCGTCGACGACGGTCAGCCGTCCAGCGGCCAGCCGCTTGCCAGCGATGAAGTCCAGCACCGCGAACGCATCCGGGGTCGCCGCCTGGTCGTTTTCGTCGTCCGCCACCAATGCCCGACAAAAGTCGCTGGAAATCACTTCGGTGGGAAGAAAGTGAGCGCGCCCAAAGGTTGACTTGCCGGAACCGGTGACGCCGATCAGCACCACCAGGCTCAGCTCCGGAACGGTGAGTTCCTTGGTCATGCGGTCACCTCCACACGGGTGAAAACAGCCATTTGAGTGGGCGAACCAACCTCGGGATCGTCGGTTCCCACCGGTAGATAACGGACCTGGTAACCCCAGGTTCGGGCAGTTTCACCGGCCCAGGACTGGAATTCGCCGCGGCTCCACTCAAACCGGTGGTCGCGATGCCGGAACCGGCCGGCCGGCAGCGTCTCGTAACGCACGTTGTATTCCCCGTTCGGCGTGGTCACCAGCACGGTTTTCGGCTTCGCCTCACCGAAGACGGTTCGCTCCAACGCGGACAGCCGAGGCGGGTCGACATGCTCGATGACCTCCATCAAGACAGCAGCGTCCAGATTGGACAGTCGCTCGTCGCGGTAGTTCAACGAGGACTGGAAAAGCCGCAGGCGCGCCTTCTTGCGCTCCGGCATGGTCTCCAGGTGCAACCGGCGGGCCGCGATTTCCAGCGCTCGTACGGACACGTCCGTGGCCAGCACCTCGGTGAAGGCCGGCTCGGCCAGCAACTCCCCCACCAGCGCACCTTCACCGCAGCCCAGATCGGCGACCCGGCGGGCGCCACTGGAGCGCAGCGCCGCGAGCACCGCGCCATGGCGGTGCTGGACCAGCGGAATCGGTCGCTCGTCCTGCGTTTCGGTGACCGCGTTGTCCATTTCTTCGGGCTCGGTGTCGTCGACCTCGGCGAGCCGCGCCAGCGCCGATCGTACGAACCGGCCGCGGTGCGCGAGATAGCGCCGGCTGATCAGCTCTTTGGCCGGGTGACTGGACAACCAGCCATCGCCGGCCCGGACCAGCTTGTCCACCTCGTCCGGGCTCACCCAGTAGTGCTTGGCGTCGTCCAGAACTGGCATCAGCACGTACAAATGGTTTAGCGCGTCGGCGAGCCGCATCGTGCCGGTCAAGGTCAAGGCGACATAGCGCGAGGATCCCCACTCCGGAATCGTTTCGTCCAACGGGACCTCGGTCGCCTCGACCTGCCAGCCCAGCGGTTCGAACAGCCGGGCCGCGAGGTCCGCGCCGCCCTTGCAGGGCAGCGTCGGCACCTGGATCACCAACGGCATCGCCACGTCGACGAGCTCCGGGCGGTGGTCGCAGCGGCCGGCCATCGCCGTGCGAAAGACCTTGCCGAGCGCGACCGCGAGCATGCTGGACGCCGCGTACGGCCGATCATTGACATACTGCCCCAGCGCGAAACCCTCGTCTTTTCGACCGCGACCACGAACCAGCGCGATCGGGTCGATTTCCAGCATCAGCGCCGCGGTGCACTGATGCTCAGACGCCGCCGGGTAGAAGACATGCGCGTGCCCGGCGGTGACGTCGAAGGTCTGCACCCGGTCGGGATGCTTGTGCAGCAGGAACCCGAGATCGGTGGCCGGCTGGTGAGTGGTGGCGATGGTCAGTAGCACGATCGCCGATCATTCCCGATCCGGCGCTCAAAAGCGCGCCAATTTCACTCATGGCGCCCGAGATCAGCTGTAGTAGCCGGCGATCACCGCACGTGCCTCCTCCAGCGACGACGGCCCTTCCGAGGGCACCGCCGGAAAACCGCCACCGGGTTTCAGCTCGGCCAGCTGCGCGTTGGACAGCGCGAAAACGACTCGCCCGACACCGGAGCGGGCGAGCGCGCCGGCGCACATGCCGCAGGGCTCGCAGCTGGTGTAGAGGGTCGTCCCGGCCGCGGTCTCGGCATCCAGCTCGCGAGCCGCCCAGCGGGCCAGCTTGAGCTCGGGATGCGCGCTGATGTCGTTGTCGGTCAGTACGGTGTTGCGGTCCTCGGCGAGCACGTCACCGTTGGGTCCCACCAAAAGCGATCCGAACGGCGCGTCGCCGGTGGCCCGAGCCTTGGCGGCCTGGTCCACCGCGCGGCGAAGGAAGTTTTCCTCTTCTGGCTTCATTTCTTCTCCCAGTTCCAGCGGGCCGCCACGGTGGCGATCGCCTGCCAAGCTTGTTGTGGATGACGGGTTTCCTCGGGATCGTCGCCAACCGGATCCAGAATGACCGTGTCCGCGCCGAGAATCCGCAAGCGGTCCAGGTCTTCCATGACCTGATCAATGGTCCCTTCACCGACCAGCCGGCCGGCGACGGTGACAGGTTTTTCGGTCAACCGCAAGACAATCCGCGGCGCCAGCGCCGGCACCGGGCGTTTTTGCTCGTACGCAAGAGATCTCAATCTGGGAAGCCGCTCGTCCAGCCAGCCTGCCGAGAATCGCAACGGATGCCAGGCGTCGCCGAGGCGGACGGCCCGGCGCATCGCGGCATCACTGCCACCGCCCACCCAGATCGGAATCTGGCCACCGCGATAGTCGTCTTTGTTGTCCCAGGCCGCTTTCATGGCAGCCAGATGTGCGTCGGTCAGTGCCCCACGCCGTTCGTACGACACGCCCAGCGCCGCGAACTCCTGTTTCGCCCACCCGACGCCAACGCCCAACACCAGCCGTCCACCGCTCAACTGGTTCAGGTTGGCGACCATTCGCGCCATCTGCAGCGGATGCCTGTACGGGACAATGAGAACCGAGGTCCCGAGCCGTACCCGCTGGGTCACGCCAGCCAGCCAGGAAAGGGCGGTGAAGGGCTCGTAGAAAGGCGCCGGGTATTGCTCGGCGACATCAGGAGTCACCGCCAGATGGTCGGACAGCATCAGAAGGTCAAAACCGAGACCCTCGACCGTCCGCGCCCAGTCACGCAGCACGCCAGGATCGGTTCCGGGGCCGAAGTTCGGCACGTTCACGCCCATTCGCACAGGTCAAGGCTATCCAAGGTGGATCGCCGACCGAAAGAGACTTCTCCCGGCGTACAACTTCATCGGCCGTGGATCTCCCGGTATTCTGAGGCGATGACCGAGAGTCTTGATGCGACCGACTGGAACATCCTCGCCGAGGTGCAGCGGGACGGCCGCATCCCACTGACCGAGCTGGGCCGCCGGGTGAACCTCAGCGCCTCGGCGACCACCGAGCGACTGAAGCGGCTGGAGGCAACCGGAGTGATCACCGGCTATCGCGCCGAGATCGATCTCGAGAAGGCCGGTTTTCCCGTTCTTGCCGTCGTACGCCTCAAATATCCCGGCAGCCACCACGAGCCGCTGCACCAGCTGCTCAAGGAACGGCTGGAAATCCTGGAATGCCTGCGTACCACCGGGGATGACTGCTATGCGCTGAAAGTGGCCGCGACCTCCATGCCGCATCTGGAGCAGATCGTCAACGAACTCGCCTCCTTCGGCAGCACCACGACGAACGTCGTCTACAGCCAGACGCTGCCCTACCGAGGTCCGCAAAACAGCGTCTGATCAGTCGCCAGCGGGCAGGACGGCCTGGGTTTGGGTGGTCTGGGCGACCAGCCGACCCTGGTCGTCGGTCAGGTTCGTCTGGGCGACGATGGTGCTGCGGCCGACATGCAGCGGTACGCAGGTCGCGGTCACCTCACCGGCGCGTACGGCTCGGAAGAAGTTCGTCTTCGACTCGATCGTCGCGGTGCCGGCTCCGGGCGGCAGATTGACTGCGGCACACAGCGCACCGATCGTGTCAGCGAATGCCATAAGTGCACCGCCGTGGACGATGCCGCCGGTCGTACACACCTGCTCCGACCAGCTCATCCGGCCCACGACCCGGGCCGCCGTCGCCTCGTCGAGCTGGATGCCCAGCCCAGCGGCGAACGGGATCAGCGCGATTATTTCGTTTGCGTCCATAAGGTCACCTTTTACCGGATCTTCGGGAGGACGCGCTCGGCGAGTACGTCGAGCTGCTCACGGGCTGCGAGCGACCCGATCCGCAGGATCAGATGCTGGGCGCCGGCCTCCACGTACCGGCCGAGCCAGTCCACACACGCCTCCGCGGAGCCGCCTTTGTACGCCTGGATCGTGCTCATAACGTCCAGCGGCTGGCGATAGTAAGACTGCGCATAGCTGTCGAGAGTCCGCTGGGCGCGATTCTCGTCCGCGTCGACGACCAGCGTCGCGTAGAGACCCGCGGCGATGGTCCGATCCGTCCGGCCGACGATCTGTTCCCAAGCGCGCGCGTAAGCGTCGACGTCTGGCAGGTAGGGCAGCCACCCGTCGTAGTGATCGGCGACCCGGGCGATCACCCGCGGACTGTCGCCACTGGCCAGCCACAGCGCCGGCCCACCCGGTTGGACCGGCGGCAACGGGCCCTCGGTCTGCCACGTACGACGGAGAATGTCGACCGCGTCGTCCAGCCGCGTGGCCCTTTTGGCGAACGGGATGTCGACAGCGGCGAACTCGCTCTCACTGGTCGGCCCCGGCGCACCGGACCCGAGCCCGAGAACGAGCCGGCCGGCGGACAGCTGGTCGAGGGACGCGGCTTGGTACGCCAGCAGTCGTGGATGGCGAAGCGGGGCTATAAGTGCAGCGGTCCCGAGCCGTACGCGAGACGTCACGGCGGCGACCGCGGAAAGCAGGGAAAGAGGTTCGACGCGCGTACGAGCAAGGAGCGAGTCGCCGGCCCACACCGAGTCGAAGCCGGCCTGCTCGGCCGCCTGGGCGAAACTTATGAGTGCGGCCGCGTCGTGGTGACCCGTCATCGCGGTCTCGCGGCTGGGAAGCATGATGCCAATGTGCATGAATACATCGTCAGTGGCGGGCCGGGACGGTGTCGATTACCTCGGAGGTAATGGGCTTGCACACGGGCTCCGCCGTAGAGTGCCGAACGTGGTAGCACCTCGGCAGGAACTGCGCATCGGCCCGCTGCTTCGCGACTGGCGCCAGCGTCGCCGGCTCAGCCAGCTGGAGCTGGCGTTGGCCGCGAACTCCTCGGCCCGGCACGTCAGCTTCATCGAAACCGGCCGGGCCCAGCCCAGCCGTGAGATGGTGCTGCGCCTCGCCGAGCACCTCGAGGTGCCCGTACGAGCGCGCAACACGCTGCTGGTCGCGGCCGGCCACGCGCCCGCCTACACGGAAACTCCGTTGAACGCTCCGCAGATGCAGGACGTACGCGCCGCCATCGACACCATCCTGGCCGGCCACGAGCCGTACCCGGCGCTGGTGATAGACGACGCCTGGAACCTGGTGGCCAGCAACACCGGCATGACCGCGCTGCTGGACGGCATCTCCCCCGAGCTGCTGGCGCCGCCTATCAACGTCATGCGGCTCGCGCTGCACCCGGACGGCGCTTCTTCGCGGATCTCCAATCTCGCGCAATGGCGCGAACACCTGCTCGCTCGGCTTTATCGGCAGATCACCGCCGGCGGCAGCGCGGAACTGCAGGAGCTCTACGACGAGGTGGTCGCTTACGGCTCCCCCGTCACGCATCCGGAACAGCCGACCGCCGCCGATTTGGTGATCCCGCTGCGGATCCGGCTGGGCGAGGTTGAGCTGTCTTTCTTCAGCACTATCGCCACTTTCGGTACGCCAATGGACATCACCCTCACCGAACTCGCCATCGAGTCGTTTTTCCCCGCCGACGAAACGACCAGACGCGCCTTCTCCGGCGCCAGCCGCCAGCTCAGATAACCACCATCGGCCGACAGCCGAACTGCTGGAAGGACCAGCCGAGGGTATGCGTCAGATTTGTAGGTACCTGGGCCCGGTGGGGGGTCGGGGTGTTGACTGTCGGACTTTGTCCCGCTCTGGGTGTCGAGTGTGGGACTTTGTTCCGCTCTCGAGCATCCAGCTGTGACTGCCGTGACTTTTTTTTCGCCTGTACGCCCGCGTCCTTGGTCGCCCCCAGCTGCTGGGTCAGTTGGACGACCTGCTGCCGCAGCCCAGCAATCTCGTCACGCACTGTCCGAGTGGCCGTAGAAGTCAGCGGGTTTCGGTGTGGTACGGGCGAAATCCACGTCGCTGGTAGTTCTGGAGCGCGTGCGGATGATCCAACGTGGAGGTGTGCAGCCACACCCGGTTGGCTGGCCCGTCCCCGGTCGGATCGAAACGCCAGGCCTGCTCGATCGCCAGTGTCAGCGCGTATCCACCGATCCCCCGGCCGACAAACTCCGGCACCAAGCCAAAACTGGCGATCTCTACCGCTGGCCCCTGCTGGGCCTCCAATTCGGCCACGCCGACCGGCGCGCCGTCGACCCGTACGCTCCACAGCCGCCGGCGCGGCTCGGCAAACCACGCTGTCCATTGCTCGTCCGTCCACATGAGACTCGGCCAGGCATGCGGTGCGGCGACTCGCGCCAGCAGCGGCCGGATAACGGGATCGCCTGGTGGTTCCAGCGAAAGCCCGACACCTTCAACGGCCGCCGAAGGCAGCAACTGGTCGCGTGCGGTCATTTCCACATACGTGACTACCTCTGTCAATCATCCACCTTCAGGGTCGCAAGCTTCGCCGAAATATCCCCGCCAGCATAGAGATCACTGCCCACCCCGACCGCGAAAGCCCCGCCGGCCAACCAATCCGGTACGTCCGCGACCGGGATCCCACCGGTCGGGATGATTTTGAGGCCGGGCAGGATCGCGCTCACCGACTTCAGATAGGCCAACCCGCCGACGTGTGCTGGGAACAGCTTGCCGATTCCGGCTGGTACGGTCACCGCCAGCTCAGCTGGCGTCATGCCGCCTTCGATGAACAGGATTCCGTGCTCTCGTGCGAAAGTGCGGACATCCTCGACGGGATACGGGCTGACCAGGAAATGTGCGCCGAGTGCGACGGCCAAGGCCGCGTCCGCCGCGGAGGTCACCGTTCCCATGCCGATCAGCGTGTCGCCGGCGTTGGCCACCACCTCGGGCAGCAGGTCGGCCCAGCCCGGAATCGTGGTGGTCAGCTCGATCGCGCCGAGGCCGGCGTCGAGGACGGCTTTGGCGTACGTACGAGCGGTTTGCCGGTCAGGAGCGCGCACCACCGGCAGCACCCTCGCCGCCCCGATCCGCTCGACGATCTCGGCACTCATCCACGCTTTCCTTCCGCCAACCGCTGGCAAAATATCGCCTCATCAGGCACAGACTGCCCGCATTAACTCGACAAAAACCATTAAAACCGGCTTTTCGCCCACCTTGTGCAGTCGATTATCGGTTTTGGTGGGCGGAACGTGGTTCCATTAACACGAACGCGAGCCTATGGACGCAGCCGGTGAGGTGTCAATGTGACCATCGAAAACGCGACCCCAACCGAACCCGCGGCGAGCGCTTCGGCGGACGGCGCCGCGCTCCGAGCGCTACGGATCCTGGAGGCGGTGGCGACCGGCGTCGGCCCGCACCGGCTCGGCCACATCGCCGCCGAGACCGGCGTCAGCAAACCGAGTGTGCACAGGATCCTCGCGCAGCTCGGCGAAGCCGGCTTCGTCAGCGCGGACGGCTTCGGCCGGTACGCGCCGGGACCGCGGTCGTACGCGCTGGCCGCCCGCCTTTCCGGTGCCCACGGCGTCGGCGCGGAGTCCATCCTGCGGCAGTTCCAGTCCGATGTGGACAACACCGTGCACGTGGGGCTGCGCAGCGGAAATCAGGCCGTTTACGTCAACAAGATCGAGGGCAACCAGCCATATCGGATGGCCTCGCACGTCGGCATGCAACTGCCGTTGCACAGCACCGCGATCGGGAAGGCGATCCTCGCGTACCTGCCGGCGAGCGAGCGTGCGCAGCTGCTGGCCGAGGTGGGGATGCCGGCCCGTACGCCCGCGACACTCACCGACCTGGACAAGTTGGAGGCCAACCTGGCCGAGGTCCGCGACCGCGGCTATGCCGTCGACGACGAGGAGAACGAGCCGACGATCCGGTGTGTCGCGGCGGCCCTGTTGGACCGGCAGGGCCGGCCCATCGGTGGGCTCAGCATCTCCACGGTGACTTTCCTGGTGACCTCGCAGGATCTGCTCGCCCTCACCCCGCGGCTCGCCGAGACCGCCGCCCTTCTCGCCCCTTGGTACGTCGCCGCCACGCCAGCCCACGATCGTGCCCGCAGGTAGCCTGAAAGCCGTCGCAAGTTTCCGCAAGAACTTCCGTCGATCTGTCGTAAGATTCCACCATGGCAGGTAAGAGGCTGGCCGAGGTCGCCGACAAGGTGGGGGTCAGCGAGGCGACGGTCAGCCGTGTCCTCAATGGACGGCCGGGGGTCGCCGAGGCCACTCGGGTCGCGGTGCTGACAGCGCTGGACGTGCTCGGATACGAGCGACCGACGCAATTGCGCGGCGAGCGAGCCAAGCTGGTCGGCCTGGTCGTGCCGGAGCTGCAGAACCCGATCTTCCCGGCTTTCGCCGACGTGATGGGAAACGCGCTGGCCCAGCGCGGTTTCACCCCGGTCCTGTGCACCGGTACGGCCGGCGGCGTGTCCGAGGCCGACCATGTCGACCTGCTGCTCCAACAGCACGTTTCCGGGGTGGTTTTCGCTGGTGGCCTCTACACCCAGGCCTGCGCCCCGCACCAGCACTACCGCACATTGCTGGACCGGCGGCTGCCCACGGTGCTGGTCAACGCGGCCGTTGACGGGCTCGACTTCCCGCGCGTGTCGTGTGATGACGCGGTCGCCGCGGAGCAGGCCCTCGGGCATTTGCTCGCGCTCGGTCACCGCCGGGTGGGTCTGCTCCTCGGACCGCCCGATCACGTGCCGTCGCAACGAAAACTCGCCGCGTTCCGGGAGCGTACGGCCGAGGCCGGCATCCCGGCGCTGGTCGAACACGCGATGTTCTCGCTGGAAGGCGGCCAGGCCGCGGCCACCCGGCTGCTGCGGTCGGGGGTCACCGCGGTGATCTGCGCCAGCGACCCGCTCGCGCTCGGCGCGATCCGGGCCGTCCGGCGGGCCGGCATGCGCTGCCCGACCGGGGTTTCGGTGATCGGCTATGACGATTCGTCGCTGATGACCTGCGTCGACCCGCCGCTGACCACCATCCGGCAGCCCATCGAAGCGATGGGCTACGCGGCCGTCGAACTGCTCGCCACCCAACTGGCCGGCGGGCACGTACCGACCGAAGAACTGTTGTACGAACCGGAGTTGGTCGTCCGTGGCTCCACTGCACCAGTCACTCGTACGACTGCCTGACCGTCCAGGTCTGGATGGTTTCTCCCAATCGCCGTTTTATGACCGCTTAATCGATGTTTGACCGTTGCAAGAATTGCCTGTTCTTGCGACTGTCTTGATTTTGCGAATTTTCGTCGTGATATTGCGCTCGGGTGTCCTTGCTGATTATGGTGCCTGTCACACGACGGCCCGCCGAACCCTCGGTGACGCCGAACACCCACCGACCCCTTCACCGCCCGCCGGCACCAGCGATCCGACGCTGCGCGCCGACGGTCTGCTCGCCCGCGCAGGAAAGGCGCTCCACCGATGAAACCGTTCAGATTCGGCAAAACAGCGGCGTTGTTGAGCGTCGCCGCGCTGTGCCTTGGTGCCGCTGCCTGCGGTGCGTCCGGCGATCAGGCCGGCGGCAAGATCGTCATCAGCATCAACGGCCAACCACCGAAAACGCAGCCTTTCGATCGGAAGATCTTCGACCAGGACGTGGCCACTTTCGAGGCCTCGCATCCGAACATCGACATCCAGCCGCACGAAGGCTTCATGGATCCGAAGACCTTCAGCGCGAAACTCGCGAGCGGGAAGCTCGAGGACGTTTTCTACGTCTATCTCACCGATCCGGCTCAGCTGATCGCCCGGCACCAGGCCGCCGACATCACCAGCTACTTGCCGTCAGTGCCGCACTACCAGGACATCCAGCCACAGCTGCGGGACGTTTTCAGTGACGGGAAAGGGAAGTATTACGGCGTACCAACCGCCAACTACACGATGGGCCTGCTCTACAACCGAACGCTGTTCACCAAGGCCGGGCTGGATCCCAACAATCCACCCAAAACCTGGGATGACGTACGGGCCGCCGCCAAGAAGATCAGCGCGCTGGGCAACAACACCGTTGGATATGCCGACTACAGCAAGAACAACCAGGGCGGCTGGCACTTCACCGCCTGGATGTACTCGATGGGTGGTGATATCGCTAGCAAGGCCGGCGACGCCTGGAAGGCCGACTTCAACAACGACAAGGGCCGCGCGGCGCTGAACTACCTGCACCAGATGCGTTGGGACGACAATTCGATGGGCAGCCGGCAACTGCTGCAAATCGAGGACGTGCAACGGATGATGGGCGCCGGCCAGCTCGGCATGTACCTGTCGGCGCCGGACAACGTGCCAACGCTGGTCAACCAGTTCAAGGGCCAATACCAGGACTACGGCCTCGCGCCGATGCCCGGTGCGCAGGGCACCCTGGTCGGCGGCGAGGGCTACATGCTCAACCCGAAGGCCACTCCCGCCAAGATCAAGGCCGGACTCCAGTGGCTGCAGTGGAAATTCCTAAACCCGGACCGCATCGAGACGAACCTCAAACGGTACGTGGCGGACAAGCAACCGGTCGGACTCCCTGCTTCCCCAGTGGCGGACATCTGGACGGGATCCGTACGGGACAAGCAGGAACAGCTCAAAAAGCAGTACGCGACCATTCCGGTGCAGAACTACCAGCCGTACATCGACGGCGCGGCCGCGCTGAAACAGAACGTCGAGCCGCCGGACGCGCAGCAGGTCTATGCCGTGTTGGACAACGTCATGCAGGCCGTACTGACTGACAGGAACGCGGACCCGAACAAGTTGTTGGCGGACGCCGAAACCAAGGTCGACGCGATCTTCGCGCAGGACCGGTGACCCTGAGATGACGTTGCTGAGCAAGCCCGCCACGACCGAACAGCCCGTGAGAGCCCCGAAACCCGCGTCCCGCCGCCCTGCAAAGGTACGTCGGGTCGTCACCGACAACCTGACCGCCTACGGATTCCTGTGCGCGGCGCTGCTCGTCTTCGCGACTTTCTCGTGGTATCCGATCGTCCGTGGCGTGCTGCTCAGCTTCCAGCAGGTCGACTTCGTCAACCCGCCGGCCTGGGTGGGATTCGACAACTTCCGCCGGCTCTTCGGCGATCCACTGTTTCTCACGGCCTGGCGCAACACCCTGCTTTTCACCGTGATGGCACTGGTCCTGGGCTTCGCGGTCCCGTTCGTCACCGCGGTTGTTCTCAACGAGCTGCGGCATCTGAAAGCGTACTTTCGGCTGGTCGTCTACCTTCCGGTGATGCTGCCGCCGGTGGTCGCGGCGCTGCTGTGGAAATGGCTCTATGACCCAGGTCCGGGCCTTTTCAACAGCGCGCTGCGGCTGCTCGGGCTACCGACGCTGAGCTGGTTGGACTCGACTACCACCTCGATGCTGTCGCTGGTGCTGGTCTCGACGTGGGCCAACATGGGCTCGGCGACGCTGATTTACCTGGCTGCGCTGCAAACCATCCCCAGTGACCTGTACGAGGCCGCCGAGCTGGACGGCGCGAGCCTCTGGCAGCGGCTGCGGCACGTGACGATCCCGCAGACCAGATTCGTGCTGTTGATCCTGCTGCTGCTCCAAATCGTGGCCACCATGCAGGTTTTCACCGAGCCGTACATTCTCACCGGCGGCGGTCCGCAGGACTCCACCGTGACGGTCCTGCTGCTGCTCTATCGCTATGCCTTCGTCTACAACGATTTCGGCACCGCGAGCGCGCTCAGCCTGGTGCTTTTCGTGGTGCTGGCCGGTTTCTCCGGCCTCTACCTGCGGCTGACCCGGAACGCGAGCTGAGGGACCATGACTGTCACCGCCACCAACCGGCCCGGCCGGACGCTCTTGTCGCCGGGAGTCCTGCGCAGCCGCCGCGGCCGAGCCGCGTACTGGCTCGTCCTCGTCCTGGTTTTCGTGGTCTTCACAGTCGCTTTCCTGCTGCCCATGGTGTGGATGTTGATCGGCGCCATGAAGCCGGCTCCGGAGCTGGCTCAGGTGCCGCCGACCATCCTGCCGCACTCGTGGCAACCGCAGACCTACCCGCAGGCCTGGGATTTCCTGGAGCTGGGCCGATATTTCGTCAACACCATCGTCGTCACAGTGGGCGCTTGGCTCGTACAGCTGGCGGTCGCGGTGCCGGCTTCCTACGCGTTGTCCAAGCTGCGGCCAAAACTCGGCAACGTGGTGCTGGGACTGATGTTGGCTACGTTGATGCTGCCCGCCTCGGCGGTGCTGGTGCCGACGTACCTCGTCGTCACGGACGTGCCGCTGCTGCATCTGAATCTGGTGAACACGCCCGCCGCCATTTGGCTGCCAGCGGCCGCCAACGCCTTCAACATCTATTTGCTGAAGAGGTTTTTCGATCAGATCCCCGATGAGCTGATCGACGCGGCCAAGATTGACGGCGCCGGGCCGGTCACCACGCTCGTCCGGATCGTCCTGCCGCTGGCCAGGCCCATCCTCGCGGTGGTCTCGATCTTCTCGGTGGTGGCGGCCTGGAAGGACTTCATCTGGCCGTTGCTGGTCTTCCCCGACCCGAACAGCCAAACGCTCAGCGTAGCCTTGCAAAGGGTCGCCTCCGACACCCCCATCAACCTGCTGCTGGCCGGTCTGGTGCTGACCTGCGTGCCGACTATCGCGCTTTTCCTGGTTTTCCAACGCCACATCCTCGCCGGTCTGACTGCCGGCAGCATCAAGGGCTGACTCGCGGGTTGGCATATAACCCCAAAGAAAGGCGTCCCGATGGCTCAGGACGACCGGCGATCCACCATGCACTGGTGGCGAAGCGCCGCAATCTACCAGGTCTATCTGCGAAGTTTCGCGGACAGCGACGGCGACGGCACCGGTGATCTCACCGGGCTGCGGCAACGGCTGCCCTATCTGGCCGACCTGGGCATCGACGCGATCTGGATCAGTCCGTGGTATCCGTCGCCGATGGCGGACGCGGGTTACGACGTCTCAGACTATCGTTCAATAGAGCCGGTTTTCGGGACGCTGGCGGAGGCCGAGACGGTTATCGCCGAGGCGCATGAGAAAAACATCCGAGTCATCCTGGACCTCGTCCCCAACCACTGCTCGGACGCCCACCCCTGGTTCGTCGACGCGCTCGCCGGCGGACCTGGGGCGCCGGCCCGCGAGTTGTTCTGGTTCCGGAACGGGCGCGGCAAGAGCGGCGAGCTGCCGCCGAACAACTGGGCGTCCCGATTCGGCGGCCCAGCGTGGACCCGGGTCACTGAGCCGGACGGCCAGCCCGGCCAGTGGTTTCTGCACATCTTCAGCCCCGAACAGCCCGACCTCAACTGGGACAATCAGCGGGTACGCAAGGAATTCGAGGATATTCTGCGGTTCTGGCTGGAACGCGGCGTCGACGGGCTCCGCATCGATGTGGCGGACGGACTGGTCAAGGCCGAAGGCCTGCCAGACGCGGCAGACCCGTACGGCGCGGTCACACCCTACTTCGACCAGGACGGCGTCCACGAGATTTACCGGTCGTGGCGCAAGATCGCCGACACGTACGACGGAAGTCGTGCCTTTGTCGGGGAAATGTGGCTCCCGGACCCGGAAAGGTTCGCCCGTTACCTGCGACCCGATGAGCTGCACTCAGCTTTCAACTTCGACTTTCTGTCCTGCCAATGGGATGCGAGCGCCTTGCGTCAGGTCATCGACAACACGCTCGGCACCCACGCACCAGTCAGCGCGGCGCCGACCTGGGTGCTGTCCAACCACGACGTGACGCGACATGTCACCCGCTATGGCAGGGAAAAGACCGGCTTCGACTTCGCCGATCGCCAGCACGGCGCACCCACCGATCGCGCGCTCGGGACTCGGCGCGCTCGCGCGGCGGCCATGCTGACAATGGCGCTGCCCGGCAGTGTTTACGTTTACCAGGGCGAGGAACTCGGGCTGTGGGAGATCGAGAACCTGCCCGACGAGCTGCGCCAGGACCCGGTCTGGGAGCGCTCCGGGCACACTGACCACGGCCGGGACGGCTGCCGGGTGCCGATCCCGTGGAGCGGATCGGCGCCACCGTACGGATTCAGCCCCGCCGGCGCGGACGCGTGCTGGCTCCCCCAGCCGGCCGACTGGGCGAATCACACGATGACCGCCCAAGCCGCCGATCCGGATTCGATCCTCAACCTCTATCGCCAAGCCCTTCGCTTGCGCCACACCGAAAAGGCGCTCGGCGACGGCGATTTGCGGTGGTTGGACGGCCTTCCCACCGACGTGGTGGCGTTCACCCGTGACCCGAATTTCGCCTGTGTAGTCAACCTTTGCGACCAGCCCATCGCACTTCCCGATCACCGGCACCTCCTGCTGGCCAGCGGCCCGCTGACCGGCACCTTGCTGCCGCCAGACACCACCGTCTGGCTCCGGCTCGGCTAGGCCGTGTTTGCGAACTTGGGAAACACGGCCTAAATCGCACAGCCCCGGGATCCACCTCTCGGGCGTGTCCGAGGCATCGCGCCTCGCAGTCGAAAGGGGAGCACCGTGTCCGAGCAGTACGCATCCCAGCAAGCTACGTCCCAGAGATCCGGGCCAGCGCCGGGATCGGCGTCCCGTACCAGCCTGATGGTCACTTTGCTGGCAGCCGGCCTCGCGGTCGCATTGGTCGCGCTCGGCCTGACCGCGGTCACCAGCGGCGCGGCCGCGGTGACGCGGTCGGCGAAGATCACCGGCAAGTCCGCACTGGCCATCCCCGGCCGGGGTGCGACCGTTCCCTTTACCGAGTACGAAGCGGAAAACGCGTCGACGAACGGGTCGGTGCTGACCTCCAGTCGGACCGCCGGAACGCTGGCCTCGGAGGGATCCGGGCGCTCCGCCGTCACCCTGAACAACAACGGGCAGTATGTCGATTTCACCTTGACCGCGGCCGCGAACGCCGTCGACCTGACATACAGCGTCCCGGACTCGGGCAATGGCTCGGACTACACCACGCCAATCGCGGTTTACGTCAACGGCAGCAAAAACCGTGACCTGACGCTGACGAACCGCTACAGCTGGTATTACGGCTCGTACCCGTTCACGAACAACCCCGGCGACGGCAAGCAGCATCATTTGTACGATGACGTAAGGACAATGTTCTCGTCCACCTTGCCAGCCGGCACCCACGTGAAGTTCCAGCGGGACGCGAGCTCGGTGGCGATCACCGTGGACACCACCGACTTCGAACAGGTGGCGGCGGCGATCGGACAGCCGGCCGGCGCATTGTCGGTCACCTCTTACGGCGCGGATCCCAGTGGCGCGGCCGATTCCGGTCAGGCCTTCACCAATGCGGTGAACGCCGCCTCCTCGCAGGGAAAGGTTCTCTATATCCCGCAGGGCACGTACACGATCAACCAGCATGTGATCGTCAACAACGTGACACTGCAGGGTGCCGGACCGTGGTATTCGACGCTGCATGGCAATGGCGTTGGGGTCTACGGAAACTACGCACCCAATCCCAGCTCGAACGTCCATCTGCAGGATTTCGCGATTATCGGCGAGACCACTGACCGCAACGATGGCGCGCAGGTGAACGCGATCGGCGGCTCGCTGGGCGGCGGCTCGGTCGTGCAGGACATCTGGATGCAGCACACCAAGGTCGGGCTCTGGCTGGACGGACCCTTCGACGGCCTTACCGTACGGAACAACCGGATCCTGGACATGACCGCGGACGGCCTGAACCTGCATGACGGCATCTCCAACACGACCGTCACGCAGAACTTCCTCCGCAACACCGGCGATGACGGGCTGGCCATGTGGTCCGACCAGAACGCCGACCACAACAACACCTTCTCCTTCAACACCGTGGAGCTGCCGATTCTGGCGAACAACATCGCCATCTACGGCGGCCACGACAACAGCGTCACCGACAATGTCGTGTCCGACACCCAAACGCAGGGCGGCGGACTGCACGTAGCCAACCGGTTCAACTCGGTGCTGTTGGCTGGCACCACGACTTTGGCTCGGAACACCACTTTGCGGGCCGGGGTGCTCGACCCGAACTGGCAGTTCGGTGTTGGCGCGCTCTGGTTCGACCCGCTCAACGGCGCGATGAACAGCACCATCAACGTCACTGACACCGATTTGCTGGACAGCTCGTACGAGGGCATCCAGTGGGTCGAAGGCAGCTCGGTCACGAACGTGTCGTTCACCAACGTCACCATCGACGGTGCCGGGACTTTCGCCCTGCAGCTGCAAACCAACGGCTCGGCGACCTTCACCAATGTCACCGCGGCGCACATCGGCTATGCAAACCCGATTTACAGCTGCCTTGGGAACGGCTTCACGATCAACCAGGGCAGCGGAAACTCCGGCTGGTACACCGCGACCCCGTACTGCGGCCCGTGGCCCGCGCCGGTCTACACCTATCCGGGCGGCGGCACCACCCCGCCACCCCCGACCAGCGCGCCACCTACCAGTGCCCCGCCGACCAGTCCGCCGCCCACCCAGGACCCAAACGCGAACCTGGCCCTCGGACACCCGATGACCGCGAGCAGCTTCACTGACGTTTATCCCTCCGGCAACGCGAATGACGGAAATGCCAACACCTACTGGGAAAGCCAGAACAACGCCTTCCCGCAGTGGTTGCAGTCCGACCTTGGCACCTCCACCAGCGTGGGCCGGATCGTCCTGAAACTCCCACCAGCAAGCGCCTGGGGCACTCGTACGCAGACGATCACCGTCACTTCATCCACGGACGGCTCAAACTTTGGGACAGTCGTCGGATCCGCCGGCTACACCTTCAACCCGGCAGCCGGCAACACCGCGACCATCACCTTCACCCCCAGAACGATCCGATACCTGCGCCTAACCTTCACAGCCAACACCGGCTGGCCCGCCGGCCAAACCTCAGAATTCGAGATCTACCACACCTAGCCTGAGTTTCCTAGGTAAGTTGATCTTCGGCTTTGTACGGGACCCAACCCCGCCGTCCCCACCCCGTGCGGGACCGTCACCTTCACCATCAAGTTGGTCAACTTAGACGGGACCCAGCCCCGTTCGGCGCCATCGGCCGCCAGGCCGATGTTGTCGCCCCTCCGGCAGGGGCGTCGGTCTCTCAAGGCCCCGCGGTCTTTGCGGGGCCTTGAGAGACCGACTCTCGTAGCCGTAGTCGACGGCGCCCGCGCCGAAGGCGCCAGAAACACAGGGCGCATCGGCAGTAACCATCGGAAAATCCCGCCCCCGCCACCGGTCTTTGGTGGCGGGGGCGGGATTTTCCGATGGCTGGTAGACGAGACGCCGCACCCTCACAGACACCGCCCTTAACCAGGGCGCTCATCTCCCCAGCACACACCGCCCTTAACCAGGGCACCCGTCCCGTTCCGCCCACCGCCCTTAACCAGGGCGCCCATCTCCGCAGCAAACACCGCTTTCAACCAGGGCGCTCATCTCCGCAGTAACACCGCTCTCAAACCACGGCCATCACTCCCCAAGCGCACACCGCCTTCAACCAAGACAGCCGCTTCCGCAAAGACCACACGTTGGTACGAGCGACGGCCAATCAATTCTTACCGAGACTCAAGTAGCACCAACCCGACGCCACGGCCTGCGGGGCCGTTTCACAAGCCCCAAACCCACACCCTGCGGGCCGTTTCACAACCCCATCCATCCACCCACCCGCAGGCCGAGCAATCAGTCAGGCGCACCTCAATGACCAGGCCCCATCGCCGCACGGTTGTCGCTCGTACGAACAAAAGATCGTCAAGCCATTTGGTAGTGCCGCACCCCGTCGGTATCAACAGACGTCAACCGCCTCTGGGCGACGAGTACGTCCAGATGGGCGGCGGTTTCCAGCACAGCGAGCATTTGGTTGAAAGGGTCCATGTCGACGAGGGAGCGTTCGCGGCGGGTCCATTTGAGGATACCGGCGGCCTGGTACGCGGTGGTGGCGCCGGACTTTATGGCCTCGAAAGACAAACCGAGTCGGCGGTCATGGTGGTCCAGGAGTTCGTCGACGCGGGCGTGGACGCTGGCGGCGGCGGGACCGTGGGCTGGCAGCATCGCCGTGTCCGGCATTTCCCGGACGAGCTTGAGTGAGTCGAGGTAGTCAGCGAGCGGCATGTCGCTCGGCGCGGCCTCGAAACCGATGGACGGTGTGATGTGTGGCAGCACGTGGTCGCCAGTGAAGGTCAGGACATTGCTGTCATCACGGAAAATCAGGTGGCCGCGGGTGTGCCCGGGCGTCGGGATCGCGACCAGCGCCCGCTCGGCGAGCTTGATGTCCGTACGGCCGTCGATCCACTCGTCCGGATATTCCCACAGGTTCGGCTCCGGTGGCGGCCGGTCCATTTTCCGGAACATCTCCAGGACCGGGCCAGCGTCGCAGCGTACGAGCTGATTGAGGTGACGGCGAAAACCTTGGCGGTCATTCGCGTTGTCGATGGACGTACGCTCGTCAATCGACAGCGCGACCTGATTTCCATAGGTCTGCCGGATGGCGATCGCCTGCGTGTAGTGGTCGCGGTGCACGTGAGTGACCAGAAACCGGCGAATATCAGGGAACCCGCAGTCAAGTGCGGCGATCGCCCGACCTAGCAGCTCCTGCGATTCGGCCAACGCCCAGCCCGAGTCGATCATCGTCAGCCCGCCGTCGTCGACGATCGCATAGACGTTCACCGCCCGCAGGCCGTCGTTGGGCAGCGGCAGCGGAATCCGGAAAACCCCGTCGGCCACTCGAAAAACCCCGGGCCGCGTCCAGTCGGACTCGGCCCCCTCCTCGCGTACGGTCAGCGCGCTCACCGGACCACCTCTCCCTGCTCCCGGGCCCGTTGTACGGCCCGATCGACGATCTCCCCGAGCGGGAGCTCGACCGACACCACCAGCCCCGGCTCGTCCGCCCCGAGTGGTTCGAGGTCGGCGAACTGGGACGCCACCAGGGAAGCCGGCATGAAATGGTTCCGCCGGTGCTCCGAACGATCCGTGACCAGCTCCTGCCGGCCGCTCAAATGCAGAAACCAGGTCGCCGGATTGTTGGCCCGCAACACATCTCGGTAAGCCCGCTTCAGCGCCGAGCAGGTGACGACCCCGCCGCCGACCTGGTGCTGGTGAATCCAGCCGGCGATCGCCTCCAGCCACGGCCAGCGGTCGTGGTCGGTGAGTGGTTCGCCGCGCGACATCTTGGTGATGTTCGCGGCCGGATGGAAGTCGTCCGCCTCGGCGAACGGCACTCCCAGCCGTTCGGCCAGCGGCCGGCCCACGGTCGACTTGCCGGACGACGAGACGCCCATGACGACCACCACTGTGTCTGCACTCACCTACTTGTCTTACCAGCCGGATACGCTACAAAGCGCGTTCCGTGCACTAGCCTGCTGTGGAATCAGCCACATCTGTCGAGACCGGAGCGCCCATGATCATGCACGCGGTGACCTTCACGTTCCGGCCGGACACGACTCCAGAGCAGGTCCGGGCGCTCGCGAAGGAGCTCGGCACGCTGCCGTCGCTGATCCCGGCGCTGCGCTCGTACCATTTCGGCGCGGACCTGCGGCTGCGAGACGGCAACGCGGACTTCGCGGTGGTCGCGGTGCTGGCCGACGAAGAGGGCGTTCGGGCGTATTTGGACCACCCTGAGCATGTACGGGTCGTCGAAACGCGGGTCAAGCCGATCGTCGCCACCCGAAGCGCCGTCCAGATGGCCATCGCTGACTGATCTCCACCGCGTACCTGACAGGATCTGACAGGTACGGACGACATGCTGGGGTCTCACCGAATGAGGGAGCCCCACATGAGCAAGCACGCGACCGCCGCCTTCACGTTGGACAGCTGGGACCAGGAGTCGGTGGTCGAGCAGGCCGGCGGCTCGATCGGCCAGGCCGCCGTCACGAAGACGTATTCCGGCGAGCTGACCGGTACGAGCGTGACGCGACTGCTGTTCGGTGCCGGCACCGAGGACTCCCCCGGCTATGCCGGGTTCGAGATCGTCACCGCCGACCTGCAGGGCCGGAAGGGGACGTTCATGCTGCACCACAACGCGGCGAGGGTCGGCGACGACCCGGACAAGGGCTTCTTCAGCCTGACCGTGCTGGCGAACTCCGGCACCGGCGACCTCACCGGCATCAGCGGTTCCGCGCAGATCACCGTCGCCGCCGACGGCGGCCACACCCTGGACCTCGACTACACGATCTGAGGGCGTCTGATTTCTTCAAGACCGGCGGCCAGGTCGGCTCGTACGGTTGCCGGCATGACACCAAAGTTTCGGGTTGTGGGGATCGTCGTCCAGGACATGGCGACGAGCCTGGCGTTCTATCGGCGGCTCGGGTTCGACCTGCCGGCGAAGGCGGATGGTGAACCGCATGTCGAGTACGAGTTGGCTGGCGGCCTGAAGGTCGCCTGGGACACCGTGGCGACCGTCGAGTCGTTCACACCCGGCTACCACCGACCGAAGGAGTCCGGGATCGGGCTCGCCTTCGAGTGCGACTCGCCGGCCGAGGTCGACAACTCGTACGACACCTTGGTCGCGGCGGGAGCCGTGGGTGAGCGCAAGCCGTGGGACGCGTTCTGGGGCATGCGTTATGCGAGCCTGCTCGACCCGGACGGCTACGGAATCGACCTTTTCGCGAACCTGTCCGGCTGAGCCGGGAACCGCTCGGCCCGCGGACGCGTCGAAGCGGTATGAGTACGGACATGGGACAGCGCCACAGGTACAGGCTCGCCGGGGTTGTGCTGGCGAGCGGGCTCGCCGCCGGACTGGTGGCGGGCTGCGGCCCGACGCACCCGCTGGTCAATCCAAGCCCGTCGGTCAGCCCAGGCACGGTGACCAGCCCGTCCGGCGGACCGTCGACCGGCACGCCCAGCCCCGGACCGAGTCAGTCCAACCAGCCCGGCCAGCCGGGCCGCCGACCGCCGGGGCGTACGACGCCACCGACCCCGATCCAGCAGCTGGAGACGCACGAGGGCACGGTGACCAACGGCGTGGAGCCGTCCTGCCTGATCCTGAAGGCGTCGGACGGCTCGTACGAGCTGCTGGGCGGCGACAAGGCAGTCCTGCGGCCGAACACCAAGGTGATCGTTCAGGGCTATCGCCCGAAGGGCCTGATGAGTCACTGCATGCAGGGCATCCTCTTCCAGGTCACCTCCGCCAAGAAGACCTCGTAACCCTTCGCGTCACACGAGACTGCCGAGCGGAACGCCGGCGAGGGATTTGACGTCGCGGGCCAGGTGGGGCTGGTCGGAGTAGCCGGTTTCGAAGGCGACCGTGGCGAAGGGGGTGCCGGCGCGAGCCGCGGCCAGCGCGCGGCCGAAGCGCAGGATGCGGGTCAGCGTCTTCGGGCCGTAGCCGAACGCGTGCCGGCAGCGCCGCAGCAGCTGGCGTTCGCTGAGCTCGGCGGCCGCGGCGATGGACGCCACCGGGCGGCCGGCACGCAACTGGGCGGCGATCGCGCGGGCTATCGGATCCGGCTCGTGGCCGGCGAGCGACTCCTCGGCGATCCGTTCCAGCAGCTGGCCGCGGTCGGCGAACGCCAGCCCGCTGAGTCTGCGGGCGCGAGCGGCCGGCCAGATGTCGGCCAGCGGCACTCGCCGGTCCAGCAGCTCGTACGCCGGTAGGCCAAGCACCGCCGGGCCGAGCCCGGGCCGGAACCGGATGCCGGTGAACTGCCGGCCGGGCGCCGCCGGACTCAGGTGCGCGACGGTGTCCGGGCCAGCAACCACCAGCTCGCCGTCGATCCAGATCAGGTCCAGGCAACCGTCCGGCAGCACCCGATGCTCAGCCGTCTGGTCAACAGCATCGATCCGCTTCCAGATAGCCGCTCCGGGCAGCCGGGACGTACGTTCCGCGTACACACCGCCGATAGTGCCACCACCACCGACAGTCCGCTCCCGCTGGCGTGCACATTCCGATGGTGCAAATCTGGCCGGTTTGAACGCGCGCTTGTCTCGCGCGCGCCTACTTACGTAGCAAAGTTCGCGACGCTGCTGCCGAGTGCGGCACAATGTCCCGCAGTCGATGTCGAGTGCGGGATTTTGTACTGCAGTCGATGATCCGGTGCCTGTCCAGTGGCAGCGCGACTTTCGCCGAGTGACACAAAAGTGCGTCGTTCGGCGCCCAGTGGCGCCATTGTGGTGTCACTCGCCGAACAACACCCATTTTGTGTCACCCGGCAAGGTGTCGCCGCGGTCCGCGGGGCGCCCGCGTGAGGACGGGAAAGGCCGCCGCCTCACCGCCTGAACGCGCGCTTATCTCGCGCGCGCGACAACTTACGTAATAAAAACCCGCCACCCACCCCCCACCCTTCTGAAAGGGCGGGGGCTCAAAATTTCACAACGGTACGACAGTTTCACGCCGCACCCTAGGTAGACCTGCACAATCGGAATCCGATTGTCACAACTGGTGTCCCGTGACCTGCGGAAATCGGTGGCGCTGCGACAATCGGACTTAAGCGCCGTGAGTGGGTGTATTGGGCGGATAGATCTTCCAGTACGGGCCGAAGTCGTCCGACTTGATCGCCGTGCCCAGCGCCTGCGACCACTTTGGATCCACCCGCTGGAATGAGTGCCCGTCGATCGTCATGCCACCGTCGTTGAACATCGAGCCGTACGTGACGGCCGACGGGCTGAGCTTCACCATCGCCTCGGCCAGCGCCTGCACCGGCATCCCCGGATCGACGGTGGTCGCCTTGGCCACGTCGGACACAGCCTGGTCGAGCCGCTTCAGATCGCCGGCCATACCGAGCTGGATGCCCTTGGTCATAAGTGCGTGCAGGAACTGCTGATGCCGCTTCATCCGGTCGAAGTCACCCTGCGGCAGGCCGTAGCGGTCCCGGACGTACATCTCGGCCGCCTTGCCATCGAGGTGGTTGACGCCGGCCGGCCAATGCACCCGCATCGCGGTGTCGTAGACCGCCTTGTCGATGGTCACGTCCACCCCACCAACCGCGTCGGTGGCCGTGTGCAGACCGCGAAAGCTCATCACCATCACGTGGTCGATGTGGATGCCGAACTGCTTCTCCACCACCTGCACCGACAGCGTGGCGCCGCCGTACGCCAGTGCCGCGTTGATCTTGGTGTTGCCGCCGTGCCACGGCCCGGCCGCTGGTACGTAGACGTACGAGTCCCGTTGGATCGACACCGCCGAAACGTGCTGGAAGTCGCGGTCGGCGTGCACCAGGATGACCGAGTCCGAGCGCTGCCCGGTGACGCCCTGATAGCCGCGCGTCCCGTCGTAGTTGTCCGATCCCAACATCAGGATCGTCATCGGACCAGTCACGTCCGCGGGCTTGGTATCGGACTCTGGCAGCAAATCCGCCCTGTTCACCATCGACGCGTACCGGCCGGCCAGCTCCCCCGCCACGATGTCCCGGAACATCACCGCCGTCACCGGCACCAGCGCGGCCGCCACCAGCAACAAGGTCAACGGCGTCATCGCCAGCAGGTTGCGCCGCCACGTACGTTTGGTCATCCGTATCCCCCAGGCCTGGTCCGAACCGCGCCAACATCAAACGCCGAAAACGGCATTCCCCGCAATTCGGGCTGAGCCAGGGCCCCGCGAACAACGTCGGGTAGCGTCGACGGGGTGACCAGTCTGAGTCTCGTTCTCGGGTTCGCGGCGACGGCGTTCCTGATCATCGTCGTGCCCGGGCCGAGCGTGCTGTTCGTGGTGAGCCGGGCCGTGTCGTACGGACGGCGGACGGCGTTGGTCACGGTGCTGGGCAACGCGGTCGGCGTCTATGTCGTGGTGGGAGCGGTCGCGCTCGGTTTGGGTGCGCTGATCCAGGCGTCGGATCTGGTGTTCACCGCCGTGAAGCTGGTCGGCGCCGGTTACCTGGTGTTCCTCGGCATCCGCGCGATCCGCGACCGACGGGCCTTGGCCAACGCCGCGGCGATGCCTGCCGAGCAGGTCAGGCGTACGGATCGGCAGGCGTTCCGGGCCGGCGTGTGGGTCGGCTTCTCGAACCCGAAAACGTTCATCCTCTTCGGCGCCATCCTGCCGCAGTTCGTGGATCGTACGGCCGGCCAGGCGTGGCTGCAGATGCTGGTATTAGGCCTGATCGCGGCCATCATCGGCCTAGCCGCCGACTCGGCGTGGGCACTCGCCGCCGGCGCGGCCCGGACGTGGTTGTCCGGCTCACCAAAACGACTCACGATGCTCGGTGGCGCCGGCGGAGTCACCATGATCGGCCTCGGCGTCAGCCTCGCCATCACCGGCCGCCACGACTAACCGCCACACCGTGTTTTGAAGGCTCGGCCACTGGGGAGACGTTTGCCATCGCCGCTTGCTTGTTCTATAACTTATAGAGCAGGAAGGAGGTGGCCGGTGATCCTCAACGTCGACCTGACCAGCGACACGCCGATTTATCAGCAGCTCAGGGACCGCATCGTGGAAGCGATCGCGGAAGGGGTGCTGACCGAGGGCAGTCTGTTGCCGGCCACCAGGGCGCTCGCCGCGGACTTCGGGATCAACTTCCACACCGTCAACAAGGCGTACGACCTGCTCCGCCAACAGGGCCTGATCCGGCTCAACCGCGGCACCGGTGCGGTGGTGACCCTCACGGTCGCGGACCCGCCGTTTCGGGCGGATTGGACCGCACGGGCACGGACCCTGCTGGCCGAGGCAGCCGCCAAGGGACTGCCACCCGAAGAGGTTCTCGCGACCTGTCGGTCCATGCTCGATTCATTCGGTGCCAACCAGCCAAAGGACACGCCATGACCATTGCCGCCGTCGCCCTGAGCTGCGGGTTGTCAGCACTGGTGCTCGTCATGGCTCTGGTGCTGCCGTCGGCCGCCAGCCGCACCGTGCCGTTCGGGGTCCGGGTGCCGGCCCAGCGGGCCGACGATCCAGCGGTGGCTGGGCAGACTCGTCTCTACCGCTGGCGAGTCCTCGGCGGCGGGATCGTCGTCGCCGCGGTCAGCGCGGCTATCTACGGCCTAACTGGCGAAACATTGCTGCTGCCCTTGTCGGTGCTGATGCTCGTCGGCGTCTGGTACGGCTGCTTTTCGCTGGCCCACCACGAGATTCGAGCCGCCAAAGCCGCCGGGGGCTGGTACGACGACCTGCGGCAAGGCATCGCGGTGGACACCGGACTGCGTACGGATCCACCACGGTTTCCCTGGCTGTGGCTGACGCCGGCGGTGATCGTCATCGTCGCGACGGCGGTAATCGGCGTGCTCAGCTATCCATCGATGCCCGCCATACTCGCCGTGCACTACAGCGCGAACGGCGTTCCCAACCGGTTGGCCGCCAAGTCGGTGGCCACCGCGTTCTCGCTGGTGTTCGTGCAAATCGGCGTGACCGCGCTGCTGGTGGGGATAGCGGCTGCCATCTTTTTCCGCAGCAGGCCGGACATCGACCCGGCGCGCCCGGTTGGTTCGGCACGCTGGCATCGCCACTACATGTCGCTGGGAGCCAAGGCGCTGCTCGGGCTGGCCGCGATGATCGACGTGGGAATGCTGGGGTCGTCCCTGCTGATGTGGACCGGGACGGTCACCCGGTGGGCCTCGCTGGTGGTCGTCATCCCGATCCTGGCCGGCGTCACGGTGGCTATCGTGGTCCTGGCCAGAAACAGCCGCCAGCGGGACGACGGTGAACCGGACACCGGCCTGACCCATCGGGACGACGACAAATACTGGCGGGGCGGCCTGTTGTACGTCAATCGCGACGACCATGCGCTGATGGTTCCGCGCCGCTTCGGCATCGGATGGACACTCAACTTCGGCAATCCGAGGACCGCGATGCTGTTGGCCGGCCTGGCCGCCCTGATCGCCCTGCTGATCACTCTCCGTCTCGCGGGCTGACCGACACTAGCTACCGTTTTTGGTGCCTTGACGTACATAGTTAATGCTGTGCGATGACTGGAATGTGTCGACGGGTGTCCGGACGTCCGGCACATACTCGGTGTTCCAGAGCGACGAGCGGACCACCCCGGCCGGTGGTTGGGCGAAACCGGGGACGCCCGCCGGAGCGTTGGCGGCGATCATCGGTGCCATCGTTTTCGCCAGTTTCAGAGCTGATTCCAGTGCGCCAACATGCCGGCTATGAGCTCTGGTCGCCACCTCCAGGTGGCCGTACTCGAATCGCATGACACCGAATCTGGCCGCCGAGATCAACGCCTGGCTGTGGTCGGTCAGGAGCACGCTGCCGTCCGCGAGCGATCCGGCCTTGACCCGGAAACGACCGTCGAAGCGCCGGTCGCCGGTACTGATCATCGTCCAGTTGTCCGGTGGCTCATCCGGCCCGGCAACAGGACGGTATCGGCGCACGTCCAGCCGGAACGACGACTCCGTCGAGGATGTCATCCGTACCAGGCCAAAGGTGCCACCGACGCCGGAGAGCGCCGGTGCAATCGACACCCGCATCCCGTCGATCTGGCCGCACAGTTCGATGCCGGGAAGATCCTCGCTCTGCCGAATGGCGAGCCCCCACCTGCCGGCGAGCTTGCGCAGCCCAGACTTGGTCACTCCGCCGCGCCGCGCGGTAAGGATGGCCACCGGAACGAAGAGTACGAAAATGACCATCATCGCGCCGCCGATCACGGTCGTCAGGTTGGCCGTGTCCTTGGTGGGAATGCCCGATTCCGGCGAGGCAAACCAATACAGCGCGCAGCAACCCGCGCCCTGAACAAGAAAAAACAGGACCAGCCATCTGACCACTCTCATCAGGGGATGATATTTCGCGATCGCCAAAATCAGCCGCCGCGGCCGTTGGCTTGTCCCCATCTCCGCCCGTACGGGCATCGAGTAGTTGTACCTAGACGATCATCGCGGTTGTGCTCATGGAATCCGACGGCCCGGCCGGCAGCCTGAAGACATGACAACAACGACTGTTCCGAGCGCGGCCGCGCTGGCCGCCGCCACCGGGAACGACCGCGACAGGTACGTCGACTTTCTTCGGGTGTTCTCGATTGGTGCGGTGGTGATCGGCCACTGGTTCATGGCACTTTTGTTGGCACACAACGGAGTCGCGATCGCGAAGACCTTACCGGCGCAGCTGGTGACATGGCTCTGGCAGGTCATGCCGCTGTTCTTCTTCGTCGGCGGGTTCTCGCACGCGGTGACGCTGCGATCGATGCGTCGGCGCGGCGGTACGACCGCGGATTTCCTTCGGTCGCGGGTGTTGCGGCTGCTGCCGCCGGTGGTGCTGATGGTGGGCTGCTATGCGGTGCTGTCCATCGTGCTGGAAATCGTCGGGTGGGCGGACGGCCCGTACGCGCTGGCCGCCGAGACGGTCACCGGTCCGCTCTGGTTCATCGGGGTCTACCTCGCGGTTTCGCTGCTGGCTCCGGTGATGGACCGACTGCACCGGCGGTTCGGCGCGCGAGTGGTCGTTTTCCTCGCCGTCGCGGTGGCCGCTGTCGACATTCTCCGGATCTCCAGCGGTGTCAACGAAATGGGACTGCTGACCGAGTTGCTGGTCTGGTTGACGATCCACCAGCTCGGCTTCTGCTACGCCGATGGTTCCTTGGTAGCGGCTGGAAAACGCTTCCTGGCGTCGATGACTTTCGGGGCGCTCGCGGTGACGGTCATCCTGACGCTTGTCACTCACGCGTACCCGGTCACGATGGTGAGTTTCGGCGGCAGCGGCGCGGCGAACACCAACCCGGCCGACCTGGCCCTGCTGTCCCACGGATGCTGGCTCGTCGGGTTGGCGATGCTGCTCCGGCCGGCGGTTAACCGGGTACTGCGCAACCGTCGCATATGGACCGGTGTGATCATCGGAAATGGCGTCATCATGACGGTTTTCTGCTGGCACCTGACCGCGACCTTCCTGGCCGAGGGCGCTCGGCTGCTCACCGACATCGTGGTGCCGGCCGCCGGCGGCCTCGCCTGGTGGACGCTCGCGCTGCCGGTGTGGCTGGTCGCCTGCGGTCTCGCGCTGGTCGGTCTGGTCGCGATTTTCCGCCGGTTCGAACGGATCGCGATCGCGCCGGCCTCCCGACCAGGGACAGCCGCGCAACTGGCCGCGATTGGCGGCACCGCGCTGAGCGCCGCCGGAATGTTCGCGGTGGCGCCGATCGGCCTGACCGGACTGCTGGCACTGCGTACGGAGGCGGTGGACGGCGTTCCGATGACCGGTTTCGGCGCGCTGGCACTGATTTTCGCCGGAGTCACCCTGCTGGTGCTGAGCGGAGCTCGTCGGGAAAAGCAACTATCCGCCTGATCACCGGGACCTCGCTTTCGCGAACTCGACGTTGCCTGCACCGGCGACCAGCGGAACGTCGAGTTCGCGAAGGTCTGTCTCAGAGGGTGGCCGCCAGGCTGACGAAAGTGTCCAGCGCGGCCGGGTTGCCCAGCGCATCCCGGCTGACCGCTTTTTCTGGCGCCACTCCGGCGAGAATCCTCTTCACCGGCACCTCACACTTCTTCCCGCTCAGCGTCCGCGGGATGTCGGCGACCACGAAATACCGGTCCGGGACATGCCGCGGTGACAGCTCAGTACGCAGCGCGGCCTTCAGTTTCGGCTTCAACGCTTCAAGATCCGAGTGCGGCGCCAACACCAGAAAGCACCACAGCTCACCGTCTGATGTGGACGGTCCCAGCGCGGTGGTGTCGATCACCAACGAGTCAAGAACCTCATCGAAGCCCTCCACCACCCGGTAGAACTCGGCGGTCCCCATGCGTACGCCACCACGGTTGAGCGTCGAGTCGCTGCGACCGAAGATCACGCACGAACCGCGCTCGGTCAGCATGAACCAGTCACCGTGCCGCCATTTTCCCGGGTACATCTCAAAATACGCGGCGCGCAGGCGGGAACCGTCTGGATCGTTCCAAAAGGACACCGGCATCGACGGCATCGGTCGGGTGACCACCAGCTCGCCGACCTCGCCGATGACGGGCTGGCCGGATTCGTCGTACGCGTATGCCGCCGCACCCAGCGCCGCGCACGACATCTCCCCCATCCACACCGGAACCGTCGGCGCGGAGCCGACAAAGGCCGTGCACAGGTCCGTCCCACCGGACGTGCTGGAGATCTGTACGTGCTCGCCGACGGCCTCCGCGATCCAGCGGAAACCCTCGGTGGACAGCGGTGATCCGGTGGACCCGAGCACCCGGATGCCGGTCAGATCCACCTCGTCGCGTGGCCGCAGCCCCTTTTTCAGACAGGCCTGGATGAAAGGCGCGGACGTACCGAAATAGTCGATCTTCTGCTCGGCGGCCAGGCGCCACAACACGCCGAGATCGGGGTAGGCCGGATTTCCGTCGTACAACACAATCGTGGCACCCACCAGCAAGCCGGAGATGAGGAAGTTCCACATCATCCAGCCGGTCGTGGTGAACCAGAAAAACCGCTGACTGGGGCCCAGATCGCCGTGCAGGCCCAGAATCTTCAAGTGCTCCAACAGAATTCCGCCCTGGCCCTGGACGATTCCCTTGGGCAGGCCGGTGGTGCCGGAGGAATAGAGCACCCACAGCGGGTGGTCGAAGTCGACCGGCTCGTACGCCGGGTTCGCGCCCGCATTCTCGTCGAGGAATCGTTGCCAATCCAAGGTTCCGGCCAGCTCGGCGGATCCTTCGACGTAGTCGATGAGAACAGTGTTCCGTAGACTCGGAATCTCGTCCCGCAGGCGCTGAACCGTCGGCGTGACGTCGAAGGTTTTGCCGTTATAGCAGTAGCCGTTCACGGCTACCAGGACAACCGGCTCGATTTGCGCGAACCGGTCGAAAATCGCCCGCGGCCCGAAATCCGGTGAACACGACGACCAGATCGCGCCGAGGCTGGCCGCGGCCAGGAAAGCGACCAGCGTCTGCGGACAGTTCGGCGCGAGCGCGACCACTCGGTCACCTTTTCGCACGCCGAGCCCTTGCAAACCGGCCCGCGCGGACGCCACCTGCGACCGCAGCTCGGCGACCGTCAGTTCGGCGGAAAGGCCGTCCTCGCGCCGAAAAACGACCGCGACATCGGTGTCCGTACGCCCCGGCAGCGCACGCAGCGCATGCTCGGCGTAGTTGAGCCGCGCACCTGGAAACCAGCGCGCACCGGGCATCGAGTCGTCCGCCAGCACCCGCTGGGCCGCACGGTGAAACCGTACGTCGAAGAATTGGGCGGCAGCGCCCCAAAATCCCTCCAGGTCGGTGACCGACCAGTCGTGCAGCGCGGCATACCCGCCGAGCGGATCCGCCAGCTCGACGCCACGGTTGTCCCGCACCCAGGCGGTGAACGCGGCGAGCTTGCTGCCCGCGGCCCGCTCCGGGTCGGGCGACCAGAGGATCTCGGGCTGCTCCGACATCGGCGACTCCTCAGCTGTGGTGACCGGCGCCTCATTCTCACCCACCGACGGTTTTCCGCGAGTCCGTTGTGACCGATCACCGCTGTGCGAGGATGGCCGATCATGGGCGAGCAAGAGGACACCCTCATCCGGGCGCCGCTGCGGATCGAGTACGGCTCGCTGCTGTGGGTGGGCGCGCGGACTTTTATCAACAACGAGGCTCTCATCATCGACTGCGCACCTGTACACATCGGCTCGGACGTGCAGATCGGGCCGCGAGTGCTGCGTACGGTGCAGACCGGTGGACGTACCGAAGGGATCCCGGAACCATGGTGACCATAGGAACAATGTTTCCCTGTGGCGTCTCGCCGCGGGAGCTGCCGGCGTACGCGCAGGACGCCGAGCGGGCCGGGTTCGGCGAGCTGTGGGTGGTCGAGGACTGCTTCTTCGGCGGTGGCATCGCCGCAGGTGGCGCCGCTCTCGCCGCGACTGAGCGGATCGCCGTCGGCATCGGTATCCTGCCGGCCGCGGCCCGAAACGCCGCCTTCACCGCGATGGAGCTGGGCACCCTTGCCGAGCTTTATCCGGGCCGGCTGATCGCTGGGATCGGGCACGGCGTGCCGGACTGGATGCGCCAGGTGGGCGCGTGGCCAGCGTCGCCGTTGGGGCTGCTGGAAGAGCATCTGACCACGGTCCGGCAGGTGTTGGCCGGCTCGGGCGTCAGCACTTCGGGTCCTTATGTGAATGTGCGGGACGTACGACTGGTACATCCGCCGGAGATCGCGCCGCCGGTGCTGGCCGGCGTTCGCGGGCCTAAGTCGCTGGCGGTGGCCGGGCGGGCCGCGGACGGCACGATCCTCGCCGAACCGACGCCACCGGCGTACGTACGCACCGCGCTGTCGCAGATCGCCGCGGTCGGCGCCCACCAGCTGGTGGCCTACTCGCTGTTCGCCACCGACGCCGACCCGGCAGTCGCGCTGGAAACCGTCCGACCGAAGGTCGGCTCCGCGCTGGCCGGTCCCGCCGCGGACGCCCACCTCGCCGGCCAGCCGTTCGCGGACGAACTCCGCTCCCTGCGCGGGTCGACGAGCTCAGCGGCGGAGTTCACCGCCGCGCTCCCGGTCGAGTGGTTGCGCGCGCTCGCTGTCGTAGGGACGGTCGACGACTGCGTGGGCCGCTTGGATGAGCTCTCCGAAGCCGGCGCCGACTCCGTCGTACTCGTCCCCTCCGGCGATCTCGCCGCCCACCTGAGCGCGGCTGCCCCCGTACTCGCCGCCCTCCACGCTCTGTAACCCTCGGTCTGCCTCATCGACGCGATACGTGCGTCCAGCGCACGCATCGCGTCGATGCGGCAACCTCAGGGTGACAGAGCGTTAGAGGTGGACGGGGAGTTCGCGGAGGCCGTGTACGAGAGTGCTGCGGCGGTGCAGGAGGTCCTGCGCCGGTACGGCCAACGAGATGGCCGGGAAGCGGCGCAGCAGCGCGCCGATCGCGACCTGGCCCTCCATCCGGGCGAGCGACGCGCCGAGGCAGAAGTGCAGGCCGTGGCCGAAGGACAGGTGGCCGCTGGTGTCACGGTCCGGATCCAGCCGGGACGGGTCGGCGAACTTGTCACTGTCCCGGTTCGCCGAGCCGGTGGACAGGATCACCATCGCGCCGGCTGGGATGACGGCATCGCCGATGCGTACGTCCTCCGCCGCGAACCGGATGGGTGCGTTGTGCACCGGCGAGTCCCAGCGCAGGAACTCCTCGACGGCGGCCGGCAGCAGAGCCGGGTCGGCCAGCAGGCGGTCGCGCTGCTCAGGGTGGGTCAGCAGGCCGAGCATGCCGTTGCCGATCAGGTTCGCGGTCGTCTCGTGACCGGCGATGAGCAGCATCATCGCCATCGCCACCAGCTCGCCGGGCGACAGCCGGTCGCCGGAGTCCGAGACCTCGATCAGGGCGGACAGCAGGGCACCGTCCGGCTCGGCCCGCTTGCGCTCGATGAGCTCGGACAAGTACGCCCCGAGGTTCGCGCCGGCCTCGTGCTTGTCGGATTGGGGGTTCTCGTCGACCATGGTCGCCGACCACGCGCTGAAGGACGGGCGGTCGGCGGCCGGTACGCCCAGCAGCTCGCAGATGACCTCGACCGGCAGCGACACCGCGTAGTGGTCGAGCAGGTCGACCCGACCGTCGACGACGTGGCTCGACAGCTCGTCCAGCAGCCGCTCAGCGATTGCCTCCACGCCTGGACGCAGGCCGTTGATCCGTCGTACGGTGAAGGCCTTGACCACCAGTTTGCGCAGGCGTGTGTGGTCCGGCGGGTCGGTCAAGATCATCATCGCGCCGCCGCCGACGTTGGCGATCGGAGCGGCGGCCCGCATCTCCTCCGGAAGCGTCCAGCGATAGTCCTTGGACAGCCGCGCGTCCAGGAACGCGGCCTTCACGTCCTCGTACCGGGTGACCAGCCAAGCCGTGCCACCCTCGGGCAGTGTGGCCTCGTGCACCGGCTGCTCGGCGCGTAGGAAGTCGTACGTCGGATACGGGTTTTTCCAGTACGAGTCGGAGAACAACTCGGCGGCAGGCTCGGTGACGGTCATCGTCGTACCAGCTCCTGCTCGGCCACTTCGGTCACGGGCACTCCTTCACCACTCACGGTCGTCGATGTCTGACGTTAGAAACTGACACGAGTCAGTGTCAAATATCGTTCCCGTCGATGCCGTGCGACACTGCCCAGGTGGGCACAGTGGTGGAGCCGAACGGCCGCTCTTACGGTGGCCTCAGCCCGCAGCGGCGCGAGGCCGAGCGGGTCGCCCGGTTCGTCGACGCGGGCCTGGAGGTGTTCGGTACGCAGGGCTTTCACGCCGCCACAGTGGACGCGGTCTGCGCGGCGGCCGGCCTCACCAAGCGCTATTTCTATCGGGGGTTCGGCTCGATGGAGGCACTGTTCCACGCCGTCTACCTGCGTTGCGCGGACTCCTTCATGCGGATGGCGATGAGCGTCGTCGACGACCCGTCAACCGACGCGCTCGCCTGCCTGAACCAGTTTCTCGCCGAGATCGAGTCGGACCCGCGGATCGGCCGGGTGATGCTCGTGGAAGTCTTCGACATCAGCCCGACGACGTACCAACTGTGGCGTAAGACGATGAGCACTTTTGAAGACATGACAGCGAAATCGATCGGCGACCGTACGGGCGTCAACACCGCCCTGGTGGCACACGGCCTGATCGGCGCGATGCACTACATCGCCCGCGAATGGCTGGAATCCAGCTACGCCCAGCCCCGCGCCGAGGTGGCGGCCAGCTGCAACATCCTCTTCGCCGCCGTACACACCAGCCTCGATACCCAGTAGGCCGAACTTCGATTACTGAGAGCGCCGGATTGGGCCGCCTATGTGTGCTTAGCGCGAGGTTGGTGTGGTTCTGGTCGGCGACTGCGGGATAATGTCCTGCATTCGACGTCGAGTGCAGGACATTGTCCCGCACTCGATGGGCTTCGCGGCCCGCGTCGTGGGAGGCCGCCGAGGCGAGACGAGGAACTCCAGCACCTACAGCCCCAAAAACCTCAAGACACGCAAAAATTTTTCGTCTCCGCGCGTCCTCAAACCCACCCCCCACCCGATTTGGGTGGGGGCCAATTTATACCAGGGGGTACGACAGTTTCGCGCCGTAGCGGATACTTCGATGGAACCAGGACTGACGCACGCATCGCGTCGAGGAGGACAGAGTCCGGGGTCAGGTGAGTTTGCGGCCGCCGTCGACGTAGATGATCTGGCCGGTGATGAACGACGACTCGTCGCTGGTGAGGAAGGCGATCGTGTTGGCGATGTCCTCGGGCTGGCCGACCCTGCGTACCGGCGTGATCGACGCGGCCTGCTTCTGCAGCTCCTCGGGCGTCACCCCGACCCGGCGGGCGGTGTCGTCGGTCATGTCGGTCGCGATGAAACCAGGCGCGACCGCGTTCACGTTGATGCCGAACGGGCCGAGCTCGATGGCGAGCGTACGAGTGAAGCCCTGCAGCCCCGCCTTGACCGCGGAGTAGTTGGCTTGGCCGCGGTTACCCAGCGCGGACACACTGGACATGCTGACGATCTTGCCGTACTTGCGCTCCACCATGTACTTCTGGACGGCCTTGCTGGCCAGGAACGCGCCCTTCAGGTGCACCGCCACCACGGTGTCCCAGTCCTGCTCGGTCATCTTGAAAAGCAGGTTGTCGCGGGTCACGCCGGCGTTGTTGACCAGGATGTCGACCGAGCCGAACTCCTTGGCCAGCCGGTCCACCGCGGCGGTGATCTGCTCGCCGTTGGACACATCGGCGCCCAGCGCGATTGCCTTACCGCCAGCCGAAGTAATGGCGTCCACAGTGGACGCGCAGGTCGACTCCTCCAGGTCCAGGACGCCCAGCGCGGCGCCGTCGGACGCGAGCCGGCGAGCCACCGCCGCGCCGATCCCGCGGGCGGCTCCGGTCACCAGTGCGACTCTCTGCTCAGGTGTGGCCATCGGGTCGTGTCACCTCTCGGTTCAGGGGGCGCTTGTACGTACGTGGCGCGATTCTAGAACGGCGTTCGTTTGCGCACCCGCGGGTGTGAGATATCCCTACCGCCCGCCAGCGACTCGCAGGATGGCGCCGGTCGTGTACGAGGCCTCGTCCGACAGCAGCCAGCAGATCGCCGCCGCGATCTCGTCCGGATCGGCGGCGCGCCCGATCGGCAGCGTCGGGGCCATCCGCTCGATCCGGCCCGGATCGCCGGCCTCCGCGTGGAGTGTCGTCGCCACCAGGCCCGGCGCCACCGCGTTCACCCGGATCCCCTGCCCGCCGACTTCCTTGGACAGCCCCATAGTGAAGGCATCGACTGCGGCTTTGCTTGCCGCATAATGCACGTACTCGCCAGGACTGCCTAAAGTGGCGGCCCCGGAAGACAAGTTGACGATGGCGCCGCCACTGCCGCCACGTTCAGTGGACATGATCCGTACGGCCCGCTGTGCACAGAGCTGCACGCCGACAATGTTGACCTCAGCCACCCGCCGGAAGACCTCGCCGTCAAAATCGGCGAACGGGCCGAGCGGCCCGGTATACGCGGCATTGTTGACCAGCCCAGTGATCGGCCCGAGTTTTGCTGTCGCCGTCTCAAAAAGCCGATCGATGTCCGCCTCGGACCCAGTGTCGGCCTGGACCACCAACACCGTCCCGGGTGCCAGCTCCCGTACCAGATTCTCGGCCGACTCCTCGTCTTGCCGGTAGCTGACACACACCACGTGCCCCGCCGCCACCAACCGGCGCGCCGTCGCCGCCCCGATTCCCCGAGTCCCACCCGTCACCATTGTCACCTTGGTCATGATCACGACGGTATACGGCCGGTCACTTGACTATCCAACGATGTCGCACGCACGTACCGAACTTTTTCCGATCGCACCGCGGCGGCAAGGTCGGCGGGGTCCAAGCAGGATCCAGTAGCGACTGCCAGCGCGGCCAATCCGGCCGTACGTCAGTATTGGTCCGCACACTCGGCAGCTTGCCGGCGGATGAAGGAGCAGCATGGCTGGGACGTTTGAGATCTTCGTGGACAAGGGCGGGAAGTTCCGGTTCCGGCTGCGGGCCGGCAACAACGCGGTCGTCGCGGCTGGCAGCGAAGGTTACGCCAGCGCGGGCGACGCGCAGCGAGGCGCTGAGGCCGCGCAGCGGGCCGCCGACGGCGCCGACATCGTGGACCTGTCCGGCAGCTGAGTCGCCGTAAATGGCGTGCGACCGACGGCGTACGCCAGCATGATGCACCGATATGACGGTCATTCATTTTGTGCAGCATGCCGAAAAACAGTCGACCGCCGGCGATCCGGGACTGACTGAACATGGTCATCGTCAGGCGGCGAATGCCGCCGCGCAGTTCCGCAGCCTCGGGATCACCAATCTCTACAGCAGTCCCCTGCGACGCGCGCTGGAGACAGCACGTCCGTTCGCCTCCGCAACCGGTCGGACGATATGTCAGGACGAGTCCTTGCGTGAGCGGATGAACTGGGACGGACTGCTGGCCAGGTCCGACTTTCTCTCGGACTGGAACAGGTCGACGCGCGATCGCGACTATTGGCCGCGCGTCGGCGAATCATCACGAGCCGCCGGGGAACGCCTTCGATCGTTCGTCTTGAGCGTCCAGGACATCCCGGGCCTGGTCGTCGTGGTCACTCACGGCGGCGTGACGGTAGATCTTCTCCGTACGCTTCTCGGCGATGACAACCTGCCGCCGAGTCTGATCGCGGATGGCGTACCTCCGTGCGCCATTACCACCCTCGACGGCCTCCAAGTCACCTCGCTGCCGTTCAAGGCGCCCACCGGGAGGGAACTCGTAGCACGAAACCCGAACTGCGGGCCCGACGAGACTACGTTTTAACCGTCCCGTAGACCATTTTCCGGATTGGCGCGGCGACCACGTGTGGGCGTTCCATCATCAGCATGTGGCCGGTGTCCGGCTCGACGTGCAGGGTCGCGGACGGGATGGAGTCGGCCAGCTCGCGGCTGTGCCGGACCGGTGTCAGCACATCGTTTCGGCCCACCACGACGGCAACTTGCGCACCGGCGAGCGCGATCAGCTGGGATCGGTTGTCGTACGCCAATAACGCCGGATAGAGATCCACGATCGTACGAGCCGGCGTCGCGTGGATCATCTCGGCGCAGGCGCGTACGGCCGAGGCGGGCGCCGCCGGGCCGAACCCGACTCGCTGGAGTTGTCGCTGGTGTATCCGGTATTTCGGTGGCAGCAAACGACGAGCCCGGTCGATGCCGCCCGGATATCGCTGACCCACCGCCAGCAGCGGTGCCGGCAGGTTTCGGGCTAGGTGGGCGAAACGGCCGCGCCGCGGGTGCCGGTCAGCCAGGCCGCCGGCGGCGGTGCTCACCAGCACAACGCCGGTCACCCGCTCCTGGATATACGAGGGGTGCGCGGCGGCCAGAGCCATCACGGTCATGCCACCCATCGACATTCCGGCGAGCACCACCGGCCCGGTCGGCGCCACCGCTTCCAGGACCGCATAAAGGTCCTCGCCGAGCCGGTCGACCGTCACCGGCGAGGTGTTTCCCCAGGTGGACTGGCCATGCCCGCGCTGGTCGTACCGGACGAAACGGGTGCCGCCGACGTCCTCGTCATGGGCGAGCGAGCGTAGTGATCGGAGTACGGGCGTCCACGACTGGGCGCGCAACGTCCAGCCGTGCGCGAAAACCACCGTGACCGCGCCGTCCGGGTCGCCGGTGATGTCCACGTGCAGGCGGGCGCCGTCGTCCGTACGCACAGTGCGGACGCGCATGTCAGACGCCGCCGCGCAGGGTGATCCCGCCGTCCAGGACCAGGGTCTGTCCGGTGATCCAGCCGGCCCGGTCGGAGGCGAGGAACGCGACCGCGGCGGCCACATCCTCCGACTCTCCGAGCCGCTTCAACGGGTACGCGGCGGCCACGCCGGCCTCGTCCGCCGCGTAGAGCTTCTCGGCGAACCTGGTCTTGACGACCGCAGGCGCCACGGCGTTCACCCGTACCGAAGGCGCCAGCTCCAGCGCCAGCTCCTGGGTGACGTGGATCAACGCGGCCTTGCTGGCGCCGTACGTGCCGATGCCCGGCGCCGGCCGCAGCCCGCCGAGCGAGGCGATGTTGACGATCGAGCCGCCGTTGTCGGCCATCCATGCCTTGTACGCGCGGCTCGCCCAGGCCATCGCGGCGAAGACGTTGACCTCGAAGATCTTGGCGACCGCGGCCGGCTCGATGTCGACCATCCGGCCGAAGACCGGGTTGGTGCCGGTGTTGTTGACCAGCACGTCGAGGCTGCCGAACGTCTTGATAACCGTCTCGACCACCTCGGCCTGGTGCTCCGGGTCGTGCGCCTTGCCAGCGATGCCGATCGCGTTCTCCGGACCGCCCAACTGGTCCACCGCGGCCGCGAGCGGCTCAGCCGAGCGCGCCGTGACACACACCTTCGCCCCGTTATCGACCAGTTCCTGCGCGACCGCCAGCCCGATTCCCCGGCTGGCTCCGGTCACCACGGCCACTTTCCCGTCGAACGAGCCCATGCCACCCCTCACGCTCACTACCGCTTGGTAACACCTGACGGTAACCCGCCACCGCACGCCGCCGCGACAGACCGCCCGATACGGTCAGTACGCTGCCCAGATGGCCTTAGATCATCGCTCGAGAATGAGCACGCTGGCGGCTGTCCTTATCGCCGCCCTCACGCTCGCAGCGTGTTCCAATGGCACCGCGTCACCGCCCAAGCAGACCGTCAGCCCCAAGGTCGCCGCCGCGGCGAGCCCGTCGACGGACCCCGGTGCCCCGATCACGATCTCTTTCGCCGGAGATGTCCATTTTACTGGGCGTACGGCCAAACTGCTCGACGACCCGAGCACCGCCTTCGGCTCGATCGCGACGCAGTTCCAGTCCACCGACCTCGCGCTGGTCAACCTGGAGACGGCCGTGACGACCGGCGGGACGCCACAGCCCAAGCAGTTCGCCTTCCGTACGCCCGGCACCGCCTTCGACGCACTCAAGGCGGCCGGCATCGACGCCGCCGTGATGGCGAACAACCACGCGCTGGACTACGGGCAGACCGGCCTCGCGCAGACGCTCGCCGAGTCCAGGAAGCGGAACTACCCGGTGATCGGCATCGGACACAACGCCGATGAGGCATGGGCGCCGTGGATCGTGAACGTACGCGGCACGAAGATCGCGTTCATCGCGGTCAGCCAGCTGCACGAGCTCTCCGATGTCTGGACCGCCACCGACACCCGGGCCGGCGAGGCTTCGGCGTACGTGAACCTGCCTCGTACGATCGCCGCCGTCAAGGCCGCCCGCAAGGAGGCCGACGTGGTGATCGTCTACGTGCATGGCGGCACCGAGGGCCAGCAGTGCGCGACGCCCGCGCAGAAAACGCTCGCCAAACAACTGTCCGACGCCGGCGCTGACGCGTACATCGAGACGCACGCCCACCTGCTGCTTGGCGACGGGTGGATGGGCAAGACCTTCGTGGAGTACGGGCTCGGCAACTTCCTCTGGTGGCAGGACAACGCGCTCAGCAACGACACCGGGGTCCTGAAGGTCACGATCAAGGACAAGAAGGTGACCGGTGGTCAGTTCACCCCGGCACACATCACCAGCACCGGCCAGCCGGTAGTGGCGACCGGCTCCGAAGCGACCCGTATAACCGACAAGTTCGACGCGCTGCACGCCTGCACCGGCCTCGCCCCATCGCCGAGCTAGGCCTCTTCGACGACTTTTGGTCGCTCCCGTTTCCAGAGGAAATAAGCCAAAGCAGCGACGAAGACGACCACCGAGGTGAAGTCGTTGAGCCGGATCCCGAGGAAGTGGTTGACGTGGTCCGTGCGCAGTGCCTCGACCCAGAACCGGCCGACGGTGTACGCCATCACGTACAGGGCGAAGGCCTGACCACGGCCGAGCTTGAACCGTTTGTCGGCCCAGATGACCAGGAAACCGACGCCGACATCCCACAGCAGCTCGTACAGGAAGGTCGGGTGGTACGTGCCCGGCAGCGTGCCGATGGCGTGGCCGGTGGCCGGGTCCAGTTGGTGCACGACCAAGCCCCACGGCAGGCTGGTCGGTCCACCGTAGAGTTCGTTGTTGAACCAGTTGCCAAGCCGCCCGATGCCCTGCGCGAAGACCAGCCCGGGGGCGACCGCGTCGGCGACCAGCGCGAACGACAGCCCGAGGCGGCGGCACGCGATCCACGCGCCAAGACCGCCGAGCACCACCGCGCCCCAGATGCCCAGGCCGCCCTTCCAGATCGCCAGCGCGTTCCACGGGTTCTGGCCGGCGGCGAAATACAGCTCGGGGTCGGTGACGACGTGGTAGATCCGGCCACCGATGATGCCCAGCGGCACCGCCCACAGGGCGATCTCGGTGACCGCGCCGGGCGGGCCGCCGCGGGCCCGCAGCCGCCGGTCGGTCAGCACGACCGCGACCACGATGCCGGCGATGATGCAGAACGCGTACGCGCGCAACGGCAGCCAGCCGAACAGGTACCAGACGTTCTGGGTGGGGCTCGGGATCATGCCCCGAACGTACGACCTACGCGGCCCGCCGCGGGCACCTCCCCCTCCGAATGACTCAGGTGCCCGCGGTGGGTGCTCAGTGTGCAAGAGGTGTCTTGCGATACGCAAGAGTAACGTCGTACCAATGGCAGCCGGGACACGTGAGCGGATCATCGACGCCGCGCTCCGGCTGTTCGGCGAGCGAGGGGTCGCCGCCACGCCGGTGACCGCGATCGAGGCGGCCGCCGGGCTGGCCTCGGGCAGCGGCAGCTTCTATCGCCATTTCAAAGACAAGAACGAGCTGCTGCTGGCTGTGATCGAGCGGGAAATGGCGCGGGTGAAGAAAAACCTGCCGCAGCTCGCCGACCTGCCGCGCGGCGACGATCGCTCGGCCGCGCCACTGGCCGCGCAGTTGATGAGCGACCTGGACTTTCTGGCCGACCTGCGGCCGATGATGGCCATCCTGATGTGGGAGCGGGGACATCCCAGCGAGCTGTCCACCAAGGTCCGCGGCGCGATGGTGGAGCGGGGCGTCGAGCTTGGGGTCGCCGACCTGCTCGTGCAGTCCCGTACCCCGGCCGTCAAGGACGATCTCGAGGCCGCCGCGACCGTGATGATGTATGCGATGGTCGGCTATTTTCTCGCCACCGACTTCTTCGGCGCCGCCGCGGGCGGCGTCAGCGCCGAACGTTTCACCACCACGCTGGCACGGCTGATGGTCGACCCGGCGGACATCGGGCACAGCCCACCCCGTGACGTTTGACATGGGCGCGGCGAAGGCCGCGGTCGTACGGTCCAATCATGAGAAATCGAAACGCCATTCGCGCACTGGCTGGCCTGGCGGTCGCGGCACTCGCTTTCACCTGCTCGACGATCCCGGCATCCGGGGCGGCAGCACCAAAAACCGTTGGCCACCAATCCCTGAACCTGGATTTCGGCGACTTCACCGCCAAAGCCGAGCTCGACTATCCCACCTGGCGAAAGAACGCGCCGGTGGTCGTACTCATCCCCGGGTCCAGCCCGGAAGACCTGAACGCCGACATTCCCGGCCCGGACGGCAAACAGCTGTCACATATCTTCCTTGACCTGGCGAATTCGCTGACTGCCCGCGGATTCGCGGTTATGCGCTATAACAAGCACTACGTGACGAGCATGACGCAGGTCGATTACCAGAGCTACTACACCAAACTCACTCTGCAGGGCATGCTGAAGGACGCCGGAACCGTACTCACCGCGGCGCAGAACAATCCGCACGTCGACCGGCATCGGGTCTTCCTTTACGGCTGGAGCGAGGGAAGCACGGTCGCCGCGGCACTGGCGGCCGCACATCCCGAGCTGACTGGCATCGCGTTCCAGGGACCAGTTACCCAGTCGTGGCCGAGCCTTTTCCAGTGGCAGTACGAAATGGTCGGCGTCCCGTATCTTCGCCAATTCGCGGTGAACGGCGGCGTCGGGTCGGACGAACTGAAGAAGGCGTCCGCCGGCAGCGGCGGTCTGGTCGCCAAGGAGATCATCCAACTGCTCGCGCCGCAGTCCTATACCGGCGATTTCAGCATCGACCCGGCACTGGATCCCAACCACGACGGCCGGATCGACATCGACAACGAGCTGCTGCCTGCCATTCCGGGCCTGATCGCGAAGCTCGTCACCGGCCCCCTGCACATTTACGCGCCCGGCGAGGCGCTGCCCGATGTCAGCCAGGTCGCGCCGAAACTGCGGATGCCGATCCTGGTGCTGCAGGGCGGCAACGACGCGAACGTACCGGCTTCGGGCGCGGCGACCCTGAACCGGAACCTGCACCGCGACCACGTGGTCAGGATCTATCCCGGTCTTGGGCACACCCTCGGCCGGACGGCGACCCAGATCGGCGACAACTTCCAGCCGATGACCGCCCAACCGCAGGCAGATCTCGCCCTCTGGCTGCTCCTGCACAGCTAAGCCTCACTATCGAGAGTCGTCACGGCGGCTCGGCTCGCCGCCGCGACTGGGCTCGCTGGCGCGGCGTTTGCCACAGGAATCACGTCACTCGACGCCCAAAGACACAATGTGAGTGCCACTCGGCGAGTGGCACTACTTTCCGCGTCACTCGCCGAACCCGACCCGGACCTCAGTGCCTACCCCACGGCACCAGCAACTCCGACAAACCAGGTGCGGCGCGAAACTGTCGTACCCACCCTGTTTTCTTACCCCCACCCAGTGAACGGGGCGGGGGGTGGGTCAGAGGCGACGGCCAAATTTTCGAAAGACATCGGTCCTCAAACCCACCCCCCACCCGTCACTGGGTGGGGGCAAATCTGCCGGAGGGGTACGACAGTTTCGCGCCGCACTGGCTTTTCTGATCAGGTGGTCAGGGCGGTTTGGACGAGGTTGGCGTAGCCGACCTGGCCGTCGCGGTTGGGGTGGTAGGACTCGGTGATCGGGTCCGACAGGCCGTTGAGCCACTCGGCGGAGTCACAGATCTCGTGGCCGGTGAAAGCGGACCGCGGATCGACATAGCCGAAACCGTGGGCGCTGGCGCGACCGCTGGTTGTGGCGGCGAGCAGGTCGCTGGTGTCGTTCAGCCGGGACATTTCGTCCGGGCTGATCCGGGCGCCCGCGTTGCACTGCTGGCCGTTGAAAAGTCGCGGGTAGCCAACCACCACGACCTTCGCGTTCGGGGCCAGCGTGTGGATCTTGGTGTAGAGACCGTCGAGCACTCCCGGCAGCGTGTTGCGGATGTACGTCTGCGCCTTGTCGATGTCGCCGCCGCACGTGTACGGCCACGGCTTCGCGCATTGGGTGATCACACTGGAAAAGCCGGCGTCGTTTCCACCGACGGTCACTGTCACGTCGGCGGTGCTGGCCGACAGGCTGCCCAGCTGGTTGAGCACGTCCGGGACCCGCGCGCCCGAACAGGCGGCGAACGTCAGCGTCAGACCGAGGCGCTGCGCGTCCAGGACGGGATAGGCGTAATTCGACCGTTTGCAACTGGTGTTGTCGTACGTGTACGACCGCGTACCGACCCCTGAGCTGTAGGAATCTCCCAGTGCCGTATAGGCGGCCCCGGCGGCATGTGCGGCGCCGCTTCCCGTCATCACGCAGGCGATCGCGAGACCGCCCACCGTCATTACCCGCGCCAACCGCTGCCCGAACCGACTCATGGCGAGCTCCCTGGTCGTGGAGAGGATGCCGCACAATGATGAGGTGTAAGTGAGGTGCGACACAAGACCCAATTCGGAAAATTATCTCCAAACGGGTCGGCATCCATCGCCAAAGTATGGGAGTTACACATACAAACGGCCTACAAGGCGGCCGGAATTCGTACGGCTGAAAGACTGGCTTACCGCAGTCGGGCCCGGTCGATGATCGCGGCGGTGTCCAGCCGAGACGGCAGGGTGCCGAAAGCGACCCCCCAGTCATCGGCCAACCGAGAGGCGCAGAAAGCGTCGGCGACGGCCGGATTGCCGGTGCGTACGAGCAACGAGCCCTGCAGCACCAGCGCCATCCGCTCGACTATCCGGCGGGTCCGGTATTCCAGGTCTTCGAGGTCGGACAGTTCCTTGTGCAAATGGGCGATCGCGCTGTCCAGCCGGGCGTCGACGCCGGCCGCGAGGTCCACCTCGGCGAAGAAGGCCTCCACCGACTCCGGCTGTTTTGCCATTGCCCGCAACGAATCCAGCGCCGCCACGTTCCCGGAGCCCTCCCAGATCGAGGACAGCGGCGCCTCCCGATAGAGCCGCGGCATGCCCGATTCCTCGACATATCCGTTGCCGCCAAAGCATTCCAGCGCCTCGGCCGCATGCGCCGGAGCGCGTTTGCACACCCAGTATTTGCTGACCGCGAGCCCCAACCGGCGGAACATCTCCTCCTGCCGGTCGCCGCGGGCCGCCCGGTCGGTGGCGCCAGCGAGCCGCATCGCGACCACGGTGGCCGCCTCGGATTCCACCGCGAGATCGGCCAGCACATTGGTCATCAGCGGCTGATCGACCAGCAGGGCACCAAAAGCACGCCGGTGGCAGGTGTGGTGCACGGCGTGCACCAGGCCCGCGCGCATTCCGGCGGCGCTGCCCAACACGCAGTCCAGCCGGGTGTTGTTGACCATCGCGATGATCGTCCTTACGCCCTGGCCTTCTTCGCCCAGCTGCCAGCCAACGGCATTGTCATACTCGATTTCGGCCGACGCGTTGGACTTGTTGCCAAGCTTGTCTTTCAAGCGCTGCAAGCGAATCGGGTTCCGGGTCCCGTCCGGCAGCACCCGCGGCAACAGGAAACAGGAAAGGCCGCCGGGTGCCTGCGCGAGGGTCAGAAACAGGTCTGACATCGGCGCGGACGTGAACCACTTGTGGCCGACGAGGGTGTACGTGCCGTCCGCATTCGGCGTGGCGGCGGTGGTGTTCGCGCGTACGTCCGAACCGCCCTGTTTCTCGGTCATGGACATGCCGGCGATCAGGCCGCGTTTTTCGGTGGGTACGCGCAAACCGAAGTCGTAGCTTCGCGCGGCCAGCAGCACCTCGTACTGCTCGGCCAGCCGCTGGTTCGCCCGCAAAGCCGGAATCGCCGCGTACGTCATGGAAATCGGGCAGCTGTGACCCGCCTCGACCTGTCCCCAGACCAGGAATTTCGCTGCCCTGGCCACATGTTCGCCCGGCCGGTCCGACCGCCACGGCGCCGCGTGCAGGCCGTGCTGGACCGCGACGGTCATCAGGTCATGCCAGTGCGGGTGGAATTCGACCTCGTCGATCCGGTTCCCGAACCGGTCGTGTGTCTTCAAGATCGGTGGGTTCGCGTTGACCAGCCGCCCCCATTCGCGAGCTTCCTCGCCGCCGGCCCGTTCACCCAGCTCGTGCAGCTCCGGCTCGACCCATCCGGCGCCCTGCTGGCGGACGCTTTCCAGCAGCGCCGGATCCGCGGCCACGTCGTAGCCGTCGATCGGCGGCACCTGGTTAGTGACCTCGTGTGTCGTCGACATCGGAGCCTCCCAAAGCACGAATGGCGAAAGTGACCAGACTCGGTATCACGTCCGGATGCGGATTTCCGTCCGCGAGCGGCCCGACCAACACCTCACCCACCGCGCCGATCAACGCGGCCGCGGTGGTTTCCGGATCTTGCGGGGGAAGGGCGCCCGAGTGCACTCCCCTGGCTATTTGTTTGGCGGCTTGGCCGCGGAAAGTACGCCGAAAGGCCAGCCGCTCGGTCTCCACCGCCGGGTCCACCGGCTCGGCCAGCAGCGCGTACGCCAGCCGCGGCGATTTCAGTGCCCGGCCAGCGAAAGTCTCGACAAAGGCGACGATCCGTTCGGTCGCGGTGCCCGGCACCGCCATCGCCTCGTCGATCGCTCGTACCTCCCGGCCAACCGCGGTCCGGAACAACTCGACCGCGAGCTCCGCCTTGGACGGGAAGTGCTTGTAAACCGTGCCGGTCGCGATCCCGGCGCGGGCCGCCACCGCCGCCATCGAGCAGCCCGGGTAGCCATGCTCGGCGAGGATCGCCAGCGCGGCATCCACGATCGCGACCCGCTGGCTGTCCAGACGGGCCTGCACCTGGGGCGTACGGCGGTACGGCACGCAAGAAGTGAAGCACTGATTCACTTCTTCACGCAAGCCCTACCCGGGAACCGGCCGGTCAGGCAAGATCGAGGCCATGCAATGGCGACACATCCTGGGCTTCGCCCTCGCCGTCCTGCCCATCTGCCTGACGCCGGGCGCCAGCTTCAGCCTGGTGACCCAGCGAGTGTCCACTGGCCGGCGGCAGGACGGCCTGATGGTCACTTTCGGTACGGTGACTGGCCTTTTCGTGCACGCGACGCTCGCCGCGGCTGGTCTGTCCACGCTGGTCATGCGTTCGTCGGAGGCCTTCACGGTGGTCAAGATCGGCGGCGCCGGCTACCTGGTGGGGCTCGGCTGCTGGACCCTCTGGTCGACCCGCCGCCGCAAGAGCGCGGCAAGCCACCCCGCCACGCCCAAGCGCAGCCGACTGCCGTGGAGCGGCCACCACCCGTACGTACAAGGGCTGCTCAGCAATGTCCTCAACCCGAAGGCGGCCTCGGTCTACCTGACCCTCGTCCCACAGTTCCTCAACCCGCAGCGGCCGATCGCCGTCCAGATCGCGTTGCTGGCGCTGGCCCACGCGGCGGTGGTGATCGGCTGGCTGACCGGCTGGACTTTCGTGGTGTCCGCGGCCAAACGGGTGCTGACCGCCTCCTGGTTCAAGACCGGCATGACCCGGGTGACGGCCACCGTCCTCATCGCTCTCGGCGTCCGCGCCGCCGTCACCGATTAGGAGCAGAGATGCTGGAAATGCGTACTGTCTGCGAACGTTGCGAAGCCGCCCTCACACCGGACGGACCGGCGCGGATCTGCAGTTATGAATGCACCTTCTGCGTGCCGTGCACGACCGCGATGCGCGATCGCTGCCCCAACTGCGGCGGCGAACTGCTGTCTCGACCTCGCCGCACCACGCCGGTGGATTCATAAGGATTCGGCCGGTACGGGTCGAAACTGGCTCGGGTACGCCGCGAACCGGCAAGATTGCCGCGAGCGACCCACCTCCTGGACAGGAGCCACGCATGGCGAACACTGTCGAATCCCCGGAAACCGCGGCGCCGGCTGGGCTCAAACGGGCCCTGTCGAGCCGACAGATCGCGATGATGGCCATCGGATCGGCCATCGGCACTGGCCTGTTCCTGGGGTCCGGTCTCGCGATCTCGTTCGCGGGTCCGGCGGTCATCGTGGCGTACGTGATCGGCGCGGTCGTCGCGTTGGCGGTGGCGTACGCGCTGGCCGAGATGACCGTCGCGCACCCGGAGGCGGCCGGTTTCGGGGCGATCGCGGCGCGATATCTGGGCGCCGGCGCCGGTTTCGTCCAACGCTGGATTTACTGGACCGCCGTGGTGGTGAACATCGGCGCGGAAGTCGTCGCGGCCGGAATCTACGTACGGTTCTGGTGGCCTGGCGTGCCACTGTGGGTGCCGGCAGTCGGATTTTCGGTGCTGATGCTGGTGGTCAACGTGTTGTCGGTCCGGTTCTTCGGCGAGTTCGAGTTCTGGTTCGCGATGATCAAGGTCGTCACGATCGTGCTTTTCGTGCTGATAGGCGTGGTCGCGATCGTCACCGGCCTGCCCGGTCACCCGGCCTCCGGGCTGCGTGCGGTCACCGCGTACGGCGGCTTCACCCCCAACGGCCTCGGCGGCATCTGGCTCGCGCTGACCGTGGTCACCTTCAGCTATCTGGGCACCGAGGCCGTCGCGGTGGCGGCCGGCGAGTCGAAGAACCCGCGCAAGGACGTGCCGCGCGCGGCCCGCTCGATGGTCCTGCGGCTGGGCCTTTTCTACATTCTCGCGATTGCCGTCGTCATCGCGATCGTCCCGTGGACCCAGACCGCGAAAGCCAACGGTGTCAGCGAAAGTCCGTTCGTTCAGCTGTTCACCACGGCCGGCGTGCCGGCCGCGGCCGTCATCATGAACTTTGTCGTACTCACCGCCGCGCTGTCGGCGATGAACAGCAATTTGTACGTGGGCTCGCGGATGGTGCATTCGCTCGCACTGGACGGCATGGCGCCGCGCTGGCTGGCCGGGGTCAGCTCCCGAGGCGTACCAGTGCGCTCCCTCGGCCTGTCCGCGGTCGGGCTGGCACTCGCGATCGGCATCTCACTGATCTCCCCGGACAACGCGTTCGCCGCCCTGGTCGGGCTGGCGCTTTTCGGCGCACTGGTGACGTGGCTGCTGATTTTCGCCACCCTGCTGGCATTTCGCCGCCGCCGGGCCGCCGAAGGTCAACCGCCTTCGCTCGTACGACTGCGTGGCGGTCCGGTCCCGGTCGTGTTGGCGATGATCTTCCTGGTGTCGGTCATCGTGACCACCGCTTTCACCCCGCAGTTCTGGATCGTGCTGCCGGCCGGCGTGCCCTTCCTCGTCGCCCTCTGCCTCGCCTATCTCGTCGTACGCACCATCCGCCGCTCCCGCGCGAAGACCCAGTCGGCCCGCTGACCCGCCTATTCTCTCGCCGATGTATCCGCACGTGTCGACAAGGTCTTGGAAGAGAAGGGATTCGGCCGCTGAACCGCACGATCCGCGGGTTAGCCTTGGGTGGATGACCACCGAGACCGCGAAATCCGCTGCCCGACCGGCTGTCCGCCGGCCGGACGTGCCGCGGTTCGCACTGGGTGCGGCGCTGGTGCTCGGCGCGCTGGTGGCGACCCTGGTGGCGACGACGGTCACGCTGGCGAAACCGGTGCCGGGACTGCAATTGCCGAGCGCGGCGATCGAGTACGGGATCGCGCTTGCCCGCGCGTTGCTGGACATCAGTGCGGTCGCCACGGTTGGCCTGAGTGTGCTGCCCAAGCTGTTCCCGGTGGAGCGGCTGGCGGCCGCCGAGGCGATGTTGGTCCGGATCCGGCCGGTGGCGGTGTTCACCGCCGCGACCTGGGCATTCAGCGCACTGATGGCACTGGTCCTGCAGGCCGGCGAGCTGTCCCCCGGCACCCCGATCACGCTCGCCGCGGTGGTGGACTACGTACGCCACATCGGTGCTGGTCAGGGCCTGCTTTTCACGGCTGGCTTCGCGCTCGCGTACGTGGTGTTCGGGGCGCTCGCGATTCGCTTCGGTGAGGCCGTGCCGGCCGAGCTGCGGGCCGGGATCGCGCTGTTCGGGCTGCTGCCGCTGCCGGTCACCGGCCACGCCTCAGCCTCGCGGCTGCACGACCTGACCATGGTGTCGATGGAGCTGCACGTCGTCGGTGCCAGCCTGTGGACGGGCGGCCTGCTGGCGACCGTGGCAGTGCTGGCCCGTCGGGCCGACCTGCTCGCCGACGCGCTGCCGCGGTTCTCCAAACTCGCCACCCTGTGCCTTGCCGTGGTGGCCGTGACCGGGGTTCTCAACGCGCTCGCCGAGCTGGCGTTCACTCCCGGGGTGGCGTTGCCCGGCTCGCTTTTCACCACCGGCTATGGCCAGCTCGTGCTGGCCAAAATCGTCTTCGTGCTGATCCTCGCTGCCACCGGCGGCGCCATCCGCTACCGGTTGTTGGGCCCGATCGGCCGCGGCGAACGCACCGCGCTGGTCGGCTGGGTGACGCTGGAGTTGCTGGTGATGGGCCTCGCCTACGGCGTCGCCGTGGTCCTGATCCGCGCGCCCGTCATCAGCTGACCTCACCCACCCTCCACCGCCGGGGGCTACACTTCTCCATAGTCGATGCTATTTTCGAGATGGCGAAGGTTGGGCGGATGCGGATTCCGGCGGGTGGGCTGCGGGCGGCACTGACCGGGGGCAACACGATCGGCGCGGCCGTACGGGAGAAGGAGCCACGCACGGACGGCTATCGGCACCTCGACACGCCCGCGCTGATCGCGTATTTGACCGACCTGGGCGCCAACGCCTATCTGTACGGGATTTGGGACTCGCCAACGGATTGGGACGACCTGCGACGGGAATTCGCGCCGGCAGCTGCCGAAGCCGGCATCGACGTGTGGCCTTATTTGGTGCCACCGTCCGAAACTCGGCAGGACGGCCGCGCGTCCCGGCCGTACATGACCGATTTCGTGGCCTGGGCACAGGCGATCGCCGAGTTGTCGGTGAAAGTCCCGAGCGTGACCGCGTGGGCCATCGACGACTTCCAGTTCGCCGAGAACGCGAAGCTGTTCACCGACTCGTACATGACCGAGATCGTGGCAGCACAACGGGAAATCAACCCGGAGCTGGGCTTTTACACGTGTGCGTACTATGACGCGGCGACCAGCGACGAGTTTCTCGACCAGTACGGGCCATACATCGACGGCATCATCTATCCGTTTTTGGACGGCCACCGACAGAACACTCACGTGTCGAGCACCGCGACACAGTGCTTGGACGCCATTCTCGCGAAAACCGAGCCACGCGGTATCTCCCTCCTGCAACTCGTCTATGCCGGTCGCTTCCTCGACGCGCCGATCCCGCTCACCGAGCAATATGTCACCGAAAGCGTGGCCACCGGCCTGAAATATGCCGCCGACGGGCGGATCGCCGGCGTCATCGCGTACGGGCTGCAGTGGGACAACGCGCCGACGCCGAGCAGCGATCGCAACGCCATGTACGGCGACGGGCGGCTCAGCCTGGTGGTGCCGGCGGTCCGAGTCGGTGCCGGAAACTATGGCCAGGCCTCGACAGTCGTACGAGTGCAGGCCGACGCGCCCCGGCACGAGCTGTCCTTCTGGCATCACCGGGCCTTCACCTGCCGCTTCCCGTCTCGCGGCGACTACGCGATGGAAGTGTTGATCGACAACGAAACCGTCTGGGAATCGGATGTTCTGGACCACCCGTGGCTGCTCTGGATCCAGGGCGAAGGACTACAGGGGCCGGTGGACGTCACTCGTTGGCTGCGCGGGAAGACCACCGCGACGCTGACTTTCCGGCTTCGCGCGTACGCGGACACCGAGCCGGCGAACCTCAATGTCGGCATCGACCACCTGGAAAGCCTCGGTTTCAGCATCGACAATCCCGATTTCACCGGACCGGATGGCTGGACGACCACCGCGACCGGCACAATCCCGCCGCCGGCGGTGGAAGTCTTCGCCCCGGACCGCCCAGCCCGCATCCTCGCCGCCGTACGAGAGCAGTTCCGCTGACGGCGACCGCGTAAGTTGGTCGGCATGACAGACACGTCCCGGACGCGGCACAGTTACGATCTGGTCGCCGAAAGTTATGCCGCCGAGCTCAGCGACGAGTTGCGGGGCAAACCGCTGGACCGTGCGTTGTTGAGCGTTGTGGCCGAAATTTCCGGGGACGGGCTGGTCGCCGACCTCGGGTGCGGGCCCGGACACGTCGCGGCCCATCTCGCCGCGAATGGCGTACGAACCGTGGGATTGGACCTGTCGCCGCGAATGTGCGCCACCGCGGCCCGAGCCACCGCGCTGCCGTTCTGCGCGGCCGACATGACCGCGCTCCCGCTGCGGGACAACACGCTCGCTGGAATCGTCTGTGTATATTCGGTCATTCACCTGGATGCCACTGAGCGTGCGCAGGCGTACGCCGAATTCGCCCGGGTGCTACGGCCCGGCGGCGTCGCCCTGATCGCATTCCACACCGGCGACGCCGAGCGAGCGGCCGGCGACTCCATCATCCTCACTGAATGGTGGGACCAAGACGTCGAACTGACCTTCCGGTATTTGGACCCGGCCGCGGAAACCTGTGCTCTTTCCGCGGCCGGGCTGGAAATCACCGCCCGGCTGGACCGCGAGCCACATCCCGGCGCCGAACATCCCAGTCGGCGGTCGTATCTGCTCGTACGTGCCTCGAGCCACTGAGCAGTTTGTGGTTCTGAGGGCTCGGTTGCGCGCGTTGCGGCCAAAATTGGATGAGCCGCGGTGGCGACCGGCAATGGGTGCCGAAGCGACTTCCCCGCATCGTCAAGGCGCTCTTCCGTAATCCTGCGGTACGTCTCATGTCTCTTACCAAGGCGGGGGTGTTGTAGTGGACTTTTCCTGAGGTGACCTGTTGGCTTGCGGTATAGCTGGCGAGAGGTTGAGTCGGAAGCAGTTGCGGAGTCTGCGGGTTGAGGCTTTGCGGATGTTTGAGGCGGGTATCGATCCGGAGACTGTTCAGGTGGCGCTGGGTGCTGGCCGCTCGACGGTCTATAGGTGGCTTGCGATCTATCGGTACGGTGGCGGTCCGGACGTGTTGTTGAATGTGAAGTCGTCTCCTGGCGGTCCGTCGAGGTTGCCGGCGACGGCGATCGCGAAGTTGTACGGTTTGATCACTGGTCATGATCGGCGTCAGCTGCATTTCGAGTTCGCGTTGTGGACCAGGGATATGGTCGCGGACTTGATCAAGCGGGAGTTCGGTGTCCAGTTGGCGACCACGACGGTCGGGCGGTTGCTGCGGACGATGGGTCTGTCCCCGCAGCGACCATTGCGGCGAGCCCACGAGCAGAATCCGGAAGCTGTTGCGCGGTGGAAGGATGAGGAATATCCGGCTATTGTCGCGGCCGCGGAGAAGGTCGGTGCAGTGGTGTATTTCGGTGACGAGGCGTCGATCAGGTCTGATTTTCACAGTGGCACCACGTGGGCTCCGATCGGCCAGGCCCTAGTGTTATCTAAGACTGGCAACCGCGAGTCGATCGGGATGATCTCCGCGATCACCGCTGGCGGGTCGTTGAAGTTCAGCACTTTCACCGGCGGCCTCAACTCCGAGGTGTTCATCGAGTTCTTGACCAACCTCGTCCGTGGGTCCCGCCGTCCAGTGTTCCTCATCCTTGATCGACACAGTGCACACATCTCGAAGATGACCACCGAGTACGTGAACTCAACCAACGGGAAGCTTCGCCTGTTCTTCCTCCCGTCCTACTCACCGGAACTCAACCCGGACGAGTGGGTCTGGAAGAACGTCAAACACGATCAGGTCGACAATGCCGGCGTGCTCAACGTCGACCAGCTGTTCAGCGCGGCCACGGACGCCCTGACCCGACTCCAGCAACTTCTCCGCATCGTCAAGGCATTCTTCCGCGACCTGTGTCTGCGATACATCTCAAATGTCTCTTAGCTCATTGCCGGCTTGGGTAGCCAGTCGGTGGCAGAGTTGTGGGCCGCCGGGCGTGGTGGTGCCCGGCGGCCGGGTGGATTTTTCTATGCAGCGAGCTGATTAATCCCGCGGATGGGTCTTCGTTCGCGGTCAACGTACGCTGGCGGCAGGAATTCAACAATTCCATCAACAATGCGTACGTCCCAACCACCGTGATGGACGAGCCGATGACACCTGTCGCAAAGGAGCACGCAATTTTCAAGACAAGTAGCCCCACCATCAGCCCAGTGACAAATATGATGCCCCCTCGTCCAACGAGGTGGTCGCCCGCATCTGGCGCAGCCTTCGTCTCGCGCTATCAAGGCTTTGCGTAGGGCCGGTGTGATGAGTCGTTCGTTGCGTCCAACATCAAGGGGCACACTGTCGCTGCCCAGCACCATCGGGATAATGTCCGCGTCACAAGCAAGCCGGCGGACGCCCTCTGGGGAAATCGGTGCGCCACTGTACGGATAAGCGACACCGAGCCGGTCCCGCAGCATGTCCCAAGTCATCGTAATAGTCAGATGCGGCCGCTCAGCACCCTGAATCGGGAGTTTCCCGGAGTCCGCGATCAGATTCAGGGCCTCCGCGAGCGCGTACCCGTTGCGCTCAGACACTGACCGCTGATCAGGGGTGCCATTCTCAGCCGGGCGAGGTTTGGCCAGTGGGCTCAGAATCTCACTGAACAAAGTGCCGGTTTCACTGTCGAAGGAGCCACTGAAGTTCAGGCGTCCGTCTGTTCCGGTGTGGAGGGATAGTTCGCGGCGTGGTTTCTCGTTTTCGTGTTCGGAGGGCGCCGGTCCGTCGGGATCCAGGTGGTCGTGGATGCGTCGCCCTACTTTGGCTAGGCCGGGTGCGGTGTACCGTTTCGCGTGTTCCACCAGGGACGCTTCGGCTTCCTCACGGTCCTTGATGGTCACCCTGGCCGGGAGCCTGTTCACGACCCCAACGATTGTGTCGATTTGGGAGTCGGCGAGTTCCCCGCGGCGCATGGCTTGGCTGGTGATGCTGAGTGTGGGGGCGAGGGTTTCGCCGGTGAGGGCTTGGCTGGGGCACAGGTTCAGGGCTCGTTTGTAGCGTCGGGACGCCTCTGTGGGGGACAGTCGCAGGAGGTCTTGCAGCATTCCCAGGGTGTTGCGGTGCCCGAGCGTCTTGCCGACGTTTCCTCGGTGGATCGCCGCGACAATGTCCAGCACCTCGACCTGCAGCAGCCGGACCGCTTTTTCTTTCTCCTGCAGCAGCTCACCGAGCTCGTCCGGGTCACACCTCCAGAGTTCTGGAGAGGTGGTGTCATCGCCGGCAGCCATGACATTAATACTACCGCCGGCACCGACATTTTGGTCGCGTACGGGTAATCAGGAAATGGATACTTTCACAATAATCCCAACGAAACATAGAGCGCGCGCGTTCAACTCTTGCGAGCGGTAGGCCCGCTCCGTTGTTGAAGGTGAAGTCTTCGCCTGGTGACCCATCGAACTTGCCGGCCAGGCGATAGCGAGATCGTACGGTTTGATCACCGGTCGCGATCCGCGGCAGCTGCACTTCGAGTTCGCCTTGTGGACCAGGGATATGGTCGCGGAGTCGATCGGTGCGTGAGTTCGGTGTCCAGTTGGCTCACCACCGCCACCAACGCCCTCACTCGACTCCGACGACTTCCCCGCATCGTCAAGGCGCTCTTCCGCGATCCATGCCTGCGGTACATCGCAAATGTCTCTTAACTCACTACGGGCTTGGTAAGACATGGTTGGTCGGGGAGCTCTCAACTCCCCACCAGAGCCTGAATCTCCTCCACTGAAGGAAAAGACTCCTGCGCGCCAGCCCGCCGGACCGCCAGCGAGCCGGCTGCCGCTCCCCAGCGGGCGGCATCGCGGAGGTTGTCGCCGACGGTCAGCCGGGCCGCGAGGACGCCCACGAAAGCGTCCCCGGCACCGGTGGTGTCCACGGCCTGCGCGGGAAAAACAGGCAGCTCCTCGGTGCCATCGGCATCGGTCAACACCGCGCCGGCCGCGCCGAGCGTGGTGATCACCGCGCCGACTCCCCTGTCCAGCAGGTCGCGGTGTGCTGCCGCGACTCCAGAAGCCGCGCTGACCACCGCGAGTTCGTGTTCATTGACAACCAAAACATCACACCTCGCGAGAAGCGCATCTGGCAGCGGTTGAGCCGGGGCAGCGTTCACCACGAAAGTGCCCGTACATGCTTCGGCGACCCGCTCCACGACAGCCAGTGGGATTTCCAGCTGGCAGAGTGTGACGCCGCCGGAAGCCAGCGGCTGCTCGTCGTCCCAAAAGGCGTTCGCTCCTGGCACTACGATGATGGAATTGTCCTGCGGTGTAACGGTAATCCACGCACTGCCCGTCGCCGCGTCCGCGATCGTACGCACGCCGGAAATGTCGACGCCACGCGAGCTGAGCCGGCTTTTGGCCAACTCGCCGTCGCTGTCCGCACCGACCCGCCCGAGCATCCGAACCCGCGCACCGGCGAGATGGGCGGCCACCGCCTGGTTCGCGCCCTTGCCGCCGAGCCCGATGCTCACCCCCTGGCCGGTGATTGTTTCACCCGGTGCGGGGAAAGCACCGGCTCGTACGACGTGATCGACGTTGATCGAGCCGATGACAACGACCGGCTCAGGCATCAATGTCTCCGGCGATCGCGCCGGTGATCAGCCCGACCAGCTCGTCGCCGCTGGTGGCGTCGATACGGCGGTGCGCGGCCGCACGCCCACGCCGCAGCACCCACGCGCTGTCCGCGACCCGCATCACCTGCGCCATATCGTGGCTGACCAACAAAACCGTGACCCCGGATTCGCGCAGCCGGCCGATCAACGCCTCCACGGCCGCGGTTTCTCGCACGCCCAGTGCGGCCGTCGGCTCATCCATGATCACCAGGGTGGTCCCCCAGTTGGCCGCCCGCGCGATGGCGATGCTCTGCCGCTGGCCGCCGGACATTCGCCGTACGGTCGTGCGCACGTTCGGTACGTTGACGTCCAGCTCTTGGAGAATCTGCTGGCTCCGGCTGATCATCCGCTTCTTGTCCAGCACCTTGACCGGCGGGATGCCATAGGTGAGCTCACGGTTCAGAAACAGGTTCTGCCAGACCTGCAGGTCCTCGATCAGCCCGAGTTCCTGGTAGACCGTCTCGATGCCCCGTCTTCGCGCGTCGTCGGGTGAATTCAGTCGCAACGGCGCACCGGCGAACAGGATTTCCCCGGAGTCCGGCGGATGCACCCCGGTCAGGCATCGCACCAGCGTTGACTTGCCGGCACCGTTGTCGCCGAGCAGCGCAGTGACCTGTCCTTTGTGGATGGTCAGGTCGACGCCCTGCAACGCTCGTACGGCGTCAAAAGACTTGTGTACGTCCCGGACTTCCAGCAACACCGCGCCGCGCGGAACCTGGTCGGCTCCGGGATCGGTGTGCCGTGCGGCCACCTCAGGCATTTCTGGTTCCCCCACTATTTCTGGAATCGGGACAGGAAGGCGGCGCCGAGCACCACGGCGCCGACCGCGATCGGTTGGTAGTACTGGGAAATCCCGATCAGGGTAAACCCGTTGATCAGGCTTTGCAGCAACACCGCGCCGGTCGCCGAGCCGAGCACCGACGCCCGGCCGCCGAACAGGCTGGACCCACCGAGCACCACCGCGGCGATGGAACTCAGCAACAGATTGGTCTGCAGGGACGGATCCGCGCCACCGGTACGGGCGACCAGCAGAACGCCGGCCAGCCCGCAGAAGAGTCCCGATCCGAGGTACGCGTATAACCGCATCCGGGACACCGGGATGCCCGAGCCACGGGCCGCGTCGATATTTCCGCCGGTGGCCAGCAAATGTGTGCCTGTACGAGTGCGGAAAAGCACGAAGCCCACCACCAGTGCCGCGATCAGCGCCACCAGCCAGAACCACCGGATCGGCCCGATACCGCCCAGTGCGAGACCGCGCAGGAATCCCGAGTTGACCGGCACGGTGTTGCCCTGCGTCAACAAAAGCGTCAAACCGCTGACCACGCTGAGCGAGCCCAGCGTGACGATGAAATCGCTCATGTTCAGCTTGGCGACCAGAATTCCGTTGACCAACCCGATCACGCCGCCACCCACGATCGCGACCAGAATCGCCACCGGCAATGGCCAGCCCTGCGTGACCGCGAATCCCAGCAGGGCCGCGGACCACGGCAGGTTGGCTCCGATCGACAGGTCGATGCCGGCCACCGTGACCACCAACTGCTGCCCCATCGCCAGCACCATCAGGATCGACGCGGACACCAGCAGGTCGCTGATGTTCGAAACCGTAAGGAAATCCGGGGTAGCGATAAAGAAGATCAGGAAGACGATCACCAGCCCGATGGGCGCGGCATAGCGCGCACTGGTGCTGACAACGGCGTTGCGGCGCTGCCGGGAGGACTGCGGCGCCTGCGAAACTGTCGCGGTCATCGGGCTAATTCGCGAGCGGGTTGGTGAACGGCTCGAACGGCTGCGGGAAGCTGCGCAGCGCCCTGCCGACGTTGTCCTTGTCGATCAGCTTGATCGGCGCGACCACCCGGGTCGGGATGGATTTCTTGGCGACCGCCTTGATGCACGCCTGGACGGCGAGCTGGCCTTCCGCGTACGGGTATTGGGTGATGGTCGCCGACAGCGTACCGGCCTGCACGGCCTGCAGCGCGGCCTTGATGCCGTCGACCGAGATAATGGTGATCTGGCTCGACTTTCCGGCGTTCTTCACCGCTTGTGCGGCGCCCAGGCCCATTGTGTCGTTGGCCGCGAAAATCCCCTTGATGTCCGGGTGCGCCTGCAGAATCGCCTCGGTGACCGTCTGAGCCTTGGTCTGGTCATAGTCAGCGGGCTGTTTCGCGACGACCGTGAGCTTTCCACCGGTGGCCGCGGCGAAACCCTTCTCCCGGTTGATGCCGTTCTGTTCACCGGCGATGCCCTGCAGAATCGCCACGTTTCCGCTTCCTACCTTGGACAGCAGCGACTGGCCCGCGAGCGTACCGGCCTGCAGGTTGTCGGAGCCGATGAAAGAGGCGTACGAGACACCAGCGGCTTTGGAGGCACCCGGGTCGATCTGGGTATCCAGATTCAGGATCGGAATGTTTTTCTGCGCCACCGGAACCAAGGGCGTGATGACGTTGGTCGCGTTCACCGGCACCACCCCGAAACAGGTGTAGTTCTGGCCGGCGAGCGTGGAGATTTTGGCGTTCTCACCGGACGAGTCGGTCTCGTTGTCGCCAGCCTGGACGTTGACTGTGACGCCCTGCTTCTTGCCTTCGGCGATGGCGCCATCTCGCAGCGCGGCCCAATACGGGTTGGTGAAGTCGCGGGTCACGATGGCGATTTTCGCCGCGCCGGACGCGGAACTGCCGGTGCCGCCGCGACCACACGCCGCGGCCGTGGTGGCCAGCGTCAGCGCCAGCACGACCGCTGTCGCGACTCGGATCCGACCAGACTGGAGGTAGCGCATGTGAGCTTCCTTTCCTTCTGCATCAACAAGAACTAAGCGGGTGCGGGTCCGCAGGACGCACGTCGTACGAGACGGCACGCCGGGGTTGCGTCGGCGGCCGGCAGCGGTGCGGCCGCGTCATCGACGAGATGGACCATCGCTCGTACGGCCGCCGTCGCCATTGCGGTGATCGGCTGGGCCACCGCGGTCAGCGGCGGATCGAAGAGGTCGAACCAGGGCGCGTCGTCGAAACCGATCACCGAGATATCGGCCGGGACGCGGTATCGGGCCGCGCGCAGTCCTTTCATCGCACCAATAGTCATCAGTCCGTCCGCACCGAAGATCGCGGTCGGCCGGGATTTGTTGGCCAGCAGCTGTTCCATCGCGCGTTCGCCGCTGTCCTGCCGAAAATCCCCTTCGACCACGCTGATGTCGCGGGTCGCTACCCCGCGCGCGGTCAGCGACTGGATCATCAGCTCGGTACGCTCGACGCCGACCCGAGTCGTCATCGGCGGCGCGATAATGCCGACCCGGCGATGCCCGAAACCGGTCAGCAGTTCCGCCGCTTCCGACAGCGCCTTGGACGCTCCACTTCGGACCACCGGAGAGCCGGCGAGATGGCGCGCCGCCGCGGTCCGGCCGCGGACCTCGACCGGGCGGTCCAGGAAAACCAGTCGCGCCTTGGCTTTCCCAGCCGCCAGCAGACCCTCGGTCATCGCCGCCGCCGGCACCAGAATGACGCCGTCCACCCGGCTGCCGGCGAGCAGATTCCGTAGGTATTCGTCCTGGACACCGGCGTCCTCGTCGGAATTGCAGAGGACGGTGGAAAATCCCTCGGCCGCCGCCGCCCGTTGGATCTCACCGGCCAGCTCGGCGAAGAACGGGTTCGCCACGTCGCTGATCACCAGGCCGAGTGAGCCAGTCACCTCCGTACGCAACGCCCGCGCGCCGGCGTGCGGGCGGTAGCCCATCTGCTCCGCCACCGCCCGAATCCGGTCCCGGGTCTCGGCCGGAATACGGGGATTTCCAGACAGCGCGAGCGAAACCGCGGCGATCGACACGCCCGCGGCCTGCGCCACGTCACGCATCCGTACGGCCATCCCGGGCGCCTCCTCGGTCTAGTTAAACGATTAAACAGTGCTACCGCGTCAGTTGGGAAGAGGTGCGGCAACTTAATCGAGCAAGTAGGCGAGAGCTAGCGACGCGAGCTGTCTCGGATGTTGAGCGTGGTCGGCAGCGTGATGACGGTGAACCGCTCGTCCGGGTTTTCCAGCCGCTTCAGCAACAACTGCGCGGCCGTACGCCCGACTTCGTACGTCGGCTGGGCCACTGTGGACAGTGACGGCCGAACCAGCTCGGCCCACGGCAGTTCGTCGAAGCCGACCACGCCGACCGGATCCGGAATGCCGAGGCCGCGCTCAGCCAGGGTTTCCAGCGCGCCAACCGTCATCAGGTTGTTGGTGGCGAAGACCGCGTCCGGGCGGGCACCGGAATCCAGCAGGTCGGCCATCGCCTCCCGGCCGCCGGTCTCCCGGAAGTCCGAATATCGTACGAGGTTGGTGTCGAAGGTACGGCCGGCGTCCCGCAGTGCCTGCCGGTAGCCACGCAGCCGGGAGGTCGCCGTGCTGACCTTGCGCGGGCCGGTGATGCACGCGATCCGGGAATACCCCTGCTCGATCAGATGCGCGGTGGCGGCCTGCGCGCCGCGCTCGTTGTCCACCAGCACGGCGTCGGTTTCGACTTCCTGGACTTCGCGGTCGATCGTCACCACCGCGCGGCTGCCCTCCACGAGCTGTGCCATGTTGTCCGGGCGACTGCTCGGCGAAATGATGACGCCGGCGATTTGCTGGGCCAGCACGGCGGTGATGTAACTGGCTTCCTTGTCCGGGTTTTCGTCGCTGTTGCACAGCAAAACCGAATACCCGGCCTGCTGCCCGACATCCTCGACGCCGCGTACGAGCGACGTGAAGAACGGGTTGTTCACGTCCGAGATGATGACGGCCCACAGGTTGGTCTGGCTCTTGCGCAGGTTCCTCGCGAGGATGTTCGGCGAGTAGCCGAGCTCGGTCGCGGCCGCCCGCACCCGGCCGGCGAGGGTTTCATCGACCGTACGATGCCCATTCAGCACCCGCGAAACCGTCGCCGCGGAAACGCCCGCGTGCCGCGCCACATCGTGGATTGTCGTCATCGGCCCACCCTCCCGCTCACGCCTCACCCGCGGTGCTGGCCGTCACTGGAAACCACCGCCGTCTCTCCGGCGGCGCTTAGTCTAGACGATCACCTCGGAAACGCTCGGTAAGCGAGGTCAGTCGTCGACGAGGTCGGCCACCGGGCCGTTGGACAGCAGCGCCGAGATGGCCGCGGTGGCTGGGATGCCGTCCACCGCACCGGGAATCGTGGTGGACAACGCCCCCGCCGCGTTGGCGTAGCGAGCGGCATCGACCAGCGAGTCACCGGCCGCGAGGCGGGCCGCGAGGGCGCCACAGAAGGCGTCGCCGGCACCCACCGTGTCGATGGTGTCGACCCGGTGCGCCGGCAACCAGACGGGCTCGCCGCCGTCCACGACGATCGACCCACGCTCACCGAGGGTGAGGACACAGCCGCGACGGGCGAACTTCGCGGCCAGCGCGACCGCCACCTCGGCGGCCGCGTCGCCATCGCACGTACGACCGGTCAACTGCTCCGCCTCGATCGCGTTCGGCACCAGGATGTCCGCGTACGCGACCAGGTCCGGCGGCAGCGTGGGACGCATCGGCGCCGGGTTCAGGATGGTCGTCGTGCCAGCCGCCGAAGCAATCCGCAAAGCCTCGATCGCGGTTTCCACGGCCAGCTCCAGCTGCACGGTCACCACCCGCGCGGCCGCGATCCGATCGGCCGCGTCGGCGATGTCCGCCGCGGTCAGGGTGGCATTGGCCCGCGGCACGATGACGATCGCGTTGGAGCCGTCCGGCTCGACCACCGGCAGTCCGACGCCGGTGCCGCTGCCTTCGGCCACCGTCACCCGGCCAGCGTCGATGCCTTCGGCCGCGAGCAGGGCGAGGAACTCCTGTCCGTACCCGTCCGCGCCGAGTCGGCCGACCATCGCCGTACGAGCGCCGGACCGAGAGGCGGCGACCGCCTGGTTGACGCCCTTGCCGCCGAGGAACTCGGCGAATTCGGTGCCGTGCAACGTCTCTCCGCGGCGCGGCAGCCGGGGCACCCGGACCACCAGGTCCTTCATGAAGCTGCCGACGACACAGACGCCGAACGGGGTCACGCGATTCCTCCTGGGCCCAACAGCCGCTGGCCGAGCGAGCCGCCCGGGTGGAAGGTGGCGAAGTCCTCCTCGGTGAACTCTCGGTGCACCATAAGTGCCACCGCGAGCGCGTCGCCCATCGCAAGCGCCGCGGTGGTCGACGTGGTCGGTGCCAGGTTCAGCGGGTCAGCCTCCCGTATCACGCTCACGTCCAACACATGGCTCGCGAGCCGGTTGAGTGTGCAGTCGTCGCGGCCGGTCATCGCGACCAGCGGGATGCCGCGATCGGCGACCAGCTGGCCGAAGTGGCAGACCTCGGCGGTCTCGCCGGAAGCGGACAGCGCCAACACCACGTCCCCCGGCGTGACCATGCCGGAATCGCCATGCAGGGCTTCGGCCGCGTGTACGAAGAAAGTCGGCGTGCCGGTGCTGGCCAGGGTGGCGGCGATCTTGCGGCCGATGATCCCGGACTTCCCGAGGCCGGTGACCACCACCCGGCCGGCGCTGCCGGCGATCAGCTCGACCACCGCCGCGAACCGGCCGTTCAGCCGCTCTTCGAGCGCGGCCACCGCCGCCGCCTCGGACCGGATCGCCGCCCGCGCGGCCGCCATGCTCGGCGGCACGGCGGGGTCTGCCGGATGTTCCGAGGTTGGCTGCACGGTGCCCGCCTCCAAACTGGGTGAGAAATCGATTGCTCAGACCGTATGGGACGGCTTGGCCAGTGTCAACGCGTTCGACCGGACGGGGGTCCAGTCGTACCCGCCCCAACCGGCGCTGGCCGTACGGTCAAACTAGTGTCATGGGTGACCTCACATCCTTAACTAGGAGGCCCGCATGGCCCGGCCACCCAGCCCGTACGACTTCCTGCCCGAGGTGCCCGCCCTGTCCGTGACCAGCACCGATGTCGCTGACGGCGAGCCGCTCGCGATGCCGCACGTCAGCGGCATCCTGGGCGCCGGCGGGCAGGACCACTCACCGCAGCTGTCCTGGTCCGGCGCCCCGGAGGGCACCAAGAGCTACGCCGTGACCTGCTACGACCCGGACGCGCCGACCGCGAGCGGGTTCTGGCACTGGGCCGTCTTCAACATCCCGGCCTCGGTCACGTCACTGCCGACCGACGCGAGTCTCCCCGATGGGGCCGTCACTCTCGGCAACGATGCCGGCTTGCCGCGCTACATCGGTGCCGGCCCGCCACCCGGCCACGGCCCGCACCGCTACTTCTTCGTCGTACACGCCGTCGACGTGGACAAGCTGGACGTGTCGGCGGATGCGCGGCCCGCGATCCTCGGCTTCAACCTGTTCTCCCATACGCTCGCCCGCGGCGGCATCACGCCGACGTACGAGCAGAGCTGACGTTCGGGCAGCCCGTCAGTTTTCGCTGGCGGGCTGAGCGTCACAAATATGGGGACGTGGTCACCGGGGCGATACTGACGGCATCGATTTCCGCTCGACAGGTGCCGCCGGCGAATGTGAACGTGTTGTCTCCGGGTGACGCGGATATGGTCACGGCCGTCGTGCCCCAGAAATTCCAGTCGGCGAATCCGGCGTAGGTGACGGTGATCGGCACCCCGTCCTTGCCCCACACCTGCTCGTCACACGGGGCGCCGGTGCCATTGTCCGCCCGAAGGTAGACCCGCTCGTCACCGCTTTTCGCGGCATGGAAACGCAAAACCAGCGAGCTACCCGATGCGGTCAACGCGCCGACCTTTACCCCGCCGGATGCCGTTGTGGTGGAAACCAGGGCCGCGTTCGTACGCGTACCACTCTCCGCCTCGATATGACTGAGCGGAGCACCTAGCAGAGCCGAATACCAGCGAACCGCCATTTTCGCGTACCCGCCGCCGGTCGGGTGCAGTGGATCGGCGAAATCGGCGGCGGTCAGGGCCGGAAACATGTCGACGAGATGGATGTTCCGGCCCTTGCTCGCGACAATCCCAGGCACCGCCTTGTTGAACTGGACAAACTGCGGATTCAGCACGTCGTTCGGGGTCGCCAACAAGGTGCCGACGAAAACCTGAGCGGTCGGACGCGCCGCCACGATGTGACCGACCAATGTGGACAGTGCGGCGGCGGCCTGCTCGGCGGTGCTGTGGCCGGCGATGTCGTCGGTGCCGGCATGCAACAAAATCACGTCCGGTTGGTACGTGGTGAGCCATCCGGCGAGCTGCGCGTCGAGTTGCGCGATGGTCCAGTCCGGGTGCCCCTCATGCGCGGGATCGCCCAGCGGCGGCTCCCCCGACGACTGCGATCCGACGAAATCCACCGGGTATCCGTCGGATTTCATCAGCTGCCACAGGTCGTTGCGGTACGAGCCCGGCGTGCCGTCCGGCAATGTCAGGCCGTCGGTGACCGAATCCCCGAGGGCCATGATCCGTACCGGCGCGGCGGCGAAAACAGGCACTGCCGCGAAAGCAGGCGCCGCCAGGAAAACACCGACACAGATCACCGACAACGCGGCGACCAAACGCATTCGCGCTGCGAACGTACGCACCAAATCCCCCCAAGAGCCCGACTATCTCATATGATCACCCTCCGCCCGCTTTCTGTCGATTCGGACAGCGCCGCAACCCGTACGAGCTCACGGAAAAGTCGATCGTCGGCACTCACCTCGGGATGCCACTGCACGCCCAGCGCGAAAGTGTGCGACGGATCTTCGACAGCTTCGACCGTGCCATCGTCGGCTTTTCCTGACACCGTCAGCGATCCGACCTCGGCAGCGGCCTGATGGTGGTATGACGGCACCTGCAGCTCGTCGCCCAGCAGCCGCCCCAGCACGCTGTCCGGCACCAAACTGACCGCGTGTGAGCCGTAAACCCCGGGCTCGGGCCGATGTCCCTCATGCCCGACCACATCCGGCAGGTGTTGTTCCAGTTTCCCGCCGGCGGCTACGCACATCAGCTGCATTCCCCGGCAGATCCCCAAAACCGGCAGGTCGCGAGCGTACGCCACGGCCAGCAGCGCCAGCTCGCTCTCGTCCCGGTCGGGCCGCAGTCCCACAGTCTCCGGATGCGCCACCATTTCGTACATGGCCGGGTCGACATCGGCGCCACCGGCGAGCACCAGAGCGTCCAACCGGGAAAGCACCGCCTCGGCGTCGTCGTACACGGGTGGAACTATCAGCGGGACTCCGCCGGCAGTCCGTACCTTTTCCACGTACGCGTACGGAATCAGCGCGGCGGACGTGCGCCACACACCCCAGGAAGCCTGCTCGACGTACGAGGTGATGCCGATAGTCGGTCCACTCACAGGGGGGTCACATAAGCCGCGGTGATCCCGCCGTCCACCAGGAAAGTCGACGCGGTGATGAACGAGGAGTCGTCGCTGGCCAGGAAAAGCATCGCCGAGGCGATCTCCTCGGGGCGGGCGAACCGGCCCATCGGGATATGCACCAACCTGCGCGCGGCGCGTTCCGGGTCGGCCGCGAAAAGGTCCCGCAGCAGCGGGGTGTCGACCGGCCCGGGGCAGATCGCGTTGACTCGTACGCCCTGTCGTGCGAACTGGACGCCGAGCTCGCGAGACATCGCCAGCACGCCACCTTTGGAGGCGGTGTAGGAAATCTGCGAGGTCGCCGCACCCATCAGGGCGACAAAGGAAGCGGTGTTGATGACCGAGCCGCCACCTCGCTCCAACAAATGCGGGATGCCGTATTTGCAGCACAGGTAAACCGACGTGAGGTTGACCCGCTGCACCAGATCCCAGGCGTCCTGGTCGGTGTCCAAAATGGAGTCGTCCTGCGGCGGCGAGATGCCGGCGTTGTTGACCAGCACGTCCAGCCCGCCGAACCGTTCGATCGCGGCCGCGAAAGCGGCCTGCACGTCGTCAGCGGACGTCACGTCCGTACGGACGAAAAGTCCGTCGACCTCCTTCGCGATCGCCGAACCCGCGGTCTCATCCAGGTCGACCACCACCACCGAGCCGCCCTCGGCGGCGAACCGGCGGGCCGCGGCCGCGCCGATGCCGCTGCCTGCGCCGGTGATGACGCAGACCTTCCCGTCCAGCCGTGCCACTTGTTTTCCTCCGTCTAGATGTCGGTTGAGATGAAGACGTTTTTGGTCTCGGTAAAAGCATCCAGCGCATCTGGGCCGAGCTCCCGGCCGAGCCCCGAGCGCTTGAAACCGCCGAACGGCGTCCAATATCGTACGGAGGAATGCGAATTCACCGAAAGGTTGCCGGCTTCCACCGCGCGAGCGGTCCGCAACGCGCGGCCGACATCGCTGGTCCAGATCGACCCGGACAGGCCGTAGGGTGAATCGTTCGCGATCCGAATCGCGTCGGCCTCGTCGTCGAACGGCAGAACCACCACGACTGGGCCGAAAATCTCTTCCCGTACGGTCCGATCGTCGGTCGACTCCGGCGCGAGAACCGTGGGCGGGAACCAGAAACCCGGCCCGCCCGGCACACTGCCACGAAACAACACCGAGGCCCCGGCCGGCACGTACGACGACACCTTGTCCCGGTGCGCCGAGCTGATCAGCGGCCCCATCTCGGTGTCGTCGAGACCGGGATCGCCCACCTTCACACCGGCCACCGCCGGCTCCAGCAACGCTACGAACTCGTCGTAAACCGAGCGCTGGACCAGAATCCGGGATCTTGCGCAGCAGTCCTGGCCGGCATTGTCGAAAACTCCGTACGGCGCGGTAGCCGCGGCTTTGACCAGGTCGGCGTCCGCGAAAATGATGTTGGCGGATTTCCCGCCCAGCTCCAGAGTCACCGGCTTGACCTGCGCCATGCAGCCCGCTGCCACCCGGGTGCCGACCTCGGTGGAGCCGGTGAAGACCACTTTCGCCACGTCCGGATGGGTGACGAACCGTTCGCCGACCACCGATCCAGCGCCTGGCACGATTTGCAGCACGTTCTCCGGCAAGCCCGCTTCCAAAGCGAGCTCACCGATCCGCAGAGCGGTCAGCGGGGTGAGCTCGGCCGGTTTGAGCACGACGGTGTTGCCGGCCGCGAGCGCCGGTCCGAATCCCCAGCCGGCGATCGGCATCGGGAAATTCCACGGCACGATCACCCCGACCACGCCCAACGGCTCGGCGAAGGTCACATTTATCCCACCGGGCACAGGAATCTGCCGGCCGAACAGCCGTTCCGGCGCGCCGGAGTAATAGTCGAGCACGTCTCGTACGTTTCCCGCCTCCCAGCGGGCGTTGCCGATGGTGTGCCCGGAGTTGGCGACCTCCAGCCTGGCCAGCTCCTCAATCGCACTGTCCACAGTGGACGCGAACCGGCGCAACAGCCGGGCGCGATCGGCCGGCGCCACCTGCCGCCAGCTCTCGTACGCCTTGCGGGCCCGCGCGATCGCGGCGTCCACCCCGTCCGGGTCGGTCGCGGCGACCTCGCCGACGACCTCCTCGGTCGCTGGATTGACCAGCTTCATAGCCTCTCAAACCCCCGGATCATTTCCCAGTCGGTGACGGCCGCGTCGAACGCCTCGATTTCAACCCGAGCCATGTTGGCGTAGTGCGCGACGACATCCGCGCCGAACGCGGCCGCCGCGAAATCGCTGGATTTCCACAGCTGCGCGGCATCCCGCAACGTGTTCGGCACCCGCGGCGCGCTTTCGTCGTCGTACGCGTTGGAGGCGTAAATCGGCTCCAACGGCAGCTCCTGTTCGACGCCGTGCAACCCGCCGGCGATGATCGCGGCCACCGCCAGATAGGGGTTGACATCGCCGCCCGGCACCCGATTTTCCACCCGCAGTGACGATCCCTGCCCGACCAGCCGCAACGCGCACGTACGATTGTCACGGCCCCAACGGATCGCGGTGGGCGCGAACGAACCAGCCGCATAGCGTTTGTACGAGTTGATGTTCGGCGCGAACATCAGGCTCATGTCCCGCATGGTGGCGAGCTGGCCGGCAAGGAAATGCTCACCGATCTTCGACATGCCGGACACGCCGTCCGGCCCGGCCTGCACCGGTGTCCCGTACGAGTCGCGCAGCGACAGGTGGATGTGGCAGGAGTTTCCCTCCCGCTGGTTGGGTTTGGCCATGAATGTCAGGCTCATGCCCTGCTGGGCCGCGATTTCCTTCGCACCGGTCTTGTAAATCGCGTGGTTGTCGCAGGTCGCGAGCGCGTCGGTGTAGCGGAACGCGACCTCGTGCTGCCCGAGGTTGCACTCGCCTTTGGCCGACTCGACGGTCAGTCCCGCCCCGCTCATGCCGAGCCGAATCGCCCGCAGCAACGGCTCGACCCGACCCGTGCCCAGCAGCGAATAGTCGACGTTGTAGAGGTTCGCCGGGTGCAGGTCGCGATAACCTTGCTGCCACGCTTGCTCGTATGTGTCCCGGTAAACCACGAACTCCAACTCGGTGCCGACATACGCCTTCCAGCCGCGCTCGGCCAGTCTCTCCAGCTGCCGGTTGAGAATCTGCCGGGGCGACGGGCCGACGCCGGCGCCTTCGGTGGATTCCAGGTCACAGAGCACCAGCGCGGTGCCCTCGAACCACGGAATCCACCGCAGGGTCGACAAATCCGGGATGGTCACGAAATCCCCGTAGCCCTGCTCCCAGGAAGACGCGGCATAGCCGGAAACCGTCGTCATGTCGACGTCGACCGCGAGCAGGTAGTTGCATGCCTCGGCGTGGTGGCTCAGCACGTCGTCGACGAAAAAACGCGCGTCCGTACGCTTGCCCTGCAGTCGCCCTTGCATGTCGGTGAACGCCACCAAGACCGTGTCAATCCGGCCCGCGTCCACCTCCGCCCGCAACTGCTCCACGGTGAGCCGGCCACGGCCCGGCTGTGTGTCGCTCACACGACCTCCAGATCGCTTTCGATGGCGGCCAGTTCCTGGGCACTGCCCTGCACCTTGGGACCGGTGAACCACTTCCGCGCCGACACTACCCACCAAATGCCGGCGAAGCCGAGCACCACCAGGACCGCGATCGGTGTGTAGTTGAAACTGTCCTTGGTGATCGGATAGGACGCCGGCAGCATGAAGAGAATCGTGATGAACACGACCCACAGCACCGCGATGATGCCGATCGGCAGGCTCCACCGACCCAAATGCCACGGCCCGCGCTCAAAATCACGGCCCCGCAGCAGCCGCAGAAAGGTCGGCAGGACGTACGCGATGTAGAGCCCGATCACCGCGATCGACGTGACAGCCACGTAAGCGGTGTTGTTCCACAAGTACGGCAAACCCAGGACGAACGCGCCGCCAGCGGCGAGCCAGATCGCGTTGGTGGGCGTACGAGTGCGTTTGTTGATCTTGTGCCACAGTCCCGAAGCCGGCAGCGCGCCATCCCGGCTGAAGGCGTAAATCATCCGCGAGTTCGCCGTCACCGAGGACATTCCGCAGAACAGCTGGGCCACCACGACGATCACCAGCAACAGCTTCCCGCCGACACTTCCCAGCGCGTCCAGGAAAATCTGCGCGGGCGGAACACCGGTCGCACTGTTCACCGCGCCATGGTAGTTCTGGATGGCGAAGGTGAGCCCGACGATCAGAATCCAGCCGGCGACCAGCGAGACCACGATGGATCCGACAATCCCCCACGGGCCGGCCTTGGACGGATCCTTCGTCTCCTCGGTCATGTGAGCCGAGGCGTCGTAGCCGGTGAAGGTGTATTGCGCCATCAAAAGGCCCAGCAAAACCACGTAAAGCGGCGACGACCATCCGGTCATGTTGACAAAGCCACCGAAGACCGTTGCGGCGGACTGGTGGTGAGACGGGAAAATCGCGAGCGCGCCGACGATGACCAGCACGCCGACCACGTGCCACCACACGCTCACGTCGTTGAGGACGGACACCAGTTTGACACCGAAGGTGTTCAGCAGGCCGTGCACCAACAGAATGATCGCGAAAAGCACGATGGTGTGCCACGGTCGGGCGTCGAAGCCGAACTGCAGGTCCAGCAGGGCGTTCAGGAAGAACGCGGCACCGAAGTCGATGCCGGCGGTGACCGCCACCTGCCCGAGGAAGTTGAACCAGCCGGTGAACCACGACCACATCGCCGGGTTTTTCGGCGCCAGCTTGGCCGACCAGTAATAGAGACCGCCCGCGGTCGGATAGCTGGAACAGACCTCGGCCATCGACAGACCCACCAGCAGGGTCATCACACCGACAAAGAGCCAACCCCACACCATCACGGTGGGACCGCCGGTTTTCATTCCGGTGCCGTACAAAGTCAGGCAGCCGGACAGGATCGAGATGATCGTGAACGAGACCGCGAAGTTGGAGAAGCCGGACATCGTACGACGCAGTTCCTGCGCATAGCCGAGTTGATGGAGTCGCTGTTCATCGGAGGAGGCGGCCATATCGGCTCCTAATGGTCTAGTCTCAGTCCATTGACTGTGCGACAGCGTGGCAGGAGGCTCGTACCCATGTCAACGGTTCCCGGACGCCGGCTTGCCGCGGCGGACGCCGTGTTGCGGCCGGTGCGGGCCGGGAACGCTTTCGAGGAAGCCGTCGAGGCGCTGCTGCGGACGATCCGGCTCGGTGTCGTCTCGCCTGGCGACCGGTTGCCGCCCGAGCGTGAGCTGGCCAGTCGGCTCGGCGTCAGCCGCGCGACCGTACGGGAGGCCATTGCCGCGCTCGCCGACGCTGGCCATCTGACCAGCCGGCGCGGCCGGTACGGGGGCACTTTCGTGGTCTCCCCCGCTGCGCCCACCGCGCCACTCGCCCCGGAGACCGCCGCGTCGCTGGAGGACGTGCTGGTCTTTCGCGAGGCGGTCGAGTGTGGCGCCGCCGCGGCCGCTGCCCGAGCGCCGCTGGACGAAGCCGACAAACAGCATCTCGTCGAGCGGCAGAAGGCCTGCGCCCAGGCCGCCGACTACCGGCCCGCGGACTCGCGTTTCCACCTCGCGGTCGCCGAGGCGTCCGGCTCCGCGCTGCTACTCAACGCCGTCGCCGACGCGCGCGTACGAGCGAATGAGCTGCTGGACGCCATCCCCTTGCTGCCCAGGAACATCGACCACTCCGAACGCCAGCACCGGGGGATCCTGCGGGCCATCCTGGCCGGCAACCCGGACTCCGCCCGGTCCGCGATGGCCGAACACCTCGAAGGCACCGCCGCCCTGCTCCGCGGCTTCCTCGGCTAGCCCACGCCTGCTCAAACCCGGTCGCTCGCCAGCGCATAAGCGTGTTACCTGCGGGTATATGGGGACGGATGGGCAAGCTTGCGGGACGAGAAGGCGGGATGTCCCGGTGCGGCCAGTACGGTCGGTGCCGACCGCTAGAGTCCATCGTCGTGGTGATCAGATGACCCAGCCGAGCATGTCCCGGGTCCCATGGCCAGGTGCCGCGTACCCGCTCGGCGCCACTTATGACGGCGCCGGGACGAACTTCGCCCTCTTCTCCGAGGCGGCGGAGAAGGTCGAGCTGTGCCTGATCGACGCCACCGGCGGGCAGGCGCGGATCGAGCTGGAGGAGGTCGACGGCTATGTCTGGCACGGCTACATGCCCGATATCCAGCCCGGACAGCTTTACGGCTACCGCGTCCACGGGCCGTACGATCCCGCCAGCGGTCAGCGCTGCGACCCGTCCAAGCTGCTGCTCGACCCGTACGGGAAGGCTTTCGTCGGCGACATCGACGCCTCCGACACCATTTTCTCGTACGACCTGAACGACCCCGGCCAGCGCCACGAAGAGGACTCGCTCAGTCACACCATGACGTCTGTCGTGGTCAACCCGTATTTCGACTGGGGCGCCGACCGGCAGCCGCACCGGCCGTATCACGAGACGGTCATCTACGAGGCGCATGTGCGCGGGATGACCATCCAGCATCCGCAGGTGCCGCCGGAGCAGCGTGGGACGTATGCGGGGCTGGCCCATCCGGCCGTCATCGAGCACCTGCAGACGCTCGGGGTGACCGCCATCGAGCTGATGCCGGTGCACCAGTTCGTCCAGGACCGGGCGTTGAGCGAGCGCGGGCTGCGCAACTACTGGGGCTACAACTCGATCGGCTTCCTGGCGCCGGAGGCGGCGTATGCGTCATCGACCGCGCCCGGCGGCTGTGTGGCCGAGTTCAAGTCGATGGTCAAGGCGCTGCACGCGGCCGGCATCGAGGTCATTCTCGACGTGGTCTACAACCACACCGCCGAAGGCAACCACCTCGGTCCGACACTTTCCTTCCGTGGCATCGACAACGCCGCGTACTACCGGCTGACCGACGACAATCCGATGTATTACATGGATTACACCGGCACCGGCAACTCGCTCAACGTCCGGCACCCGCACACGTTGCAGCTGATCATGGACTCGCTGCGCTATTGGGTCACCGAAATGCACGTCGACGGTTTTCGTTTCGACCTCGCTTCGGCGCTCGCCCGCGAGCTGCACGACGTGGACAAGCTGTCCGCGTTCTTCGATCTGGTGCAACAGGATCCGACAGTCAGCCAGGTCAAGCTGATCGCCGAGCCGTGGGATGTCGGGCAGGGCGGTTACCAGGTCGGCAACTTCCCTCCACTGTGGACGGAGTGGAACGGGAAATACCGCGACACTGTGAGAGACTTCTGGCGCGGCGAGCCAGCGACACTGGGTGAGCTGGCCAGCCGGCTGACCGGTTCTTCGGATCTCTACCAGGACGACGGCCGCTGGCCGCTCGCGAGCATCAACTTCGTCACCGCCCATGACGGCTTCACCCTCGCGGACCTGGTGTCGTACAACGAGAAACACAACGAGGCCAACGGCGAGAACAACAACGACGGGGAAAACTACAACCGGTCCTGGAACTGCGGCGCCGAAGGCGGCACCGACGATCCGGGCATTGTCGAACTGCGGGCCCGCCAGGTGCGCAACTTCCTCGCCACCCTGTTGCTTTCGCAGGGCGTGCCGATGATCTCGCACGGCGATGAGCTGGGGCGTACGCAGAAGGGCAACAACAACGCGTATTGCCAAGACAGCCCGCTGGCCTGGGTGGAGTGGGCAATGGCCGAACAGAATGCCGACCTGGTCGCTTTCACCGCCCGTACGGCAAAGATCCGCCGCGACCATCCGGTCTTTCGGCGCCGCCGGTTCTTCGCCGGCAAGCCGATCGGCACCGGTGGGCAGCTCGGCGACATCGGCTGGTTCACCCCGTCCGGCACCGAGATGACACTCGACGACTGGGACTCCGGTTTCGGCCGCGCGCTGGCGGTTTTCCTGAACGGCAACGGCATCGCCGAGCGCGACCAGCGCGGCCAGCAGGTGGTCGACGATTCTTTCCTGCTCTGTCTGAACGGGCATGAGGAGGATCTCGACTTCACCACCCCCGATGGCGAGTACGCCAAAATGTGGGTCGTCGAGCTCGACACCACCTCCCCCAACGGTGAGGGCCTAGATTCCCACGGCGACCCGACCGCCGTCATTGCCGGCAAAACCGTCACCGTCGCGCCGCGCTCTCTGTTGTTGTTGCGAAAGACCGAGTAGGGACGAGAGGCGGCCGCTCCGGAGTCCGATCTCCCGCGCGACGATCGGGTCCATCCATATCAGAATCGTGATTAGTCGTACGAGCCGCCCGCGGCGTCGAGAGATGGCGACTCGAACGTTGGTCAGTTAGTGGGCGGCGAACGCACCAACAGCGACCGCGACGAGTCGTCTTGCGTTTCCACTCTTCATGGTGACTCCATTCTCCGCTGAACGGATACCCACCTCCCTTTTGGCAAAGGGAAATATGTGAACGCTCGAAGCGTGCCTGCCGTCGATCCGCGGAACAATGATCGACAGGGCAGCCGACCGCGCACACCACCCAAGAAGCCAGCGGCCCGCTTCGCCCGTCAAACGTCCCACCGTGCGGCGCGGCTATTCGGCTGGTGAATGGAATAGTCGGGTGAGGCCGGCGAATCCAAGGAGCAGGCCCACCATTCCGACCGGGACCAACCAGTTGTTCCGGCCGAAGCCGAGGGTCCCGACGCTCATCACGAGCGTACCCACGACGACCAGCGCGGTGCTCCACCAGCCAGCGCGTCGGATTGTCGACACCATGACCGCGAAAACCAGCAGGCCGAGGAAAATCACCTGAGCACCTACTCCGTAGAAGACCGCTGACACGCCGGGGATTCGCTGGAATGCGGCGAACGCGTGCTGCAGATCGGCTCGGTTGCCGGCCTGGAAACCGCCGACCAGGTCAAGGGTGACTTGGACGGCGTTGGCGATGGCGCTCAGGCCGACCACCACCACGCAGGCTGTCACCGCGATTCGCTGTCCAGTCGTACGCGCCGCGGCTGCCCAGCGGAACTGCAATGCCATCACCAGAAAAAGCAGGAAGCCAACAAGCCACATGGCATGTGAGGCGGTCCACCAACCACCCGGCTCCGCCTGCCCGCCAATCGGGCGCAGGAGCACCCAGCCAGCGAGGAAACAGGCAGGCGCGCCGACGAACGGCAACACAGTGCTCAGCGAGGAAGTCGAGGCGTCCAGCCGGCCAGTCAAGGAAGTCATGGCGAAAGACTGACAGCGCGCTGAAGGCGCCGTCACTCGGTGGCCGCCCTGACGTCAACCCTGGCTCTTCCCTGATAGGGATAACCCGAGGATGGGGAAGCGGTTGACCCCATCGCCAGCCGCGAAAAGGTGAGACCTGTCAAAGTCTGGTTGGCGAAGTGTGTCGAAAACGGCCGGCCCGTACGGTGGAGGAAACCCGACGACGGAGGTTGCACCTGTGACGACCAGGCCCGTGCTGTCCACTTACCGCCTGCAGTTGCGCCGCGAGCTCGACTTCGCGGCCGCCGCCGAACTGGTGGACTATCTCGCCGAGCTGGGCGTGAGCCACCTTTACGCCTCCCCCATCCTGCAAGCCACCGCCGGATCCGCCCATGGCTACGACGTGGTCGACCCGACCCGGATCTCCGCCGACCTCGGCGGGCCGGACGGTTTCGACGCGCTGGTCGAGCGGCTGCACGCGGCCGGCCTGGGCATTGTCGTGGACGTGGTGCCGAACCACATGGGCGTGCAAATCCCGAAACAAAACGCGTGGTGGTGGGACGTACTGAAAAACGGTCGCCATTCCGCGTACGCGCATTATTTCGACATTGACTGGACCCGGCCGCGCATCGCGCTGCCCATTCTCGGCGCCGAGCCGGGAGAACTCGGCAAACTTCGGGTCGAGAACGGCGAATTGGCGTACGGCGAACACCGGCTGCCGATCGCCGACGGCACCGGCACCGGCTCCCCGGCCGAGGTGCACGACCAACAGCATTACCAGCTAGTGCCGTGGAATGCCGGCGAAGTGGGTTATCGGCGATTTTTCATGGTGAACACGCTCGCTGCGGTACGCCAGGAGGACGCCGAAGTTTTCCAGGCCTGCCATCAACAACTGCTCCCCCGAGTCGTTGCCGGCCAAATCGACGGGCTTCGCATCGACCACCCGGACGGCATGGCGTCGCCGTCCGGCTACCTCGCGAAACTCGCCGAAGCCATTCCGGCGGCCTGGATCGTCATCGAGAAAATCCTGGCCACGGACGAGAAACTGGAGCCTGGGCTGCCGGTCGCCGGCACCACTGGCTACCAGGTGATGCGACTGCTCGATGGTGTTTTTGTTGATCCCGCTGGCGAAGGTGCACTAACCGACCTTTCCGAGCGACTGACCGCGGATCCCGGCGACCGAGCCAGCCTGGACCGCGCGGAGCACGACCTGAAGCTCGACACCGCCAGCACCGGACTGCGCCCTGAGCTCCGCCGGATCGCCCGCCTGATAGGTGACGTACCGAACTGCGTCGAGGCGCTGGCCGAACTGGCTGCCTGCGTTCCGGTCTATCGAGCCGACTATCCGTGCACCACGGGCGAGCTCACCGCCGCAGTGGCGGAGGCCGCCCACCGATCTCCTCATTTGGAGTCGGCGCTCTCAGTTGTCGCCGCGGTGCTAGCCACCGATGGTGAGGCCACCACGCGGTTCCACCAGACCACTGGCGCGATCACCGCCAAGTCCATTGAGGACAAGCTGTTCTACCGTACGACCCGACTGACCTCGCTCAACGAGGTCGGCGGCGATCCGCGCAGATTCGCGGTCACTCCTGGAGAATTCCACCTCGGGCTGGCCGAGCAGGCGCTACGATGGCCAGCTGGCATGACCACACTGTCCACTCACGACACCAAACGGGCAGTGGACGTACGGGCAAGAATCGCTGTCCTGTCAGAGATCCCGGCCGCTTGGGCGGAGGCTGTCGACAGCTGGAACGCGATCGCCGCACCGCCAGAACCGAGCATTGGTTACCTGCTCTGGCAAACCCTCGTCGGCGTGTGGCCGGCGGACGGAGCCGACCGTCCCGATCCGCGGCGAATGCACGCGTACGCCGAAAAAGCCGTCCGCGAAGCTGGTCTGGTGACCAACTGGGACGCCGTCGACACCGACTTCGAGAAGCGGTTGCACGACTGGCTGGACACTGTCCTCAATGGACCGCTGGCCGCCCGGATCGGCGCTTTCGTTGGCACTATCGCGCAGTACGGCTGGTCGAACTCGCTGGGCGCCACCCTGCTGCAACTGGCCGGACCTGGGGTTCCCGACACGTACGCCGGCTGCGAACTCTGGGACGATTCGCTGGTCGACCCGGACAATCGGCGACCGGTGGATTTCGCTCTGCGGCGGAAAATGCTTGGCGAGCATAATGACCGCAACCGGCCACCAGCTGTGGATGCCAGTGGTGCAGCCAAACTTTGGCTCATCTCGCGCGCACTCCGGGCCCGCCACACGGACCCCGACACGTACGTCGGCGGCGGCTATCAACCGCTGATAGCAAGTCGACACGCCGCGGACCACGCGATTTCCTTCTGTCGCCGGGATGTTTTTGGTGCCCCAAAGGCCATCGCGGTCGCCACCAGACTGCCGGCCGGTTTGCATGACAAAGGCGGATGGCTGGACACCGAGCTGGCATTGCCCGCCGGGACCTGGACGGATGCGCTGACGGGCAGCGACTTTCGGGAATCCGTGGGGATGTCGGCGCTCCTCGAGCATCTTCCCATCGCTCTACTTACTCGCAGCTGACGAACAATTACCCAGAGATATCCCTGAAAAACCATTCTAAATGGGACGTTTCAGGCCTACCCGAAAAGGTTGCGTACCAAATCGAATTTTCTTTTTCCGCAGGTCAACCGACTTTTGGGGATCTGCCTGCAAAGCCCAACGAGCGGCTGTGTATATCTATGGTGCCAGCTCTCTGGCTGGTTCCCCCTCAACGGCCTCTCAACGGCGAGGAGATTTGGCCATATGCACAGCACACCCAGGCACCTAGCAAGAAAAACTCTCGCAGTAGCCGCAGCGTTGCTCGCGGTGTTCGCACTGACGATGGGCGCCAGCCCGTCCTTCGCGGACTCGACCGCGAAAACCCAGGTCGCAAAGACCCCCGGCGCCAATGCCACGGTTGAGCCGACCAAGGCCGTTCCCGGCCAGGACGTGTTCGTCGCTGGCAAGAAGGTCCCGACGATGCTGCAGAAGCTGCAGCTGTCGAACGGCACTCTCGTTCCGTCGTACTGCACCGACTTCTCCATCCAGGTGAAGGTCCAGGCTGCCCTGGTCGAGGATGACTGGGCCGGCTACTCCGGTGCCGCGGCCGGCATCAGCGTCCAGTTCTCCAAGGTGAACTGGATCGTGCACCACTCGTACCCGACGGTGACCAGCCTGCTCAGCCTGCAGAAGCTTGCCGGCATCCAGCTGATCAGCGAAAAAGAGGCCATCGCCGCCACCCAGCTGGCGATCTGGCACTTCACCAACGGCATCAACCCGGACAGCGCGCACAACAACCTGATCGTTCTGCAGCTTTACGCTTTCCTTGTGGGTGGCGCGAACATCGGTGACGCGCTGCAGCCGATCTCTTCGCTGAGCCTGATCCCGGCCGGCCCGACCGCCGGCCTCGCCGGTGACAAGTTCGGCCCGTTCCTGGTTCGTACGACCGCGCGGCTGGTCCCGCTGACCCTCACCGCGATTTCCGGTGTGCAGCTGGTCAACGCGCAGGGCAAGACGGTCCACCAGGTCATCAACGGTGAAAAGGTGTGGGTGAAGGTCGCGGCCGGCCTGAAGGCCGGCAAGGCCACCATCCGGGCCAGTGTCGACCTCGGCCTGATCTCCGCTGGCCGGCTTTTCCACAGCGTCGGCAACCTCAAGGCGCAGCCGGTCATCACCGCTGGCGAGGGCCAGGCTCCGGTGCTGATCACGGTCGTCGTGACCTGGGGTGGCGGCGACAAGGGCGGCACCACCGGCAAGCCGACCCAGAGCGCACCGGGCAGCACCGCGAAGCCGACCCCGAGCACCGCGGTGAGTGAGGCGTCCGGCAGCCTGCCGATCACCGGCACCAACGTGGCCCTGTTCGGCGCGGTGGGCGCGGCCCTGCTCCTGTTGGGTGGCGGCCTGTTCTTCTTCGCCCGCAGGAAGCGTTCCGCGTAAGGAAAACCTGCATGCCCGGATTCCTCATCGGGCACGCACACTCGGAGCCCCGGTCATTTCGGCCGGGGCTCCGGTGTTTAGGTGACTTATGCGTTCCAGATGATCATCGCTATTTATAGCTAATCAGCATTTTTGTTATGAATAGGACAAAGCGTACACGCGGCCTGCGTTTTCCCTGGTCGGGAACAAAATGGCGTGTCGGTGGTAACACCGCAATCCGCTCCGTGTATATGTATTGCGCCAGCTTTGTTAGCTGGCATCCCTACAACGGCCTCAACGGCGAGGAGACCCGGCATATGCGAAGTGCATCCCGGCAACTATTCACGAGGGTTCTGAAAGTAGCTGCCGCGTTGCTCGCGGTGTTCGTCATCACGATGACGGCAGGCCCGGCGTACGCGGCGCCCGGCGCCACGGGTCACTTGGCTGGCGTTGGCGCCAAGGGCCTGCCCGTTCAGCTGAACGGCGCCAAGAAGCCTTTCTACACCGCTCTGATCAACATCCAGCTCAACAACGGCGGCAAGGTGGTGCAGACGTACTGCATCGACCAGAAGGTCGAGACCGCAGGCGACGCCGCGATGGTCGAAGACGACTGGGCCAACTACCCCAACAAGGGTGACAAGTTCTCCCAGCCGGACAAGGTTCTGTGGATCCTGCAGCACTCCTTCCCGAACCTGGCCGTGGACAAGGTTGGCGCGGCGGCCCTCATCAAGGGTCTGACCGAGCAAGAGGCGATCGCTGGCACGCAGGCCGCCATCTGGCACTTCAGCAACGGTGTCGACCTCGCCACCGGCGGCAAGCACGGCGCTAACGACGCCCAGGTGGTCGCCCTTTACAACTACCTCACCGGCGTGGCCAACGTCGGCGAGGCCGCTCAGCCGGCTCCGACCCTGGACATCACCCCGGCCAAGGCAACCGGCACCGCCGGCAAGCTCATCGGCCCCTTCGTCGTCAAGTCCAGCACGAAATCCGTTCCGTTGACCGTCAAGGGCCCGGCGGGCGTCAAGCTCGTCGATGCCAACGGCGACGCCATCACCTCGGTGGCCAACGGCGGCAAGGCGTATCTGAAGGTTCCCGCCAGCGCGGCGGCTGGCAAGGCCACCATCACCGGTGCGTTGCAGTCGGCTGCCATCGAAACCGGCCGCCTGTTCCGTGGCGACAACGTGGTCACGCAGACCCTGATCACTGCCACCACCACACCGGTTTCGGCCAAGAAGATGGTCTGGGCGAGCTGGACCAAGGGCGGCACCCAGCCGACCCCGAGCGCGAGCCCGTCGCAGGCGGCCCCGCCGACCGTGTCGGTCTCCACCAGCCCGGCTGGCGCCAGCCTCCCGGTCACCGGTACGAACGTCGCCCTCTTCGGCGGCATCGGCGCGGTCCTGCTCCTGATCGGTGGCGGCCTGTTCTTCGTCGCTCGTCGGAAGCGCACCGCATAGCTAAACCCCGCTGAATCCCGGTTCCCCCAACCGGGAGTGCACACTCAGGCCCCGATCGCGTCTCCCCCGACGCATCGGGGCCTGAGCGTTTTCCCTGGTCTTCTTTACCCTTGAATAAGGACTCATTAACCACCGACTCGTTGCGCTGAGGCGCATCTAAGCCGATGTTTTCCACCTCGACTACCCACTCGAGGCTTTTGTTCCATGACTTCGTGACCGAATCGAAATTTTCCCTTCCGATTGTCATCCCTCCCTGTTACTTTCTGCTGGCTGTTCAGTTGGCTTTCACGGGGAAGGCGGGCGAGCATGTCTCGTTTGCGGGTTTTGGCGTGCGCTCTGGCTGTTCTTCTGGTGGTTCAACTAATGCCGGGACTTCAGCCACCAGCCGGCGCGGCGGTTGCACGATCTACCGGCGGATCCGCCAGCGCACCAACACAACTGACCGGAACAGCCGCCGGTCGCTCATCAAAGGTTGCCACTTCGGCGACCGACAAACACCTGGGCGGAGCGGTGAAGTCCCCCGCTGTGCGGGGCGCTGTGCCACCCCAGACGAAGTATTCGTCTCCCGTCCTGCCCCCCAAGCCGAAGCCCGCGCCGCAGCACGTCGGTGCTATGACAAAGAAGACGCGGCCCTCGACCGGGATGACTACAGCGTCAAGGGAGATTCCGGGCGCGCGTACGTCCCGACAAACCGAATTCACCAACCCTGACGGCACCCACACGCTGCGGTTTTACGCTGGCACGGCGAATGTCCGCGACCAGTCCTCAGGCGCGATGGTCCCGCTTGACCTACGACTGAAGCCGAGCGCCAGCCGTTTGGTGCCGGCTGATTCCGGTGTCACGACGAGCTTCGGCACCACCGGCACCGATCCCTCACTGGCAACAGTCACCACCGGCCCCACCTCAGTGAGTTTCGGCGTCGACGGCGCCGCTGCGGTGTCCGGAGTGACCGCCCCGGACGGCAGTTCCTTGACATTCAACGACATTCGCCCGGATGCGAACCTGCGGCTTGCAGCATCGTCGGACGGCGTCAAGGAGAACATCGTTCTCTCCTCCGCCGACGCGCCCTCGAGTTGGTCGTTCCCCCTGAACCTCACCGGACTGGCCCCGTCGATGGATTCCGCGTCGGGCGCAGTCGTGCTCAAAGACGCCGGCGGGGTGGAGCGCGCCTGGATTCCGGCGGGATGGATGGAGGACTCCAAGGTCAGCCCAGTCACCGGTGACGGCGAGATTTCCCATGCGGTGGCCTATACGCTGTCGCAGCGCGACGGCCAGTGGATCCTGCAGGTCACTCTGGACTCGGCGTGGCTGCACGATCCGGCCCGTCAGTTTCCCGTGGTGGTCGACCCCACTGTCCGTACGAACGCGGACGCGGACGACACCTATGTCCAGTCGCCATATGTGGCTGACCACTCCAGTGAAGCCGAGGTCAAGGTCGGTCACTACACCGACGACAGCGGCGGACACAACGCGGCCGCCTACATCGATTTCAACTCCGTCCTGCCGAACATCCGGAACAAGTACATTGTCGCCGCGACCGTCAATGTGACCGAGACCTGGTCGTACTCGTGCCGAGCCTCCGCCGTGACAATGTTCCCAGTCACCGGATCGTGGGCTGGGTCGACCCTGAAGTCGTGGCCAGGTGCGGCATACAACACGCATCTCGGCAACACGAAGTCCTTCGCGCACGGCTATAACTCATCGTGTCCTTCAGCGCGTGAAGGCTTTCCGGTAGACGCCGACCTGATGACGCAGTGGTCGCACGGAAAGATCGCGGTGTACGGCTTCACACTCCGGGCAAGCACGACCGACAACAACGACTGGAAGAAGTTCGCGTCGGCGCAGTCGCCGGTGTCAGCCAACATTCCCTACCTGGATGTCACCTACCAGCCAGAAGGCGCGTCGTACGAGATCAGGAATCCGGTCTTCAATCCGCCTGTCACCAACACACAGTCCGGAAATCTCGATGTCGTCGTCTACAACTGGGGTTCGTCCACCTGGCCGGCCAACGGCGCCTGGAAGCTGACTTTCCGGGTGATGAAGGGATCGACGCTGGTCGTCGGCCCAGGCACGTACCGGTTCGCACCAACGGTGACGCTGCCCCCCGGCAGCGACGCCGCCATCACCATCACCGTGCCGCCACTCCCACCCAGTCAATATGACTTATGGCTTGATATGAGCAATGCATCGGGCCAGTTCTTCTCGAGTACGTACACTGTTCCTTTCGGCGTCGTGCCGTTCTCGGTGGGCAATGTGGCACCCGCGGTCACCGCGAACCAGCCCGGCTCGGGCGCCGTCGTGTCTTCTTTGACGCCGACCCTGTACGCCGAGAGCGTGGACCCGGACAGATCACCGCCGAACAACGCACGGAAATACTCGTTCAAGATCTGCGGCGGAAGCCCCGATGCGCCGGTCGGATGTGCGTCATCAGGCTGGCAACTGCCGCAAACCTGGACACCGCCTGCGGGGACCTTGAAGTGGGGAACCAAATACTTCTGGACAGTGCAGGCCACTGATCAAGTCACCAATGGTCCAATATCGGACCCGATCTGGCTGACCACCCAAGCGCCACAGCCTGAGATCGCCAGCCATCTGTCCGCGAACAGCGATCCTCGCGGAGCGCCTGGGTTGGATGCACAGATCGGAAACTACACAACGCAGACGGTCGACGCGTCCATCGACGTGCCGGGCCCCGCGTTATCGGTTGCCCGGTCGTACAACTCGTCCGATTCGCGCACCACCGGAGCGTTCGGACCCGGCTGGTCTTCGCTTCTGGACACCGGACTTCGGTCCGACACGGACGGGTCCGGCAATGTCGTCGTAACTGGATCAGATGGCCGCGAGACCAGGTTCGGCAAGAATCCTGACGGAACCTACGCACCGCCGGAAGGTCGCAACACAACGCTGGTTTACTCGCCCTCCAACAGCGAATACACCTTGACCGATCCGAGCGGCCAGCGAACGATCTTCGACTCCGTCGGCCACCTGATATCTATTGTGGACAGCGCTGGACACACTCAAACCTGGACGTACGACAGCAACGGGAAAATAGCGACGATCGTCGACACGACCTCTGGCCGGGCTCTGCACATCAGCTGGGACAGCGGGCACGTCACGTCGGTCAGCACAGATCCGGCGAACGCGAATGCTCCACCGCTGACCTGGACGTACGCATACACCAATGGCGCCCTTACCAAGGCCTGCACGCCATTGTCCGCCGGCTCCTGCACGATTTATCAATATCAGGACGGCACCCGCTACCGGAGCACGGTGCTGGACGACAACCCGTATGCCTACTGGCGGCTTGACGACAACGCCGACTCAGCTAGCGGGTCCAGCATCGTCGCCCATAAGCTCGGCGCTGATCAGGTAGCGTACGACAATGTCCGCCTCGGCGCCGCCGGCGCGACAGGCGGCGACGACACGGCGGCCGCTTTCGACGCCGGCGGATTCGACCCAACCGGCCTGGGCGGCAACGGCCCGAGCACGGCTTCGTTGCCGGACAAGCTTGCCAGCCCGGCCCTGTCCCTTTCCGCGGAGCTCTGGTTCAAGACCACCGGCAGCGGTGTGCTGCTGGGCCAGCAAAACACCGGACTCACGGACACGCCAACCCGTTTCGAACCGGTTCTTTACGTGGGAACCGACGGCAAACTGCGTGGCGAATGGTCGCAGGGCAGCGTCAGTCCGATCACGTCAGCAGCGACCGTCAACGACGGAAACTGGCACCACGCGGTGATTTCCGGGGCGATCAACACCCAGACGCTCTATCTCGACGGAGTCGCCCAGGGCACGCTGTCCGGCCTGATCGACCATCAGGACATCACCAAGATGTTCCTCGGCACCACCCGCACCACCTCTTGGCCGTCCGCGGTCGATGGCTATGACCCTTTCACCGGCACCATCGACGACCTGGCCATCTATTGGCATCCGCTTGGCGCCAGCGAAGTCGCCGCGCACTACGCCGCTCGTACGTCAATGAGCAAACTGACCACTGTGGACCTGCCGGGCCACCGGTACGCGTCCATCAACTACGGAGCCACCACCGAACGAGTCACCACGCTCACCGACTCCAACGGTGGAAACTGGACACTTGACGATCCAACCGTCGACACTCCAGCGCCCGCCAACCCCGGGGACGAGGTGTCCCCGCAACGGTCGGTCACGCTGCATTCGGACACCCGCTCAAATATCACCTCCGTTTTCGACGTGGATCACGGCGGCAGGGCGGTCAAACGTACCGACGGCGACGGCCCGACCAGTTGGGCATACAACGACGACGGCTTCGCCACCGGCGTCACCGACGAAAATGGGCATTCGACCGTACGAACGACGGATCCGCGCGGCAACACGCTGTCCCGTACGACGTGCCAGGATGCCAGTCAAGCTGCGGCAGGCGGATGCTCAACCAGCTACTACGCTTACTATCTCAACACAAGCAATGCGCTTGATCCACGAAACGACAAGTTGACCGAGTCCTGCGACGCGCGCAGCAGTGACCAAGACGACCAAACCTACTGCACTACCTATACCTACAACACCAACGGTCAGCCTCTGACTGTCACTGAGCCGGCGTTCGACGCGGCCGGCACGACCCACCCCGTGACGACGTACGCGTACGGAACCAACACATCGGTCGGATCCTTCGGCCAACTCGTCGCTGTCGCCGGACGACGAAATCAGAACACCACACTGACCTACACCGCAACTGGCGACGTCAGCGACAGCACAAACCCTCTCGGTTTGGTCACTCATTATGGCTACGACGGGCTCGGACGGGTCACCTCGATCAACAGTCACGACGGCGCCCATGACTACGGGACGGTCAACTATACGTTTGCAGGCCTGTCGAACCTGGCAACGATTACCAGTCCATCCATAGGAAACTCGCTGACTGGCGTCACGCACACTGCGCATGCCACATACGCGTACGCCGACGACGGCCAAGTAACGAAGCTGGTAGCCAGCGACACCGGCGGGCATGACGCCGATCGCATCTGGTCATACACGTATGACGATCGTGGTCGACTAAGCACAGCTGTTTCGCCCGGCGGGACAACCGAAACCACCGGGTACGACACCCGAGGGGACCCGACCTCAGCTGTCACCGAGACAGGGCTCCATCTCAGTACCACCTACAACGACCGGCATGAACTGCTGACCACGACAGCTACCGGCGACGGCGTAGATCCGCAGAACCCATCCGCGACAAGCCTGATGTTGGAGTCTCGGGCGTACGACCATGCCGGCCGTCTTGCTCAAGCAATCGACGCGATGGGCGTCACGCATGCATTCACGTACTGGGACAATGACCTACCCCAGTCGGAGACCCTCCCCGGGTATACCGAGGGCGGAACGATAGCTGCAGAAGATCTCCCTCTCTCATATAGGTATTACGACACTGCTGGACAACCGAGCCTGATCGAGGGACCGGGTCGTTGGAACACGTCATACACCTATGATCCAGCGGGCAATCAGAAATCGGCCTCGCTCAGTGTCGAGGACGTCGATTCGATCGATACGTCGGCGAGCGCTCAGGCACACGCAAATCGAGCGGCCAAACCGGCAGTCCTCACGCCTTGGCGCACATCGAATTTCACCCTTGACGCCGATGGCAACATCGTCGAGGCAGTCGCTACTGGAGACGAAGTCCGGATCGGTCCGAGACCACTCATTCCACCTACGACGCTGCCGGAAATGTCCTCACCGACAGTCAGGTTGTCGACGCCACCCATCAGCGTACGACGACCACGACTCGAGATACTCGTGGTCTTCCGCTTACTGTCACCGATCCCGCCGGCGGGATCACCACTTTCGCCTACGACATCACCGGAGCACTCTCGTCCCAAGCCTCGCCCGCCGTCAGCACGTGGACGGCTGGTATACGTACCGACAACGTGCGACCGACGATCTCCTACGGCTACAACACATTCGGTGAGCCGACTCAGCAGCGCGATGCGAACGGCGTTCTGACCAGCATCACGCGCAATGTTCACGGCGACCCGACGATGATCGCCGGCCCGACCTATACACCGCCAGGCGGGCAACCGATCACGCCGACCACGAAGACCGATTACAACACCAGCGGTCTCCCGATCAGCACAACCGACCCGCTCGGTCATCAAACCACCTATTCGTACGATCTCTACGGCCGACCGATCACGCAGACCGATCCTGCCCTCCCCGGACAGGACGCCGGTGTCACCACTGTTGGCTACGATCGCGCTGGCCGAACACTGTCCACAGTGGACCCAACTGGTGCACGCACCGAGGCGACCTACGACGAGCGTGGACTCCAAATCACCAGCACCGCCGTCGACCGCGCCACCTCACCGTCGAATTTCGTCACACACCTCGGATACAGCGACGCTGGAGACCTCACCAGCCTCACCACACCGGCCGGGAATACTTCGACGGCCTGGTACAACGCGGCCGGCCAGCCCAGGGCCACCACCGACCCGACAGGCCTGGAGACCGACTACACCTACGATCTCGCCGGGCGCACCGTGGCGGTCAAGAGCCCGACTGGCGTCACTACCAATACGGATTTCGATCTCGCTGGGCGGCCAACGAAATCCACCGTCTCGGCACCTGATGGCAGTCCAGGAAATCCCGCCCCACGAGTCACGACGAGCACGTACGACAACAACGACAACGTGCTGTCCACCACAAGTCCGCAAGGACGCGTCACCGGTTATTCGTACGACGCGGGGAACAGACTCACCTCGGTCATCAACCATCCTTCCACCGGCAAGACGACAACTGTCGGTCTGGGCTATGACGCCTTGGATAACCAGACCCGAATGGTGGACGGCAACGGAAACGCTACCGACACCACGTACAACTCGTTGGGGCTGACCGAATCCGTCGTCGAACCCACGACATCCACTTTCTCGTCGCCGTCCGATCGAACCTGGACCAGTAGCTACAACGCGGCTGGCCAGAACGTTCGACAAACCGCGCCAGGCGGTGTGGCAACCACCAGCGCCTACGACGTGCTTGGCAACCTCGTCAGCCAAACCGGATCCGGCGCCGACGCGACGGCAGCCCGATCTTTGACTTGGGACAAGGATAGTCGGCTGGTCTCGGCCAGCAGCCCCACCGGCACTATCACGTACGGCTACAACGACCGTGGACTACTCACCGCCAGCTCCTCGGCCTCGTCTGGCGGTGGCGCGGCCGCAAATGTCGCCAACGCGGCTAGCCCCACTACATTCGGATACGACGCCGACGGCCAGTTGAGCAGTCGGATCGATGCGGCCGGTACAATTGGATTCACCTATGACAAAGCTGGCCAGCTGGCCACCACGGCCGATCCGCTAACCGGCCGGACGCTGACTTACGCGCGGAATGCTCTCGGTCAACTCGCGTCAGTCAGCTACGGGACGGGCGCAAATCGAACTTACGGCTACAACCCATTCGGTGACCTTGCCAGCGATACCTCGAAAACTACGAGCGGCTCGACCAGCGCGGCGGTTTCGTACTCGTACGACAACGACGACCTTCTCACCGGAAAGACCACCTCAGGTTTCGCCGGAGCAGCGACAAACACGTATTCGTACGACGGTTCAGCCCGGCTGACAGGATGGAACAACGGGTCGTCGGCCACCAACTATTCATGGGACGACGCCGGCAACCGGACCTCCGTCGCCCGTACCCTCTCAGGCCAGACCAGCACGACCACCGCCGCTTACGACGCCCGCAACGAGCTTTCGTCCACGTCGGACGGAACCAGCTACACGTACACGGCCCGCGGCACCCGCGCCACCGTGACCGGCACCGGCGCCGGATCACCGACCACCAGCTACACGACGGACGCCTTCGAGCGGCTGACCTCGATCACCGACAACGGTGGCGGAGCCAGCGCGAACACGACGGCCCTCACGTACGACAGCCTCGACCGCACAGCGACCGTCAATAACACCCCAGTCGGCTACGACGGCCCCACCAACACCCCGGTCACGGTACCGACCGGCAGCGGCGGATCGTCCCTGATCAACAGAGACCCGGCCGGAAGCCCCATCAGCGACCGCCCAGGCGCCACCGGCCGCTTGCTGCTCGCCGACCAACACAACGACATCACAGGCGCCGTCGACCCCACCACCGGTTCTCTCACCGGCAGCACCAACCTCGACCCCTTCGGCGCCCCCACCGCCAACTCCGGCACCACCTCCGCGGTCGGCTACCAGTCCAGCTGGTCCGCCGACGGCCTCCTCAACACCGCATCCCGCTGGTACGACCCCACCTCCGGCGCCTTCACCAGCCGCGACACCTGGACCCTGAACCCGGCCACCGACACCCCAAACCGATACGACTACGCCAACGCCAACCCCCTGAACGCCACCGACCCCACCGGCCACCAAGACCAGAACGACGGCGACGGCTCCAACGCCGGTGGTGGCGGCTCCGTCGGAGTCTGCTGCACCGGCACCGCCCCACGACCCCGCGTGCCGAGCGAAGGCAGCGGAGGAGGAGGAGGGTTCGGACCGACCGGAGCGGCCGCCGGAATTCTTCTGTGGATATTCCAGCATCTGCCGTCAAACTTCCCTCATTTCGGCGGCGGCAGTTCCAGCGGAGCGGCCCCTCTCCGCTATGGCTGTGTGGCCTATTGCGGGCTGATTGGGAACGACTCCCCGCGCCCATACCGCCACTTCCCAAATAGCCCTGACGGCGGCACTGATCCAACGCCAGGCGGCTGCTGGTTCATGTGCGGCCCGGGCGGCGGGTCTCCGGTACGCCCACCCACGCAGGCCGACCTCAACGCACTCCAGCACCTACTGAACCTCCACATAGAGGTCCCTCGCTCGTCTTTGAAGTCCCAAGGAAACTCTCGCGGCAACAAGGTCAGCGCCTCAAAAACCCCCATCACCGACCCAGTCGGATCTGTATCAGACGAAGCCGCGAAAACAACAACCTGCACAGTCGTCTGCGACACCGAAGCATCCATCGCCGGCGCCGACCCTTCCGCCCAACTCAACCCGCCAGGTCCGTCGCAGAGGACCAGTCCTCAGCAGTCCAAACGCTTTGACCTCGGCGACGGCACCTACTACCACCCAGGCGACGGCACCATCCGCGACGGAGCAGGGGTGGTCATCGATATTGATAACTCCAATGAGGATGTCGCACTCGGGATCCGCGGAAGAAGCCTACGTGGTACTGGAAACAGCGCCGAGAGTCTTGAACAGTTCAGCGACAGAAATGGCTTCACTCACTTCCTACACTCGAAGGACTGGAAAGCCGACGTTCGCTCGGCCGTGAACGACCCGAACACTCGGCTTCATATCAAACTTGACGGGTTTGCAGGTAGGAACCCTTCGGAGAAGTTCTCAAATGCATACAAGCAGGGTGCAGGTGACAGTTGGTTTGCGACCGAGTGGGAGATGTATCAGGTCGGCCTGTCGATAAGGACGAGCAACCGGACATGGGATAGTATTACGTTCTATGAGAATGGCCACGTCGTGACGCTAGACCAACCCGATTTCCCTAGACCTGAGAGGTAGTACCACATGGAGGCTTTGGCATCGTGGGATCGCCCATTTGGGATTTGGCACTACACCTTGAGTCATTCCACGCTGCTCTTACGCAGTATTGACCCTGCGCAATCACCCAATAGGATCGATGTACTTTTTACTATGGTCTCAAGGATCTGCCTATCAGAATTCTATGAGTCGCTGACTATACACCTAGCCTCTACCGAGGAGAAGGCATCCGTTTTGGATGAGGACCTAAGATCTGAGCCACGCGCACGTCTCTATCTGATCAATGGAGGACGTGACTATGTTGTCGCATCCAACTGCAACTGGCATGAGGACGAAGGAGATCAGCATTCTCCATCGGCCTTTGGCCCGCTCCGGGGAAACGCGTAATGTTCGACGAACGTACCCATTGCAAAAGGCTCAAGTACGCGACTGACGGCGACCAAGGTTCTAAACTGATGCCCCCGGAGGACAGCTAGTGCCTCATCAAGCAACGTTGGGTAGGTAATCGGGTCGGCGAATTTTGGAGCCGATGGCGAAGTGGTGTTTGGGTTGAGAGCGTTTGTTGTGCCAGCGGATGTAGCCAGCGATGGCGGCTTCTTGTGCGGCGTGACTTGGGTAGTCGCTGCCGTCCGCCCGAACAAGCGGGCGAGCGCCCAGCACGAGCCTGTCACGATTTCTGTGTAAGCCGGAGGTGATTGGCTTACTTGTCTTATTATATCA
>NZ_BAAANY010000017.1:152439-168467 GCF_039530045.1 Fodinicola feengrottensis | reverse complement strand
CGAGGACTTGACCAATTACCAAAGATTCATACTGCTGCGACTACGTTCACTATACGGTTCCCGAGAAACGGGCGATCTTTGATCGCGGCGTTGTCTCCATGACAATGCTCGGCGATTGCGTCCATTGATTTCTCGATAGTGTTTCGGTGGCCATAGCGAGAGGGAAACGCCCGGTTCCATTCCGAACCCGGAAGCTAAGCCTCTCAGCGCCGATGGTACTGCACTGGTGACGGTGTGGGAGAGTAGGACGCCGCCGGACTTCTTCATTGAAGAGCCGCTAACGACGGGAAACCGCTCGTTGGCGGCTCTTCATGCGTTTACCGAAAACGCAGTGTGAGAAGCTCGGTCAGTAGCATCCTTTTCGACGCGTAGAGGTGAGAAGTACGGTGAACCAGTACGGGACCCCAGGCTCTGGAGGGCGAGACCGCTCGCAGGGTCGCTCCCGCGGCGCCGACTCACCGGCCTCACGCGGTCAAGGTGGCAGCGGCCGGACCGGCGGTTCGTCCGGCGGACGGACGGGCGGCAGTTCCGCGGGCCGGACCGGTGGCGGTTCCGCCGGTCGTACGGGCGGCTCGGCCGGTCGATCTGATGGCGCGCCCACCGGTCGCGGCGGCGCGAGTGGCCGCGAGGGTGGTTCGTGGGGTGCGAGGCCAGCCAGTGGTGACCGCGGCCGCGGCGGCGAGCCCACTGGTCGGGACGCCGGCCGCGGCGGTTCGTCGTCCGATTCGCGATCGAGCGGAGGCCGCAGCGGTGGGCCTTCAGCCGGTCGCGGCGGCGCATCCGGTGGCCGTGGTGGCAGCTCCTGGGCCGACCGCAGTGGTGGCGCACCGGGTGGTCGCGGCACCGGCGGGCGCCCGGCGAGCGGCGGATTTCGGCGCGACAGCGAACAAACTTCGGGTCGCGATGATCGCCCTCGGACCGGCTCAGGCGAGAGCCGTCCCTATCGCGCACGTCCGAACGATGAGCGCGGGGCCAGCCGTGGATCTGACGACCGTCGCACCGGATCGGGCGACCGCGAGCGAACCGAACGATGGTCGCCTGGTCGCGGCCCTGCCGGCGGCGGCGATCGGCGCAGCGATCCCCGCGGCCGTACCGGCGGCCCTCGAGTAGACGGTCCCCGCGGCTCGGCCGGCGACCGGCGCGGTGAAACCTCCGGCCGCGGCGACCGGCCAGAACGAACCGGCGGCCCACGAGCCTCGGGCTCGTATGGTGATCGCCCTGCGCGTACGGATCGGCCTTCGGGTTCTTATGGTGACCGTCCTGCGCGTACGGATCGCCCGTCCGGCTCCTATGGTGACCGTCCCGCGCGTACGGATAGGCCTGAGCGCACTGATCGTCCGAGGACCGACGGTCCGCGTGGCGGTTCTTACGGCGATCGGCCGCGCACTGATCGGCCCGAGCGTAGTGGCGGTCCGCGAGCGGACCGGCCGCGTACTGGTTCTTACGGTGATCGTCCGGCGCGTGGTGATCGGCCCGAGCGCACCGATCGTCCGAGGACCGACGCTCCACGGGGCGGTTCTTACGGTGATCGTCCGGCGCGTACGGATCGGCCTGGCAGTGGTGCCCCGCGCACTGGTTCTTACGGTGATCGTCCGGCGCGTACGGATCGGCCTGGCAGTGGTGCCCCGCGCACTGGTTCTTATGGCGATCGTCCGGCGCGTACGGATCGGCCCGAGCGCACCGATGGTCCGCGCGGTGGGTCGTCCGGTGATCGACCGGTACGTACAGAGCGACCGTCGGGTTCTTATGGCGATCGACCTGGACGCACTGATCGTGCCGGTGGTGCGCGTGGTGCTGGTGGGTCGGGTTCGTACAGCGGGCGACCGGCGCGTACGAGTGGGCCGCGGACCGGAGCGAGTTCGCCGGCGGGAAGTTACGCGGGTGGTGGGCGGCCGAGCCGTCCCAGCGGGAACAGGGACGACCGAGGCTCGAAGCGGCCCCGTGAAGATGGCGATCGGCCGGCGCGAGCCGAGCCGGCGCGGCCGGCGACCCGTGGTTCGGTGGGTACCGCCCGGGAACAGAAGCGGCGCGAGGAAAAACGCGTGCCGATCCCGGATGACATCACCTCGGCCGACCTTGATCCGGCGATTCGCAGCCAACTTTCCTCGCTGGCAAAGGAATCCGCTGAGACCGTGGCGCGGCACCTGGTCGCGGCCGGGCAGCTGGTCGACACGGATCCGGCGGCCGCTTATGCCCATGCGGCAGCGGCTCGCGCGTACGGCGGGCGGATTGGCGTCGTACGTGAGGCGGTCGGCCTTGCCGCGTATTTCGCCGGCAACTGGATGACCTCGCTCGCGGAGCTGCGGTCCTACCGCCGCATGACGGGCAGCGTCGAACATTTCGCCACCGAGGCCGACTGCGAGCGGGCCATGGGTCGGCCGGAGAAGGCGATCAAGATGCTGCGGGCGCCGGAAGTCGCGCAGCTCGATGTCGATGGCAAGGCCGAGTTGTTGATCGTGGTCGCCGGCGCTCGCCGAGATCTTGGCGATGCCGAGGCGGCGGTCGCGATGCTGGTCAACGAGGCGAAGTCGGCCCGGCCCGGACGGCCGTCAACGGTGCGGCTCTGGTACGCGTACGCGGATATGTTGCTGGCCGCCGGGCGCGCGGACGAGGCCCGCAAGTGGTTCGCGCTGGCCTCGCATGCGGACGAGGATGGCGAGACTGACGCCGCCGCGCGGGTGTTGTCCCTGGACGGCGTCGAAATCGAAGAGGCCGAATTCGAGGACGACGAAGCTGAGGACGACGAAGCTGAGGACGACGAAGCTGAGGACGACGAGACCGAAGATAGCGATGATTCGGACGGCGATGACTCGGACGAGGACGAAGATCCGAGCGACGACGAAGACGAAAGAGATGACGAAGACGAGGGTGATGACGGCGAGGCGGTCGTGAAGGTGTCCACAAAGGACAGTGAGGTCCCGGAGGAGAACCGGTGAGTGACCTGACCGGCAGCGCGGAACCGCTGTCCGCCCGCTACGACGTGGCATTGCTGGACCTCGATGGAGTCGTTTACCTGCAGGAAAGTCCAGTGCCGCACGCGGCGGATGCGTTGGCGGAGGCCCGCAATCGTGGCATGAAGCTGGAATTCGTCACGAACAACGCCTCCCGGCGTCCGGCGGATGTGGTGGCATTGCTGGAAAAGGTCGGCGTACCGGCCGATCTGGACACGGTCGTCACGTCCGCCCAGGCCGCCGCCAGCTCGCTCGCCGACCGGTTGGGCGTCGGCGCCGAGGTGTTGGTCGTCGGTACGGGCGCATTGGTGGCCGACATCGCCGAGGTCGGGTTGACTCCGGTCCGCGAGGCCAGCGAGAAGACCGCTGCCGTGGTGCAGGGTTATGGCCGGGACGTCGGCTGGGCCGCGCTCGCCGAAGCAGCGGTCGCACTCGGGCACGGGGCGATCTGGGTGGCGACCAACGCGGACAGCACGCTTCCGTCGCCGCGCGGGCCGCTGCCCGGAAACGGCGCACTGGTCGCGGCCGTGGCGACCGCCATTGGCAGGCAACCGGACGAGATCGTCGGCAAGCCGCACCCTCGGCTGCACGCTGAGTCGATTGCCCGCAGCGGCGCGCAGCGGCCGCTGGTCGTCGGCGACCGGCTGGACACCGATATCGAGGGTGCCAACAACGCTGGTACGGACAGTCTCTTGGTCCTGTCCGGCGTCACCACTGCCGCCGATTTGCTAGCCGCCGAGCCAAAGCGCCGCCCCACCTACGTGGCTACGGACGTACGCGGCCTGCTGGTCGCACACCCCGCCACGGCAACTGACGGCAACACCTTCACCTGTGCCGGCTGGACCGTACGAGCACAGGATCGCCTCGAGCTGTCCGGCACTGGCGACCCGCTGGACGCCCTCCGCGCCCTAGCCACCGCTGCCTGGACCACCTCGACAACGACCATCACCCCAAGCGATCCATCCGCCGAGTCTGCCCTCACCACCCTCTCGCTCGGCTAAGCGCTCCGCGAGCTTGACGTTTTCGCCGCCGACCGCCGAACAAACAGCGAAAACGTCCGGTTCTTGCGTGCTCAGTCGAGAAGGTCAGAGATCGAGTGCGGCGCGGAGGGCGATGTCGACCTGCTCCATGGTGTCGTCGTCCATCCGGCCGATGCGTTCGGCGAACCAGCGTTTGCGCAGCGGTGCGACGGTCATCGCTCTCACGACACCGGCGACCGGGTCGTCGACGGGGACTTCGAGCAGGGACGTACGGGGGACTGGTGCCTGGTCGAAGTCGGCGACCAGAGCGTCTTCGCGGGCAGCGGTGAGCTGCTGGTGGCCAACCACGACGACGAGTCGCTCAACCTGGTTGAGGACGACAACCCGCCAGACTTCGCCGCGGAGTAGAACGCTTGTTTCCGGGACCGCTGGTCCCGAACGGTGCCGTGCCATTCGTGTTAGGCCCCGTGCTGCTCTCCTGCGCGTTCGATCAGGGCTTGCTCGGCGGCATCAAGCCAGTCCGCGTCGGTGGAAGGGGCGTTGTGCACCGCTTCGGAGACGAGGTAGGCGCGTAAGGCGCGATCAGTCAGCGTCGAGAGGGACTCGCCGCGACGCTTCGCGGCCAGCCGAGCGTGCCTGGCGATCTGTTTCTGCACACTTACGGTGAGCTTTTCGGTCGTCGCCATGCGGCTCAGCGTACCAGGATCAGTTCCCTTAGCACGTGCCAAGAAAACCCGCACTTTTACAGCAGTGCGCGAAGTTTCACCAGGTCGAACACGTTCGCGTCGACCTTGAGTCGACCGGACGCCCAAGCGCTCGGGAATCGCAAGGTGCCCTCGGTGAGCGCCACCAGGTCATCGCTGGAGACGGTCAAGGTGATCTGGCCCTTGCCCTCGTCGTCCCGGCTGATGTCCTGCAACTCGCCGTCGCGCAACTGCCCGACGAAAGTGGCTCGCAGATCGGTGATCCGGCAGGCCAGTTTTCGGTCCAGCGACACCCTTTTACGGGTCGCGGAGTCCGCACCCGAAAGCCGCTTGGCGAGGCCGTCCAGTGCGGTCCGGCATTGCTCGATCGACGCCATGACCGCGACGCTACCGCACCGCAACGCGTGGAATCGCAGCTCACCCGGTAGCGTGGCAACACTGAAGGCAACGCAAAGGGTGGCACTGGGTAACCAGCGCGCCAACCCTGACCGGCGCCCACGAGAACGAGGACAAAGGGGGGCAGCGATGCAGGACGCGCTGAAGACCTACCTGGCGATGGCCACCGGCCTGAGCGACGTGTCGCGCAAGAAGGCCAAGGCCGCCGCGAAGAAGCTGGCCAAGCGTGGCGGGGCGACCGTCGAGCAGATCCAGACGCTGACCGAGGACCTGGTGTCGACCAGCACCAACAACCGGGACGCGCTGCAGAAGATCGTCCGGCTCGAGGTCGACCGGGCGCTCGGCCTGGTCGGGCTGGCCACCGCCGATGAGGTGGAGACACTGACGAGTCGGGTACGCGACCTGGAGCGCGAACTCGCGGCGGCGAAGTCCAAGATCACCACCACCGAGGCGGCCGCCGCCGCGGCCAAAGCTGAGGCTGAAGCCGTGAAAGCGCCAGTCAAGCGCGCCCCGGCCCGGAAGGCCCCCGCGAAGGCGCCGGCCAAGACAGCGGCTCCCAAGACAGCGGCTGCCAAGACGACGGCTCCGGCGAAGAAGACCGCCACCAAGGCGGCGCCCGCCCAAGCCGCGAAGGCAGGTCCGGCGAAGACAGCTCTAGCCAAAACGGCGCCAGCCAAGACCTCGCCGGCCAAGACCGTGAGCTCCCCGCCGCCGGCGGCGACCTCATGACCATTCCGATGCCCAAGCCCGGCCCGCCGCCCGGCTATCGACCGCCGGTGCCCGGCCCAGCGACGCCGGACCCGGGGCCAGGTCCGATGCCGGCCCCGCCGGTGCCCGGTCCGCTCGTACCAGACCCGATCCCCACTCCGCAGCCACCAGCACCCGCTCCGCCGTCGCCGGTCCCTGGCCCAACGCCCGATCCGCCGATGCCGTCCTCGCCGGTTTCCACCGCGGAGGTGCCCGGTGGCACGGACCCGGCGCCATTGCCGTCGGTGCCGGCTGCGGCGAGTGCCAGCCCACCCGCCGCAGGGCCCTCGGTCGTACGAGCGGAAGATTCGCCGATCGACGCGGCCATGAAGCGGCTGGAAGGCATCGAGCAACTGCCGATCAGCGAGCACATCACCCGCTACGAGGCGGCCCACAAGTCACTACAGGACGCGCTCTCCACCATCGACCAGACCTGAGCCGGTGGCGGCTCGGCTGGACGTGGAGCTGGTACGCCGTGGCCTCGCCCGCTCCCGTGAGCAGGCCGCGGCGCTGATCGCCCAGGGAGCGGTGCTGGTCGACGGCCGCGCGGCCGGCAAGCCGGCGACCAAGGTCGACGAGCACACCGCCGTTGTCGTACGGGCGGAAGGCCCCGACTACGTGTCCCGTGGCGCCCACAAGCTGGCCGGCGCGCTCGCCGCCTTCGAGGTTGACGTGACCGGCCGCCGATGCCTGGACGCCGGCGCCAGCACGGGCGGCTTCACCGACGTACTGCTGCGCGCGGGCGCGGCTGAGGTGGTTGGTGTCGACGTCGGGTACGGGCAAGTGGCCGACGTGATCCGCGCGGACCCTCGGGTCCGGACCTTCGAGCGTACGAACATTCGCGACCTGACGCCGGAGACGATTGGCGGGCCGGTCGACCTGACTGTCGCCGACCTCTCCTTCATCTCGTTGAGCCTGGTCCTGCCGGTTTTGACGGCGTGTACGAGACCGGACGGCGACCTTGTTCCGATGGTGAAGCCGCAGTTCGAGGTGGGCCGCGAGCGGCTCGGATCCGGCGGTGTGGTGCGCGATCCGGCGCTGCGCGCCGAAGTCGTGCTGGCAATCGCGCGAGAGGCTGCCACCATGGGGTGGGGCACCCGCGGCGTCATCCGCAGTCCGCTGCCGGGTCCGTCGGGAAATGTCGAGTTCTTCCTCTGGTTGAGGTGCGGCGCTCCCGGCCCAGATCCGGATCAGATCGCTGCCGTGGTGGAGGAATCCTGAGCATGCCGGCCCGCAACGCGCTGCTGGTGGCACACACCGGGCGCCAGGAGAATCTCGCCTGCGCGAAGCAGGTCGTCGGCCAACTGGTCGAAGCCGGCTTCGAGGTGCGGGTGCTCACCGACGAGGCCAGCGAACTGCACGTCAAGGCCGACCGAGTGGAGCACGGTCCGGACGCGGCGGCCAGCAGCGAGATCGTCTTCGCGCTCGGCGGCGACGGCACCCTGCTGCGGGCCGCCGAACTGGCTCGGCACGCCGGGGTGCCGCTGATCGGCGTCAACCTCGGGCATGTCGGGTTTCTGGCCGAGGCCGAGCTGCACGACCTGGACGAGGCCGTCGGGGCGGTGATCGACCGGAAGTACACCGTCGACGAGCGGCTGGCGATCGATGTCGTGCTGCTGCGCGACGGGCAGGTGCTCGCCCGCGACTGGGCGCTGAACGAGGCCAGCGTGGAGAAGTCGGCCCGTGAGCGGATGCTGGACGTGCTGGTCAGCGTCGACTACCACCCGCTGTCCCGGTGGGGCTGCGACGGTGTCGTGCTCGCGACGCCGACCGGGTCGACCGCCTACGCTTTTTCGGCCGGCGGCCCGGTGGTGTCGCCGGACGTGGCCGCCCTCCTGCTCGTACCGATCAGCGCCCACGCGCTCTTCAACCGGCCGCTGGTCGCCGCTCCCGATTCGGTGCTGACCGTCGAGGTGCTGGCCAAGAGCCGGGCGTCGGCGGTGCTGTGTTGCGACGGCCGCCGGACGTACGACGTGCTGCCCGGCGACGTGGTGGAGGTGCGGCGATCGGCGAAGCCGGTCCGGGTCGTACGCCTGGAGCAGCGCACCTTCACCGACCGGCTGGTGGCCAAGTTCGCGCTGCCGGTCAACGGCTGGCGCCGCGCGGACTGAGGGTTGGCTAGTGTCCTGCGGCAGGACACTAGATCAGGGTGTCGGCGCCGTCGCGCTCGAAGTCAAGCAGGAAGCGCTTGCGTTCGATGCCGCCGCCGTAGCCGGTCAGGTCGCCTTTCGAGCCGACCACCCGGTGGCACGGCACGATGATGCCGATGGGGTTCTTGCCGTTCGCGAGGCCGACCGCGCGGGACGCGGTCGGTTTGCCGATCCGCTCGGCCAGCTCGCCATAAGAGACCGTCTCGCCGTACGGGATGTCTCGCAGCGCCGTCCAGACAGTGTGCTGGAAGTCCGTGCCAGCGAAGGCGATCGGCAGGTCGAAGTCGGTACGATCGCCGGCGAAATACTCTTTCAGCTGCTGGATCACCTCGGTAAAACTGTCGGGATCAGGCACCCCGAAAGTCTCCTGCGAGGGCAGGTGCCGCTGCTTTTCCATATAGAGCCCGGCCAGCGTGCCGTCCTCAGCGACCAGAGTCAGCGGACCGACGGGACTGTCCACGACAGTGTGTGTACGCACTTGCTTAGTGTCCTTTCGTCAGGCGGGAAGCCGGTTGATGGGGTGGTCACCAGTCGCCCACAAATACTGCACGGCGTAGGCGCGCCACGGTCGCCAGCCCGCCGCCCGGGCGGTCAGCGCGGCCGGCGTGGTGGGCAGGCCGAGTTCGCCGGCCGCGAGTTTGACGCCGAGGTCGGTCGGGATGAAGGCGTCCGGGTCGCCGAGCGCGCGCATCGCGATGGTCTCGACGGTCCAAGGGCCGATGCCCGGCAGCGCGGTCAGCTCGGCGCGGGCCTCGTCCCAGTCGCTGCCGGTACCCAACTCCACCCGGCCGTCGGCCAGCGCGGCCGCCAGCCCGGTGACAGAGTTTCGCCTGGTCTGCGGCATCGCGAGGGTCGCCGGGTCGGCGTCGGCCAGTGCCGCGGGCTCCGGGAAAAGGTGCGTGAGGCCGCCGATGGGATCGTCGATCGGGTCGCCATACGCGGTGACCAGCCGGGCCGTGTGCGTACGAGCCGCCTGCGTCGAAACCTGCTGGCCGAGCACCGCCCGGATGGCGAACTCGGCACCGTCGACCGTACGCGGCACCCGCCGGCCAGGATTCTTGTCGACCAGCGGCGCGAGGTCCGGGTCCGTACGCAGCTGTTCGTCGACGGCGATCGGGTCGGCGTCCAGGTCCAGCAGCCGCCGGCAGCGGCTGATGGCGGTCGACAGATCCCGTAGGTCGGTGAGGGTGAGCTGGCAGGCGATGTGGTCGGGACACGGCCGCAGCTCCGCGATGGCGTGCCCATGCGGGAGCCGCAGGGTGCGCCGGTACGCGCCGTCCAGCCACTCTTCGACGCCCGGCACCCCGGTCGCGGCGAGGTGCCCGAACAGGTTGTCCGGGCACAGTGGCGCACGGAACGGCAGCCGCAGCGAGAGTGATCCCTGCGTCGGCGCCGCGTTTCGCCGGCTGGAGCGGACCCGCAGCTCGGTCGGGGTGAGCGCGAAGATTTCCCTTACCGTGTCGTTGAAAGCCCGTACGCTCGCGAACCCGGCCGCGAAGGCGACATCGCACATCGGCAGCTGGCTGGTCTCGATCAGCAGCCGTGCGGTCTGCGCCCGCTGGGCCCGGGCCAGCGCCAACGGCCCGGCGCCCAGCTCGGCGAGCAGCTGCCGCTGGATCTGCCGCACGCTGTAGCCGAGCTGGGCGGCCAGCCCCGGGACGCCGTCACGGTCAACCACGCCGTCGGCCACCAGCCGCATCGCACGGGCCACCAGATCGGCCCGCTCGTTCCACTGCGGTGAGCCCGGGCTGGCGTCCGGGCGGCAGCGTTTGCAGGCCCGGAAACCGGCTTGCTGAGCCGCCGCCGCGCTCGGGTAGAAGCGCATGTTCTGGACCTTGGGCGGCACCACCGGGCAACTCGGCCGGCAGTAGATCCCGGTGGTGAGCACCGCGGTGAAGAACCAGCCGTCGAACCGTGCGTCCTTCGACTGCACCGCCCGTACGCACCGCTCCACGTCCTCGTACATGTCTCTAGGATCGCTCGCGGTAGAGGCCCTGGCTGGCGGAAATACGACATGGCCCTCAGGCGTCCTGGCGGACTGGTTCCTCGGGCTGGGGCGCGGTCGCGAAGCGGCGGGGAAGCAGGAAGGTGGCGGCCAGCGCCAGGGCGAGCATGCCGATGCCGAGCCAGAGGGTGGTGGCGAGTGCGCTGCCGTACGCGCGGGCCTGATCGACGCTACGCGGGTTGACCTGAGTGAAGAAGAACGTGCCCACCACCGCCACTCCGACAGCGGCCGCCAGTTGGTTGGCGGTGTTGTAGAGCCCTGAGCTGGATCCGGCGTCGCTCACCGGCACGTCGTTGAGCGTCAGCGTGAGCAGCGGCGCGATCACCAGGCCCATCCCGGCACCGCCCACCAATGCGCCGACGATGAAATCGGTCCAGGTGGTGTGGGCGGTGGCGCTGGCTGAAACGTACGCGATCACCACAAACCCGAATGCCATCACGACCAGGCCAAGTTGCACGGCCAGCCGGCCGATCCGGGGCAGCAGGACGCCAGCGGAAAGGCCGGCAGTCACCGCCACCGCGAGCGACCAGACCACCATGGTCAGCCCCGCGTGCAGCGGACTCATTCCCACGCCGGTCTGCAGGAAAATCATGAAGGTGACGAAAAATCCCACAGTGGGAGCGAAAAACAGCAGCAGCGTCAGCAGGCCGCCGCGCAGCGAACGAAATCGGAACAGCGCGGTCTCCAGCAGCGGCGAAGCGATTTTTCGCTCGTACGCGACGAAACAGCCGAGCACCGCGAGACCTGCGGCGATGCACACGTACGTCCACACCGACCGGCCGCCGGCGTTCGCGATGTCGATGAGCGGACAGAGCACCAGCACCAGGCCGGCACTGGACAGCGCGAGACCGGGCAGGTCGAGACGGATGCGGCCGGTGTCCGGCGAACGGCTGTCCGGCAGCAGTGCGAAACACGCGATGAGTGCGAGAGCGGCGATCGGGACATTCACCCAGAAGGTCAGCCGCCAGGTCGAACCCCAGGCCAGCAGCAGCGGGCCGAGGATGGGGCCGCCGGCCGCGGCCAGCGAGGTGATGGTGGTGAAGGCGGCCATCGGGCCGCCGCGTTCGGCCGGCTCGTACATGACCTGGAGCTGCGAGATCACCTGCGGGATCATCGCGGCGGCGGCGAGCCCCTGCAGCACCCGCCCGGCGATCAGCAGGTTCGGGGTGGTCGCGAGGGCGCAGATGGCCGACGTGATCCCGAAACCGGCCATTCCGGCGGCGAACACCCGCTTGTGACCGAGCAGGTCGCCAAGCCGCGCGCCGGGGATCATGCCCAGCGCCAACGCGAGGGTGTAGCCGGCGACGATCCACTGCAGCTGAGCTGGGCTCGCGGTCAGGTCCTGCCGGATCGCCGGCAGCACTACCTGCAGGACGGTGGCGCCGACGAGGTCCACGAAGGTGGCGAGCAGCAGGACGAGCAGGGCGAGGGTCCGGTGGGACGGAGGTGGCACGACGTTGTCTCCCTGAAGGCGGCGAGTGCGATAATACGTCTGCGCCGCGCATTGACTGTGTGGCGCAGCAACTGCGTGACACAGTAAAAGGGGAGTGGGTCGATGTCAAACCAGGCGCGCCGGGAGGCGTTGGTGACCGAGCTGGTCGCCGCGTTGCCGGGCTGGCAGGTGCCGCTCGCCCAGCTGAACGGGCTGATCGCGGACCGGATGGGGGTCACCACGTCGGATCTGCAGTGCCTCTACGCGCTTGCGCACGACGGTCCGGCGACCGCCAGCGTGCTGGCCAAACGGGTGAACCTGACCTCTGGCTCCGCGTCCCGAATGGTCGACCGGCTGGAGGCCGCCGGCTACCTCCGGCGGGTCCCGGACCCGACCGACCGGCGGCGGATTCTCATCGAGCCGGATCAGGACAGCATCAACCGGGTCGGCGCGTACTACGACCCGCTCAACCAGCGGCACCGGGACGACCTCGGCGACTTCGACGAGGAGCAGCTGAGCCTGCTGCTGCGATTCGTCAAGGCCGCCGAGGCCAGCACCGAGTCGGTCGTACGCGAGTTCAGCCGAACCAGCGAGTGAGGTCGGGTGAGTCGCTGAGCGACGCGATGTAGCCGTCCGGTCGTACCAGCACGGCTGGCGCGTCCAGGCCCTCATGCGGTTTGGCGACGACGTGTCGTACCCGCTCGGAGCCGGGCGGCTCGAGAGTGCCGGTGAAGTCGACGAGGACTCCACGGCCGTCGTGGGTGAGGTCGCTGAACCAGCGCGTGCCGTCGGCGGTTTCCAGCTCGAGGTCGGGCATCCGCGTCCCGACCAGCGGGTTCGCGTCGCCCAGCTGGTAGTGGATGTCCAGGCCGCTGATCATGGCGGCGACCTTCTTGTTCAGCTCAGGGACCGCTAGCCACTCGGTGATCAGGTCCCGCAGGGCGATGGTGACCGGTTCGGAGGCGGCCATCAGCGCGCCCTGCGCCCGGGTGTTCTGCAAGACGCGCGCGCCGACCTGGTGACGCTCGACGTGGTACGTGTCGAGCAGCCCGTCCGGTGCGTCGCCGCGGACCGTCGCGGCCAGCTTCCAGCCCAGGTTGAAGGCGTCCTGGATGCCGAGGTTGAGGCCCTGGCCGCCGGTCGGCAGGTGGATGTGCGCCGCGTCGCCGGCGATCAGCACGCGACCTTCCCGATAGCGCTCGGCCTGCCGCGACGCGTCGCTGAAACGCGACGCCGCCCGGACCTCCAGCAGCCGTACTCCCGGTCCATAAGCGCCGTCCAGCACCTCCTGGATCTCTTCTTCTGTGACCGGCGCGGTGCGGTCCTTGTCCAGCTGCGCGTCGCCACCGAACATCAGTCGGTAGAGGCCGCCAGGCAGCGGTGACAGGATCGCGACGTGGTCGCCGCGCCTGGTGATGTGGTCGGAGAAGTGGCCGCGCCGCGAGGGCAGCGTGACGCCCTCCAGTCGTATGTCCGACAGCACCATCGATGCCTTGCCGGCCAGCCCGGTGAAGGGGATTCCGAGCATTTTGCGGACCGCGCTGCGGGCGCCGTCGCAGCCGACCAGGAACTTGGCCGTCAGCTCGTACGTGCCGTCCGGGCCAGCCACCTGCGCGCGTACGCCAGTGTCGTCCTGGTCGACCGAGCCAAGCTCGTGCCCGCGCCGAACAGTCGTCCCGAAGCCGGCCAGCTCGGTCTCCAGGATGTCTTCCACGTCGAGCTGCAGCGTCGCCACGATGTACGGGCTGTGGGTGTCCAGCGCGGCGAAATCGAGCGGCGTCGCCAGCCCGGCGAAGTGGCCGCCGACCGGCGCCCGGTCCTGCGCGCGGGCCTGCATCTGGTCCATCAGCCCGCGCAGCCGGAACACCTCGGTCGTACGGCTGTGCAGGCCGCCGGCCTTGGACTGGATCGCTCGCGCGGCCAGCTGCTCAAGCACCTCTACCCGTACGCCGGCCAGCCGCAGCTCACGGGCCAGCATGAGGCCGGTCGGCCCGGCCCCCACCACGATCACATCAGTGTCAGGCATGTCATCTCCTCAAGACTTCATTAGATTAACTCAGTTAAGAAACTAACACAACCAAGTATTTGTCTGGGTAGCGCTATGATGACCGTCATGACCTCGGACCTCGGCTTGCGTGAACGTAAGAAGCAGCGCACCAGGCAGGCGATCTCGGACGCCGCCATCCAGTTGTTCCTCGCGCGGGGGTACGACGCCGTCTCGGTCGCCGACGTGGCGGCGGCCGCTGAGGTGTCCAAGCCGACGCTGTTCAAGTACTTCCGGAGCAAGGATGAGTTGATCCTGGACCGGATCGACGATCACCGGGCCGAGCCGGCGCAGGTGGTCCGCGGCCGTTCCGCGGGGGAGTCACCGCTGGACGCGTTGCACCGGCACCAGCTGCGGTTGCTGGCCGACCGGGATCCGGTCACCGGCATCAGCGACCGGCCGCAGGTGATCGCCTTCCAGCGGTTGCTCTACAACACCGAGAGCCTGGCCAACGCGCTGCTGGCGTACTCGATCGAGGGCGTGGAGCTGTTGCGGGACGCCCTCGTGGAGGCCTGCGGTCCTGGTCCGCATCGGGTGACTGCTGGCCTGGTCGCGAACCAGATCCTGATCACCACCCGCCGGCTCGGCCTCGACAACTGGGCGCAGGTCGCCGGTGGTCGTACGACCGAGGATCTCTATCCCGAGGCAGTGGCCGCGGTCAACCACGCTTACGCGCTGCTCCGCGGCGGTGTCGGCGACTACTGCGGGTAGTCGTACATCTGTACGGACAGTGGCGGTTGGGCGTGGCGACGGGGATGGGCGCGAAATGGTGAGAGCGAGCCGCTAACCTCGGGCTTGTGCTGGAGGAAGTCCGCATCAGCGGGCTCGGGGTGATCGACGACGCCGAGCTCCACCTGTCCGACGGTCTGACCGTGGTGACCGGCGAGACCGGTGCTGGGAAAACCATGGTCGTCACCGCCCTTGACCTGCTCTTCGGCGGTCGCGCCGACGCGGGTCGGGTGCGCCGAGGCGCCGAGCGCGCGCTGGTCGAGGGCCGGCTGAGCCTGAGCAAGAAGTCCGCGAAGGCGCGGGCCATCTTGTCCCGCGCCGAGGACGCTGGCGCCGAGGCTGACGACGATGGCACTCTCGTGCTGTCCCGTTCGGTGTCACCGGAGGGCCGTTCGCGGGCGCACCTGGGCGGCCGGTCGGTGCCGGCCGGAGTGCTCGCGGACATTGGCGAGCTGGCCGTCACCGTGCACGGCCAGATGGATCAGGTGCGGTTGCTGCGACCGACCGAGCAACGGGCCGCCCTCGACGCGTACGGCGGCGCCGAGGTCAGCGACCTTGCCGAGGTGCACCGCGAGGCGTACAAGCGCTGGCGGGAAGCCGCCGCCGACCTTGCCGACCGGACCGCGCGGGCCGGCGAGCTGGCCGAGAAAGCAGAGTATTTGCGGGTCGGCCTGACCGCGATCGAGCAGTTGGACCCGCAGCCCGGCGAGGATGCGCAGCTGCGCGCCGAAGCGCTTCGGCTGGAGCACGCCGACGGTCTGCGTACGGCCGCGATGACCGCCCACCAGGCATTGGCCGGGGACCCTTCCTCGACGGCCATGGACGCCGTCGACGTGACCGGCCTGCTGGACGCGGCCCGGCGAGCGTTGGCGACCGCCGCCGGCGACGACCCGGAGCTGGCCGCGCTGGCCGGCCGCGGCGACGAGCTGGCCGCGCTGGTCGGCGAGTTGAGCACGGACCTCGCCACGTATGCGGACGGCATCGAAGGCGACCCGGCCCGCCTGGAGTGGGTGCAGGAGCGCCGTGCCCGGCTGGCCACCGTCGCCCGCCGCTATGTGAGCGAGCCTGACGAGCTGCCCGGCTGGGCCGACCGGGCCCGCGAGCAGCTCGACGGCCTGGATTCCTCCGACGAGGCGCTCGCCGCGCTCGGCACCGAGGTGGCCAAACTGCACGACGAGGTGGCCAGCAGCGCGATCAAGCTGTCCGCCGCTCGGCTGTCCGCCGCCGCCGACTTCGGCACCGCGGTCACCGCCGAGCTCGCCGGCCTCGCGATGCCACACGCCCGGGTGACGGCCTCCGTCTCGTACGTTGACGCCCGCCCTGACGGCCCGTCCGTCGTCGTCGACGACCGCGAGGTCTCGGTCGGTTCGGACGGCATCGACGAGATCGAGATCTCCCTCCAACCGCACCCCGGCTCGCCGCCCCTTCCGCTGCAGCGCGGCGCCTCCGGCGGTGAGCTGTCCCGAGTCATGCTCGCCGTGGAGGTCGTGTTGGCCGGCGCCGGCAGCACGTCGACGCTGGTCTTCGACGAGGTCGACGCCGGCGTCGGCGGCAAGGCCGCCGTCGAGGTCGGCGCCCGCCTCGCCCGACTGGCCCGCTCGCACCAGGTTCTCGTCGTCACCCACCTTCCCCAGGTGGCCGCCTTCGCGGACCGGCATCTGGTGGTGGACAAGGACTCCGACGGATCAGTGACCACCTCGTCCGTACGCTGGCTGGACGACGACGGCCGCGCCCGCGAGCTGGCTCGGATGCTGGCCGGCATGGAAGACAGCATGCTCGGGATGGCTCATGCCACCGAGCTGCTCGAGAAGGCCCAGGCCACGAAGGATGCCGGCTTCAAGAAGCCCCGCAAGCGGGCCGCGAAGAAATAGGGGTTTGCGGTTGTAAGCC